>NZ_CP046804.1:2807563-3119514 GCF_009763805.1 Vibrio cidicii | reverse complement strand
ACGCGACCATCATTAAACACGACAGTCTCGGTGCAGCCCTGAGTTATATTCTGGCCAACAAACTCAACACCGCATCCATGCCAGCGATGGCCGTACGTGAAGTAGTCGAAGAGGCTTTTGCCGCCGATCCCAACATTACTGATTCGGCGGCATGTGACATTTGCGCAACGGTCAACCGTGACCCTGCCGTCTCGATGTATTCCATTCCGCTGCTGTATCTCAAAGGGTATCACGCGCTGCAAGGCTACCGCGTGGCCAACTGGCTTTGGAAACAGGGCCGCTTCGCCCTTGCTACTTACTTGCAAAACCAAATTTCAGTCGCCTGCCAGGTCGACATCCATCCAGCGGCGCGCATTGGCAAAGGCATCATGCTTGACCACGCAACGGGGATTGTCATTGGTGAAACGGCGGTGGTCGAAAACGACGTTTCCATCCTGCAAGACGTAACACTTGGCGGTACAGGCAAAGAGTGCGGTGATCGTCATCCGAAAATTCGCGAAGGCGTAATGATTGGCGCTGGGGCAAAAATCCTTGGCAATATCGAAGTCGGCGAAGGGGCGAAAATCGGATCTTGTTCCGTGGTGCTGCAACCCGTTCCGCCGCACACTACTGTGGCCGGCGTACCAGCACGTATCGTAGGACGCCCCAGAAACCGACAAACCGTCATTCGATATGGACCAAGCTTTTAACGGCAAAACGCAAAACTTCATCGATGGTGACGGCATATGATGC
Source organism: Vibrio cidicii (assembly GCF_009763805.1). Taxonomy (NCBI): domain Bacteria; kingdom Pseudomonadati; phylum Pseudomonadota; class Gammaproteobacteria; order Vibrionales; family Vibrionaceae; genus Vibrio; species Vibrio cidicii. The sequence goes on along the minus strand of NZ_CP046804.1, from coordinate 3,118,782 downwards.
ACGCCAATATGGCGATTGGCGCAGCTTTTTAACCCCTTCCAACTCAGGAAAGAACGTACGTGGTAAAACAGAAATCAACTCTCTCAAGCTCCTTGCTGATTTCCCTCGGCGTTCTTTTGCTTTGTTCCGGTACAGCTTCTCTGGCGGCCTCCGATTCCGAATTGCAAGGAGTCAAAAGCGAGATCTCACGCCAGCAGAAATCGCTTTCAACCCAAGAAAAACGGTTGGACGATTTACAAAAATCCCTGAAAGAGCAAGAGCTGGGTATTAACCAACTGGAGAAAGAGATCGCCCAGTCGCGTCAGGCTCTGGCTACTTCGCGCGCCAATATTGGGAAACTAGAAGGGCGTATCGATGAGCTGGAAACGCAAAAAAAGCGCCAAACCGAGCGTTTAGCGGAATTGCTGCAAACCTACTACGTGACGCAACGCGCCAAATCGTCCGTTTCACTCCTCAATCAAGGAGTGGAGGAAGATCGAATCAGCCAATATTTTCAATACCTTGCCAAAGCGCGTAGTGAAACTATCTCGCAGTTGGAAATCACCAGCGCTGAGTTAGAGCACAGTAAGCAGCAAAAATTGCTGGAACAAGGGCAGATTGAAGCGCTACTTAAACAGCAATCGACAAAACACGATCAACTGGCTAAAACCCAGTCACAGCGCAAGAAAACGCTGGGTAACATCAAGCAAAGCATCTCTGATGACAAGAGTTATCTCTCCGAGCTCCAAAGAAACGAAACACGCCTGAAAGCGGAAATTGCCAAAGCGGCCAAACGCAACGCCATCCCGATGGATGGACTTGAGCGGCAAAAAGGCAAGCTGCCTTGGCCGCTCAAAGGGAGCGTGCTACATAGTTTCGGCACCCGCCAAACCGGGCAGATCAACTGGAAAGGTGTGGTACTTTCGGCCACTTATGGGCAGCAAGTCAAAGCCGTTTACCCGGGAAACCGTGGTATTTGCAGAGTACTTGCGCGGCTACGGTTTGGTGGTGCTGCTTGATCACGGCAAAGGTGACATGACGTTGTACGGCTACAACCAAGCCCTGCTGAAAAAAGAGGGGGACAAGGTGACCGCTGGCGAAGTGATCGCATTGGCCGGAGACACGGGCGGGCAAAATCGTCCTTCGCTCTATTTCGAGATCCGCCGCAACAGTGAGGCACAAAACCCAAGGCATTGGATGGTGCGCTAATCACTGTCACACCTTAGCCGCCTATCCGTTTATTGGTCGTAATACGCTTGCAGCAGTTCGATTAAGCGCTCAACCTGATTTTTATCCAAGGCATTAATCCCTGCCGCCGCCGCTCGCCCTCCGCCGGTGGCGAACTGAGCACAAATCTCCCCCGCCCCTTGTTTATTGTTGAGTGGTGCACGCAGCGATACGGTGTACGAGTCACCCTGATTGTGCGTGAGCACAGCATGCGCGCGGCTAGGCTCTTGATTGGCGAGCCAGTTGCCATACACACCGCTGATGCGACGCGACCACGCACAATCTGGCAATAAGGTCACCGACACTCGATCGCAACAATAGAGCGGCTCAATCGCTTGTGCCGCAGCCATGTCTTGCTGATACGCGCTTTGCAACTGATAAAAGGCGGAGTTCATATCCGCCAGCACATCAAACGGTGAAGCGTAACGGCTGAGATGTTGGTAAAGGTGGGCGGGATGAAAATGCAAGTCGTCAATCTGCTCACCGTAACCGTTGTAATTGATTAAGGTGCCGAGTTCTCGCAACTGCGCTTGTTGGGTCGGGCTAAGCCCCGCTTGTTCTGCCAAGGCATTGGCTTTGGCAATCAAATTGTCTCCATAAGCGGCAGTGATAGCCCAATGATGAAAGCGCCCAGCAAGCAGACGGTCAATAATCAGCGCGGTACAAGTATCCGCATCAAGATCGATGTGCGCGTGTAACGAAGCGTGCTGAGGAATTTGGCCAGACTGATGATGATCGGCGTAAAAAACCTCAGCGCCACTCGCCAGAGCACGTTCGAGACCAAGACGATTTTTCTCCATCGAGATATCGAGCACCGTCAGCGTGTCGCCCGCTTTCGCCGCCACTTGTTCGAGCAACTGGATATCACGTTTAACCCCGGTAATCAGCGTCGACGCTGTGGGATGGGCGAAGCGCCATTGCAGCAGAGCAATAATGCCATCGGCATCGCCGTTAAAAATGTCGTAGTTCATCCGTCAATAACATCCCTATCCAATTGATTCTCTGGCGTATTGTTACTTCGGCAATATAAAAGTCAAAGACCATAAAGCCATGAGTCATAGCCTATGGTCATATCAGCACTACGTCTTGTACAAAACTTATGAAAACTAAACGTGTAGAGCGCGAATCCCATCTTCAAGCAGCAGCAACTGTTCCATGCCTTGTTCGGTGGCCACGGGTTTGACCACGGCCAACATCTGCAACATCCCTTGGCGGACAACTTGTTCTGTGATCGCCACTTTCAGCGACATCGCAGACTGGTACGCCAGCCAACTGCTGGCAATCAGATGCAGCGTTCTCACCAATGAGGTCAATTCCGTTTTCTCTAAACTGAGTAGCTCAAGTTCAACAAACTCTTGCATGATGGCCACCAAGTTAGCTTGGAGCTTCTCTTGAACTTGAATGTACTGCTCGTGCAATTGCTCATCGCGGGAGAGAATTTCTGGCAAATTGGCGTAAAAGAAACGGTATTTCCACATCAAGGTGAAAATGGAGTCCAGGTAGTGCTTCAACAGGGTCAGGCTCTCTTGCTGCCCTTGCACTGGCGCGAATCGCTCAAGTAGCTCCTGCGCGTAGAGGGTGAAAATCTCGCGCACAATTTCTTGTTTATTGCGAAAGTGGTAATAAAGGTTGCCTGGGCTGATTTCAACATGCTCAGCAATGTGATTGGTGGTGATACTCCTTTCCCCATGGCGGTTAAAGAGTTCCAAGGCTCCGTAAACGATCTTCTCACGTGTTTTCATTATTATGTTGTAATCCCTTTCCTAGAAAGATAAGTCAGCGTTGGCGCATCCACCTTTCATACCGAACTGACACGTTCGGTGCGGAAAGAGATCAACGTCCTAGCCGCTTGAGTATATCGATTTCACCGTACGATATCGACAAACGAGGTAGAGCTTATACGTTAGTAAGCCTAGTATAATTCCGCACAGATTGGCCAACAGATCCAACCAGGAAGACTCACGACCAACCAAACCTTGAACCACCTCTATCCCAGCACTGAAGAGCAGAATGCCTGCCGCCGCGAGGCAGCGGCGTCGCCAAGAGCGAATCAGATAAGCGGCCAAAAGCGAGAAGCAGCAATACGCCGCCATATGCTGCAATTTATCGAGATGAGCCAAGCTACCCCATTGTTGCCAGCTACTGGATGGACGCAATGACAATACGGCGATCACCGCAGCATACAGCAAAAGTAACGCGCATTTTTTTAGCATCTGGCACGCTCAAGCAATCGGAAAAGGAAAAGCGGTCACTTGATCGATGTGATCGCACCCCAGCGCCAGCATGATCAAACGATCAACCCCGAGCGCCACGCCGGCACACTCTGGCAGGCCAGATTGCAACGCCGCGATCAAATGGTAATCAATCGGCTGTTCCGCCAAGCCCATCTCAACACGTTTGTGGTTATCTTGCTCAAATCGGCGCAGTTGCTCTTGCGCATTGTCGAGCTCATGGAAACCGTTTCGCCAGCTCGATCCCTTTGAAATAGACCTCAAAACGATCCGCCACACGCGGATCGTTTTGGTTGATCTTAGCCAGCGCCGCTTGTGAAGCGGGAAAATCGTAGACAAACGCTGGCACTTGCTGGCCAATCTTTGCTTCGACCCCGATGCTAAACAGCAACTGTAGCAAAGTATCGCGATCTTCTTCTGCCTCGGCGATATCACTCAAGCCTAACCTTGCTGCGACGCTTTTCAGCTCGGCCATGGTTCCTTCCAGTGGGCAAACGCCCAGCACGGTTGAAAACGCTTGCTGATACGTCATACGTTCGGCAGCACCACATTGCAGTACCAGTTGCAGCAAATCGTCCATTTCATCCATCAACTGATGGTGGTCAAAGCCGACACGATACCATTCGAGCATGGTGAATTCTGGATTGTGATAACGACCATTCTCTTCATTGCGAAACGCTTTGCCGAGTTGATAAATGCAGCCACTGCCCGCCGCTAGCAGGCGTTTCATATGAAATTCGGGGCTAGTCATGAGAAATAGTGGGCTCCCTTGCGCATAGCCGGGCCCGACAAACTGAGTTTGGAAGGTGTGCAAATGCACATCCGTGACGGTCGCATGACTCATGGCGGGCGTATCCACTTCCAGCACATTACGCTGGGCAAAAAATTGACGAATGCGCGCGATAAGCGCAGCGCGCTGGCGCAATTGCGGGATAGAAGCAGTAGGTTGCCAATCAGTCGACATATTGGGTTACTCATATAGATAGCTAGGGCATGGAAGTTACCAGTTTTTTGCCCCTTTGCAAGCGCTGGCGAGCAAGGTAACAAGCGCAAAATTTACGTCGTACAACACATAAATCGTGCTAGTTCTTCCCCCTGTATTGAGCAGGAAAATTGTCGGCAACATTCGGTTAACACCTTGTTCCGCAAAGGCTTGAGAAGCCAAACTCCTTGGCCGTGATAAGTATCACATAACGTGTAATTTCTATGCTCATATTTGCATTTCCGCTGCAAAAACCTAAATACATCAATTTTTCTCCTGCGCGGCTCTTCTACACTAACCGTACTACTTTTGGGGAATATGGCCCGCCCTGTTTCTCAAGCTCACAATAACAAGCGGATTACCCCGCACTCACACACTGGAGGATAACTGTGCAAACCATTATCACAGATATCGCGGTCATCGGCGCTGGCGGCGCTGGTCTTCGTACTGCTATTGCAGCGGCTGAAGCAAACCCAGATCTGGAAGTCGCACTGATTTCTAAGGTCTACCCAATGCGCTCCCATACGGTCGCTGCAGAAGGTGGCTCAGCAGCAGTTATCAAGGATGAGGATAGTCTGGACAACCACTTCAACGATACCGTTGGCGGTGGTGACTGGCTTTGTGAACAGGATGTTGTTGAATACTTTGTTGCCAATGCAACCCGAGAAATGGTCCAGATGGAGCAATGGGGTTGTCCTTGGAGCCGAAAAGAAAACGGAGAAGTCAACGTGCGTCGCTTCGGCGGCATGAAGGTTGAGCGGACTTGGTTTGCGGCTGATAAAACGGGTTTCCACATGCTGCACACCCTCTTCCAAACTTCTATGAAGTACTCCAACATCAAGCGCTTTGACGAATATTTTGTGGTCGATCTGCTGGTTGATGAAGGTGAAGTGCAAGGGCTGATTGCCATCCATATGTCGGAAGGCGAAACTGGTCACCATCAAAGCCAAATCCGTCGTACTGGCGACGGGTGGTGCGGGTCGCGTTTACCACTGTAACACCAACGGCGGTATCGTAACCGGTGACGGCATGGCGATGGCTTATCGCCACGGTGTGCCGCTGCGTGACATGGAATTTGTGCAATACCACCCAACTGGCCTACCTGGTACGGGCATTCTAATGACCGAAGGCTGCCGAGGTGAAGGCGGTATTATCGTCAATAAGAATGGCTATCGTTACCTGCAAGACTACGGCATGGGCCCAGAAACACCGGTTGGCCAGCCGAAGAACAAATACATGGAACTTGGCCCACGCGATAAAGTGTCACAAGCGTTCTGGCACGAGCAGCAAAAAGGCAACACCATCAAACACCCTCTTGGTGATGTGGTACACCTTGACCTGCGCCACTTAGGTGAAGAGTACCTGCAAGAGCGTCTACCGTTTATTTGTGAACTCGCCAAAGCGTACGTCAACGTCGATCCAGCCAAAGAGCCGATCCCCATTCGCCCAACCGTACACTACACCATGGGCGGTATCGAGACCGATAAAGAGTGTGAGACCCGCATCAAAGGTCTGTTCGCCGTCGGTGAATGTGCCTCTGTTGGTCTACACGGTGCCAACCGTTTAGGCTCTAACTCTCTGGCCGAGTTCGTGGTATTCGGCCGCGTCGCCGGGGAAAACGCAGTGAAACGTGCAGCAGAATTCAAAGGCTGGAACGAAGCGTCGATTGCCGAGCAAGTCAAAGCGGTTGAAGCACGCATTGCGGCACTGATGAACCAAGAAGGCGATGAAAACTGGGCAGACATCCGCACGGAAATGGGTCACACCATGGAAGCGGGCTGTGGTATCTACCGTCAAGAAGATTTGATGCAAGCCACCATCGACAAAATCACTGAGCTGAAAGCACGCTACAAACGCATCAGCATCAAAGATAAAGGCAAGGTGTTCAACACCGATCTTCTCTACGCCATCGAAGTCGGCTACGGCCTTGAAGTCGCCGAAGCCATGGTTCACTCTGCGATTTTACGTAAAGAATCGCGCGGCGCTCACCAACGCCTTGACGATGGTTGTACCGAGCGTGACGACGTGAACTTCCTGAAACACTCACTGGCCTTCTACCAAGCTGACAATGCGCCAAGCATCAGCTACAGCGATGTGAAGATCACTAAATCTCAGCCGAAAGCGCGTCTGTATGGTGAAGCGGCAGAGAAAGCCGCCGCTGAAGAAGCCGCCAAAGCCGCCGAGAAAAATGCAGAGGAGCAAGCATAATGTCAGCCAATCGCATTCAAAAAGTAGACATTCTGCGTTACGACCCAGCAACCGACGCAGAACCGCACTTTCAAGCCTTTGAAGTGCCATTTGATGACACCATGTCGGTGCTTGATGCACTCGGTTATGTCAAAGACCACTTGGATAAACACCTTTCCTACCGTTGGTCATGCCGAATGGCAATTTGTGGCTCATGCGGCATCATGGTCAACGGCGTGCCAAAGCTGGCGTGTAAGAGCTTTTTACGTGACTACCCTGATGGGGTGAAGATCGAGCCACTCGCCAACTTCCCAATCGAGAAAGACTTGATTGTCGATATGACGCCGTTTATTGAACGTCTTGAAGCAATCAAACCTTACATCATCGGTAATGATCGTAAACCTGAAGATGGCACCAACTTACAAACTCCAGAACAGATGGCGAGATACAAGCAGTTCGCTGGCTGCATCAACTGTGGTTTGTGCTACGCAGCCTGCCCGCAGTTCGGCCTCAATCCAGAGTTTATCGGCCCTGCGGCCTTGACGCTGGCGCACCGCTACAACTTGGACAGCCGTGACAACGGTAAAGCTGAACGCATGAAGCTGATCAACGGTGAAAACGGCGCATGGGGTTGTACGTTTGTCGGCTACTGCTCAGAAGTGTGTCCAAAACACGTTGACCCAGCGGCGGCGGTTAACCAAGGCAAAGTCGAGTCGTCGATGGACTTTGTTATCGCCATGCTAAAACCTGACGGCACACCAAAGAAAGTGGAGGCTTAGGATGAGTAACCGTAAACCTTATGTTCGCGAAATCAAACGCACTTGGTGGAAGAGCCATCCTTTCTACCGCTTTTACATGCTGCGTGAAGCAACCGTGCTTCCGCTGATCCTTTTCACTCTCTTCCTTACTTTTGGTTTGGGTGCTTTAGTGAAGGGTCCAGAAGCATGGCAAACTTGGCTGGCGTTTATGGCCAATCCGCTGGTAGTCGCCATTAACATCGTGGCTTTGGCGGGCAGTTTGCTGCACGCGCAAACCTTCTTTAGCATGATGCCGCAGGTGATGCCGATCCGTCTCGGTGGCAAACTAGTGGATAAGAAAATCATCGTTTTGGCGCAATGGGCCGCCGTGGCCTTGATTTCGCTGATCGTTCTTGTTGTGGTGTAAGGAGCTTTGACTATGAAACCCAATTATTCCGTAAATACCGCACCGAAACGTTCTGACGAGCCAATTTGGTGGAGCCTGTTTGGTGCTGGCGGTACTTGGTTTGCCATGATCACCCCTGTAACAGTGCTCGTGCTGGGTATTCTTGCCCCGCTTGGCATTATTGATGCTGAAGCGTTAAGTTACGAACGCGTGGTCAGCTTCGCCACCAGCATTATCGGTGCCCTGTTTATCATCGGCACCTTAGCACTGCCGATGTGGCATGCGATGCACCGTGTTCACCACGGCATGCATGACTTGAAAATCCACGCAGGTGTGGTGGGCAAAATTGGCTGCTACGCCTTTGCTGGCCTCATTTCAGCCCTCTCAGTAGTGTTTATTTTCATGCTGTAAGGCTTTTCCAAGCACACCAATCTAAGCAAACAAAAAGCTGGCGATTTCGCGCCAGCTTTTTTTCTATCTGCGCCCTTTACGAGCTTTTGACCACTAATGATCTTATTGCTTCACTACCTGCTTAGTTTGCTCCATCAAGCCGAGCGCCCCAAATCCAGTGATGACATCTAGGTTGGTTTTCAGACCACTTTCATCGCTGCCACCAATATAGTTCTGTGGCATCTGCACTTGGAAGTTTTGCAAGTTGTTGTAGAGCGAGTTCGCAACATCGCGATTGAGCTCGGCCAAGTAGACTTCGCGGTTGGCTCCCAGTGCCGCATATTTGGCTTTTAGCACTTCCGCTTCTGCACGCCCTTTTTCTAATATCGCTTTGGCTTCAAACTCCGCCGACAAGGCATTGGCCTTTTGAATAGCGAGGTTCGCTTCCGCTATTGCCAGCTCTTTCTCTTTTTCAACTTCGGCCAAACGCTTGGTCTTTTCTACCTCAACAATTTCTCGTTCGGCAATTTGACGTGCCACTTCGACATCTTTTTGCTGAGAGATAATCGCCAACTCTTTTTGACGCTGTGCATCTTGCACTTCGCGAGTACGTTGGATCTCTTTGCGTAACTGCTCCGTTTCGGCTTGTGCTTTGGAGGTTTCTTGTTCCTGAATCGCCCGAATGCGATCGGCCACTAAGCGCTTTTTATCGGCTAATAGCTGATCAAGCTGTTTTTCTGGCTGCGGATCACCAATCGTCACCTGAGTCACTTGAATGCCATACTGCTGCAGTGGGTTATCCTGACGAATTGGCTGGCCAGTCTTGTCTAACACCGGCACGGTTTTCCACACCAACTGGTTGGTGCGTTGCAGCTGGTTAGCGTTAGATTGGTCTACGCCCACCGGCGCCAGATCTAACTCTTCCACTTCTACCTGACGACGCTCAGTCAAATAGATCCCTTCACGTAGTTGATCGCCCAATTTTGACTTGAACTGGTTCAGTCCACCTTGGAAGAACTCTTCGCCCGTGTACTGGGTTGCAGTGATCACCGTGACGTTACGTGCGTTTTTGACCAACAGCGCATCGATCAAGTTACTGTTGTTGCGAAACTCGCGGTGCATTTTGATCAAAGCTTCAGGATCGGTGCTTAATTTAAAGCGAAACGTCACCGGGATCTGGCCGATATAGGTATCAGCAAAACGCACTTGCACCGGGTCGAGCCGCTGGTAAAAGTCTTCGCCAGTGTTGTTGCCAAATGACACCGTAATCACTTGGTCGTACTGAGTGATCTTCGACAAAAAAGGCATGCGAAAGTGAATGCCAGGTTCCGTGAATACATCCAGCTCACCAGTAATGTTATTTTGATGAACGTAGCTGTATCCGGCATCGGTCATCAATACCGAGCTGTTGATAGTCAGAGCGACGGCCAACAGAGGCAGACCGAACACCGCCGCTTTCATGCCACGACGTAACAACTGGCGGCGCTCTTCTACTTTCAAACTGGATCCTATGCTTGGATTGTTCATTATAATTCTCCTGTTGTGGTTGTTTAATGAGATAAAACTAAATAAACCAAAGTGTTATCTTACTCACTCAACAACGAGGACAAATGTAACAATTATTTACACGTAGAAATAGTCGAAAGATTCATAAAAATAATTAACTTTTTCCGAATATTGGACGCAGTTATTATTTTCGACAGAGATTAAAAAAGGCCGCCGAAGCGACCTTGATTTAATATGAACAGTTATTTTACACGACCAACGTATTCACCGCTGCGAGTGTCCACTTTGATCACTTCGCCGATTTGGATGAAAAGTGGAACGCGAACAACCGCACCAGTTGATAGCGTTGCTGGCTTGCCGCCTGTGCCTTGAGTATCGCCTTTCAGACCAGGATCGGTTTCAGTCACTTCTAACTCAACGAAGTTTGGTGGAGTCACCGCGATTGGGTTACCATTCCACAGAGTCAGCATACAGCTGTTGTTTTCCACCAACCACTTCACGCTCTCACCAACCGCTTTCGCATCAGCAGCAATCTGTTCGAAGGTTTGATTGTTCATAAAGTGGTAGAATTCGCCGTCTGAATAGAGATAATCTAGGTCGATATCCATAACGTCTGCGACTTCACAGGTGTCGCCAGACTTAAATGTTTTTTCTAGCACTTTACCAGAAAGAAGTTTACGAATTTTAACACGGTTGAATGCCTGACCTTTACCCGGCTTCACGTATTCGTTCTCTAGAATTACGCAAGGCTCGCTGTCAATCATAAGTTTCAGACCGCCTTTAAATTCATTGGTGCTAACTGTAGCCATTTTTTCCTCTTACGTTCTTAGAGCTAAATTCAATGCCGCATATAATAACCCGAAAAGTCGAAACTGTTGAGCAAAACTGGCTCAAACAGCTAGCGAATGGGATCTCAGATCCGACAAGCTTGTTGCAGATGTTAGAGATCGATCCCGCGCCGTGGCAAGCAGGGTTTGCGGCGCGCAAGCTGTTTGCACAGCGCGTTCCCCGCAGCTTTGTCGCCAGAATGGAAAAAGGCAACCCGCACGACCCTTTGCTTAGACAAGTTTTACCACTCAGTGACGAGTTTGAGGTTCACCAAGGCTTTTCTCATGATCCGCTTGAGGAGCAAGACAACGAGATCCCCGGCCTGCTGCACAAATACCGCAATCGCGCGCTAATGATTGTCAAAGGTGGCTGTGCGATCAACTGCCGATACTGTTTTCGTCGCCACTTTCCATACCAGGAAAACAAGGGCAACAAATTCGCTTGGCAGCGCAGTTTGCAGTACATCGCCGAGCACCAAGAAACTCAATGAAGTCATTCTCTCCGGCGGCGATCCACTGATGGCGAAAGACGATGAGATCCAATGGCTGGTTGAACATATTGCCGCGATTCCTCACATTAAACGGCTGAGAATTCATAGCCGCTTGCCCGTCGTCATTCCAGCGCGAGTGACAGAGGAACTGTGCCAAACACTGGCCCGCACACGCCTGCAAGTGATTTTGGTTACTCACATTAATCACGCCAACGAAATCAATCACGAACTCACCACACAACTTGCCAAGCTCAAACAGGTTGGTGTGACACTACTTAACCAAAGTGTGCTGCTTAAAGGGGTCAACGACACGGTGGATGCGCAAGTCGCGTTGAGCGAATCGCTGTTTGATGCTGGTATTTTGCCCTACTACTTGCATGTTTTGGACAAGGTGCAAGGAGCGGCTCATTTCTTTGTTGACGACCAACAAGCGAAGCGCATTATGCACGGAGTCATTGCACGTGTTTCCGGTTACTTAGTGCCGAAATTGACACGCGAAATTGGCGGTCGGCCAAGTAAAACACCGCTCGATTTGCATTTAGAGTAATTGTCGTTACCAACAAAAAATTTTGTTCGATCTCATCGCCCCCAATACGCATACTCCGCGAAAATGGCGGGGGTAGCATGCAAGAGACTTTAGACACTTTTCTGAATATAGAACCATTTAGCTGGCCGGCCTTACTGTGCTGCGCGCTCAATGGTGTTCTTATTGGCGCGGAGCGTCAGACACGCGGTAAGCCCGTCGGTATCCGTACGTCGATTCTGATCATTTCCGGTACCTACTTCTTTATGTCGATGGCGGTGTATCTCTCGCCCAACACCTTAGATCAAGCACGGGTACTTGGGCAGATCATTACTGGCGTTGGCTTTCTTGGCGCTGGGGTGATGATGACGCAAGATGGCAAGATCCACGGCGTCACATCCGCCGCCGTGATTTGGGTGCTGGCTTCAATGGGGATGATGATCGGGCTGGGTTTGATGCACCAGTCAGTGCTGATCACGTTACTCGCCTTGGCAGTGCTACTCGGTGTCGATAAAGCCGAAAACCGCATTCAAGCACTGCGCCGCGGAGTACATCAAAAAATTCAGCAGCGCAGAAGCTCTTCCCGCCTGATTAAATAATTTGCGCGCTGCAAGTCATAAGAAACCCCGGATCATGTCCGGGGTTGTTTTTTGGCTAGTTATCAACGTGGCCGCTGCTCGACGGAAGCGAAGCGCTTATTTAACGAAGTGCTTATTTAACGAAGTGCTTATTTAACGAAGTGCTTATTTAACGCAGTAGTTACTTCGCGAAGTTGATCAGCGGGAAGCAAGGGAAGAAACCGTTGTCGGCACAGTTAATCAAGCCGATCTGCACGCCTTCAATCTTCGCCGTTTTGTTGAACACACCGACCTGAACGGTTGAGGTGTCAGAGAAGTTCGCCGCGCCCACATCCACCATGGTATTGCCTTCGGAGTAGTTGACAAAACTCACGTTGGCCCCTTTCACATCGTGGGTGATGTTCACCACGCCAACGTTGGCACCCGTGGTTTTTCCGGTATTCCAGTTAAAGAAACCAAGCGATGCACCTGTCATCTCTTGATTCACTTTTGATGCGCCAAACAAACCCAAGTTTACCCCTGTGGTACGATCGGTTTCTGAAAGACCAACCACCGCGACATCAACCCCTTTCAACTCTTCAACCTTACCGTAGAGCGCCGCCAAACGAACACCGGATACGGCATTTTCATCTGGCGCATTGAAGTTATTAAGCGAAGAAAACATGACCGGAGTTGCCGCCATCGCCGTTGTTGAGCTCAGCGCTACCACCGCCATTGCAATTACACTCTTTTTCATTTTTCGTCTCCACTGATCACACTGATTTACCAAAGGGTAGCTATTCATACCCAGAATGCGATGATTATGAACGACGTTCAATAAAGACAAGTCATTGTATTGTAAAAAATGATATGGCTAGAAAATAACAAAATCAGAACAAAACCATAAAAATCATTTAGTTATATACAGATCAGATCTCTAGCATTCTTTTGCATCGTCAATACAGCGTAAAATCTTCTGCGCTTTGCGCCAACTTTGGATAGATTTCAGGCAATAAAAAAGCTGAGGATTGCTCCTCAGCTTTTCTCATTTAGGCTTAGTGCCGTGGGATGATTACATCATACCCATGCCACCCATACCGCCCATGCCACCCATATCTGGCATGCCTGCATCTTTTTGTGGTAGATCTGTCACCATCGCTTCCGTGGTGATCATTAGACCAGCAACTGAAGCGGCGAACTGCAGCGCAGAACGAGTGACTTTAGTTGGATCTAGGATACCCATTTCCAGCATGTCGCCGTATTCACCCGTTGCCGCGTTGTAGCCGTAAGAGCCTTCACCCGCTTTCACGTTATTTGCCACAACCGATTCTTCATCACCCGCGTTTTTGGTGATTTGGCGAATTGGCGCTTCCATCGCACGTAGTGCTACGCGGATACCCACGTTTTGCTCTTCATTGTCGCCTTTTAGGTCAACCAGTTTAGAGGCCACACGAATCAGTGCAACACCACCGCCAGCAACCACGCCTTCTTCAACCGCAGCGCGAGTCGCGTGCAGCGCGTCTTCTACGCGGTCTTTTTTCTCTTTCATTTCTACTTCAGTGGCCGCGCCCACTTTGATAACCGCAACGCCGTCCGTTAGCTTAGCAACACGCTCTTGCAGTTTCTCTTTGTCGTAATCTGAAGTCGCCTCTGCGATTTGCTGACGAATCTGCACCACGCGACCTTGGATCATCGCTTCTTCACCCATACCATCGATGATGGTGGTGTTTTCTTTGGTGATAGACACGCGTTTCGCTTGACCCAAATCTTCCAGCGTCGCTTTTTCCAGCTCTAGGCCAACTTCTTCTGAAATCACCTCACCACCAGTTAGGGTCGCAATGTCTTGTAGCATCGCTTTACGACGGTCGCCGAAACCAGGCGCTTTAACCGCAGCGACTTTCACGATACCACGCATGTTGTTAACAACCAGTGTCGCCAGCGCCTCACCTTCTACGTCTTCAGCGATGATCAGCAGTGGACGTGATGCCTTGGCAACCGCTTCTAGAGCAGGTAGCAATTCACGGATGCTAGAAATCTTTTTATCAACCAATAGGATGAATGGGCTTTCCAGCTCTACGCTGCCCGCTTCTTGGTTGTTGATGAAGTAAGGAGATAGGTAACCACGGTCAAACTGCATGCCTTCAACCACGTCCAGTTCATCTTGCAGTGCTTGACCTTCTTCAACCGTGATCACGCCATCGAGACCCACTTTTTTCATCGCTTCGGCGATGATTTTACCCACACTTGAGTCTGAGTTGGCAGAGATAGTGCCCACTTGCTCGATTTCAGTTCTGGTAGAGCAATCTTTAGAAAGAGCTTTCAGCTCGATAACCGCCGCTGCTACCGCTTTGTCGATACCGCGCTTTAGATCCATCGGGTTCATGCCCGCGGCAACGGCTTTTAAGCCTTCGTTGACGATCGACTGTGCCAACACGGTCGCTGTTGTTGTACCGTCACCCGCCACATCGTTCGCTTGTGAAGCCACTTGCTTCACCATTTGTGCGCCCATGTTCTGGAACTTGTCTTCCAGCTCGATTTCACGCGCCACAGACACACCATCTTTGGTGATGGTTGGGGCACCGAATGATTTGTCCAGTACGACGTTACGGCCTTTAGGACCCAAGGTCACTTTTACCGCATCGGCCAGAATGTTGACACCTTCCAGCATTTTTACACGTGCGTCATTACCAAATTTAACGTCTTTAGCAGCCATCTTTATTTTCCTTCTAAATTCTGTTTTTTTAGTTCGTTGTGATTCAGAATGAATTACTCAACGATTGCCATGATGTCGTTCTCAGACATGATCAGAACTTCTTTACCGTCGATCTTTTCCGTTTTTGTGCCATAGCTTTCGGCGAAAATCACGGTGTCACCAACTTTTACGTCCAGCGGCTGCACAGAGCCGTTTTCAAGGATGCGGCCTTTGCCAACAGCCAGAACGACGCCGCGAGTTGACTTCTCTGCAGCAGAACCAGTTAAAACGATGCCACCAGCTGACTTAGATTCAACTTGTTGGCGTTCTACGATAACTCGATCATGTAACGGACGAATATTCATCGGTCGTCTCTCCTGAAAAATTCCATGTTTGATTTGATAATTGCCCTAAAACAGGGCGCTAGGCCTAGTGGTAACTATATAGGGGGCGATCATGACGATCCCAAGGGGCACGGGTAAAATTTTTGTGATTGAGTTAAAAGTTCGCACAGTCCGGCAAAGGATTACGTCGAAATCCCTGACTCGCTGCTGGCAAGGATTTCTTGTATCCTTGCCATTTTCCACTCAGTGGTCGCTCATATGCTCGATAAACACGGGTTACTCACCGCCCCTATCGCACTCACACTACGCAAAATGACCATTCCGATGATCTTCGGTATGGTGGCGATCCAGATGTTTAACTTGGTGGACACCTTCTTTGTTTCCTTACTCGGCACCCAAGCACTCGCGGCGATCAGCTACACCTTCCCAGTGACGTTTGCGGTGAACTGCATCACCATGGGCATCGGCATCGGTCTTTCCACCAGCATTGGCCGATTGCTTGGTCAGGGCGATGCCAACCAAGCCGCGCGCTTCACCAGCCACGGCTTGCTGTTGGCCGTTGCGCTGGTTGCTCTTGCCTCTACGCTTGGCTTTTTCACGGTGGAGCCCCTATTTACGTTACTTGGCGCGCAAGAAGAACTCATCCCGTTGATCGCTCAGTACATGCATGTCTGGTATCTCACCATTCCACTGTTGGTCATCCCGATGGCTGGCAACAGCGCGATTCGCGCTACGGGGGATACCAAAACGCCCGCCAAGATTATGATGCTAGCCGGACTTATCAATGGCGTTCTCGATCCGCTGCTGATCTTTGGCATCGGTCCATTTCCAGAACTCGGCATTCAAGGCGCGGCCATTGCCAGTGCGTTTAGCTGGTTCGGCGCCTTGTGCGGCTCATTCTATGTATTGATTAAACGAGAAAAGTTGCTCGCGGCGCCAAAATGGCAACGCATTGGCGAAGATTGGCAGCAGATTCTCAGAGTGGGCACACCTGCTGCCTTATCCAACGCGATGAATCCGCTGTCGGGTGCGCTATTAATGATGATGCTCTCCAGCCACGGCACCGCTGCCGTCGCTGCTTACGGCGCAGCGCAGCGCATTGAGTCGATACTGATTCTGGTGTTGATGGCACTGACATCGTCCCTGACACCGTTTATGGCGCAAAACCTAGGGGCGAAAAACCCGCAACGCGCCTTTCAAGGACTATTTGTCAGTATGCGTTTTTCAGTACTCTTTCAAGGGCTGGTGTTTTTAATGATGGTGCCACTAAGCATTCCTCTTGCCAGCCTCTTTTCGCAGGAACAGAGTGTGCGCGATCTCCTGTGGCATTACTTGTTGGTAGTGCCAGCCAGTTACGGCTTTCTCGGTATTATTATGATGTTGGTCAGCGGCTTGAACGCCATGCATGAACCACTGAACGCGTTTCGCTGGAGCTTTATGCGTCTGTTTCTCTTTACACTGCCCGCCGCTTGGCTCGGCAGCCAACTCTACTCCATTGAAGGCCTGTTTCGTTGGGATTGCGCTGGGTAACTTGGCTGGCGGAATTTGCGGTTATCTGTATGCGTTGAATAAACGCAAAACACATTTACCACTCAGTGAAAACAGCCAATGAAAAAGGCCGCGTGGTGACGCGGCCTTGTTATATATGGTTTCAAACCATTCTTAGAACAGCTCTTCGGCAACCTTGAACAAATCATTGCGCACTGGGCGCTTCATGTTCTCAATTGCATCGATGATATCGTGATGTACGAGCTGCTCTTTAACGATACCGACACAGCGGCCACCGTGACCTTCCATCAGCAGATGTACAGCGTAGTTACCCATACGAGAAGCAAGAACGCGGTCAAACGCTGTTGGTTTACCACCACGCTGAATATGACCCAAAACGGTCGCGCGTGTTTCACGTCCTGTACCCGCTTCGATCTCTTTCGCCAATTGGTTGGCATCCATCATCAGCTCGGTCAGCGCAATGATCGCGTGTTTCTTACCTTTCGAGATGCCATCTTTAATGTTGTTGATCAGCTTCTCTTTGTCTAAGCCCGTTTCTGGCGTGATGATGTACTCACAACCACCAGCAATGGCTGACATCAGCGTCAAATCACCACAATGGCGACCCATGATTTCAACAATCGAAATACGCTGGTGAGAAGATGAAGTATCACGCAGACGGTCAATCGATTCGATCACCGTATTCAGCGCCGTTAGGTAACCGATGGTGTAATCCGTACCTGCGATATCGTTGTCGATTGTGCCTGGCAGACCGATACATGGGTAACCCATTTCCGTCAGTTTCTTCGCGCCCATGTACGAACCGTCGCCGCCGATCACCACCAGCGCATCAATGCCGTGAGCTTTTAGGTTTTCGATCGCTTTTTCACGAACTGCCACTTCTCTAAATTCAGGGAAACGCGCCGAACCGAGGAAAGTACCACCACGGTTGATCACATCAGAAACGCTTGAACGATCAAGAGGCTTAATGCGGCCTTCATAGAGACCAAGGTAACCGTCATAGATACCAAACACTTCAAGGCCTGCACCCAATGCTGTACGAACCACGCCGCGGATTGCCGCGTTCATACCTGGGGCATCGCCACCACTTGTCAAAACACCGATCTTTTTAATCATGCTCACCCTCGATCTTTGGCAATCAATATTTAATTTTTCTTAATCGTAGCTGGTAATCAGCTACCTAAATAATGGGAAAATCTGTCTGCAATGTTACATTTCCTCTACAGGAATACCAACGAAAACACACAAATTTATGTAACTTTTCTACTTATGTAAGAGTATTACAGTTTTGCAGTAAAACTTTGTTGATTCATATCAGGATCAGGAATCTTAATAGATGTAGATGGAAAGAT
Source organism: Vibrio cidicii (assembly GCF_009763805.1). NCBI lineage: Bacteria > Pseudomonadati > Pseudomonadota > Gammaproteobacteria > Vibrionales > Vibrionaceae > Vibrio > Vibrio cidicii. The sequence goes on along the minus strand of NZ_CP046804.1, from coordinate 3,100,842 downwards.
AGTCAACAACACCTTTTTTGTCTTCAAAACAAAACGAATTTTCACTTACGACCACTGCTGTTCAATGTGCTCTTTCTCGCTGCTGACCACCACAGAGTAAGGATCTTGATGGATCAACACATCCGAGGCGGGAAACAGTTCCAACAGTTTCGCTTCCACTTCGTCGGCAATTTGGTGCGCTTTGATCAGCGGTAAATGATCGTCTAGCTCAAGATGCAACTGGATAAAACGCGTTGGGCCCGACATGCGCGTGCGCAACTGATGCACCCCGAGGACATGCTCGACCGTTAGGCACGCGCAATGTATCTGTTCAAGTTCTTCGTCAGGCAATTTACGATCGAGCAGCGTTTGCACCGCCTCACTGACCATTTTGAACGCGCTATAGAGGATAAATAGCCCAATGCCAACCGCAAACACCGCATCCGCTTGACCAACGCCAAAGTAACTCAATCCAAGTGCCAACATGATTGCGGCATTCATAAACAGATCGCTTTGATAATGGAGGGAATCGGCGGCAATCGCTTGGCTACCCGTTGCTTTCACCACGTATTTTTGAAATGTCACCAAGCCCAGCGTGACCACCATGGCAAATAAGCTGACATAAACGCCGTATTCGGGGAGTTCAACAAGTGAGGGCGGAAAAAGCGATCAACGCCATTTAAGATGAGGAAAACCGCCGAACCGGAAATAAACATCGCCTGCGCCAAAGCGGCCAAAGATTCCGCTTTGCCATGGCCGAAGGTGTGCTCTTCGTCGGCGGGTTGCAACGCGTAGCGCACCACCACCAAATTCACCACAGAAGCGGCGATATCCAACATCGAGTCAATCAGTGAAGCAAGTAAACTAACCGATCCCGTCACCCACCAAGCGGCAACTTTAACGATAAGAAGAAGAGTGGCGACCGCTGTTGCCGTCCAAGCGGCCATAGTCACTAATCGTGCATATTGCTGTTTCATAATCATGTAAAACTCAACCAACAGACAGCCAGTATAACTCGCTCATCATTGAATGAATATGAAACAATTAGGGCGACATTGCTGTCGCCCTAACAGATTAATCGTCTGCTTTATCGGCAAAGCGTTTGTGCATTTTCGCACCGCACGCCTGCATACGCTCATTTTGTAACTCCACAAATTTCGCTTTCTGCTCTGGAGTCAGAAACGCTCAGCATCTGGTGCTGCTTCTCTAACATTTGCACCCGGCGATCTGCCTGTTTCGCCGCCATCTCTTTTGCCAGCTCGTTGGCCGCATTGGCATCAAATGTGTCGGCTAACACTAACGCTTGCACTTTAGCATGCTGCGCTTGGCGCTCCGCCTGATTATCAGCGAATTTGCCTTTAAACTGCGCTTTCATCTCTTTGCGACCCGCTTGACGCATCGAGTCTAATTGCTCTTTTTGAGCATCGGTCAGATTCAACTCCCGGAAGATACCGCGATCCATACCCATGCCACACTCGCCGTCAGGACCGCCTTTGTGATGACCTTTACCACCACCGAAAGCAAACGCACTTGCGGTTGCCAAAGTTAAAGGAAGAATCGCCGCAGCCAGTACCAGTTTTTTTACCGTTTTCATAATCTATTCCTTACTCATTCAGTTGTTTCTGAGCTGCTCTCACAGCGCTTGAGTTTAGAATACAAAACCCTGAGTAAAGTGGCGTATAGAGAGCGTAAAGTATCGTAAAGAGCGACATTGCTCCTCATACCTGACAGCCATTTCACAGTACTATTAAGACAGAACGACGATATTTAAAGGTAATTCTATGGCCAATATTCTGCTGATCGACGACGACACCGAGCTGACCGGTTTACTGACCGAAGTGCTTTCGTACGAAGGGTTTAATATCACCGAAGCGAATGATGGTGAAAGTGGCCTTGCGGCACTGACGGCAGAGATCGATCTGATTCTGTTGGATGTGATGATGCCCAAGCTCAACGGTATCGACACCTTAAAACGCCTGCGTGCACACTGGGAAACCCCGGTCTTGATGCTGACCGCTAAAGGGGAAGAGATTGACCGAGTGCTCGGCCTTGAGCTGGGTGCCGACGATTATTTGCCTAAACCGTTCAGTGACCGGGAACTACTGGCACGTATCAAAGCCATTTTACGCCGCACCAGCAACCCCAAAAGCACGAAAAACGGTGGCGACTGCATTGAGTATCAAGACCTCAAACTCTACCCGGGCAGACAAGAAGCCTATTGCCAAGAGAGCCTACTTGATCTCACCTCAACAGAATTTGCCCTCCTGAGCCATTTTGTGCAGAATCCGGGGGAAACGCTGACCAAAGAGACGCTCAGTCTGGATGTGCTTGGCAAACGCCTCGCCGCGTTTGATCGCGCCATTGATATGCACGTGTCCAATTTACGCAAAAAGCTTCCCGAGCGAGCCGATGGCAAGTCACGCATCAAAACCTTACGTGGCCGTGGCTATTTGATGGTTGAGGAATAAAGCATGCGTTTGCCCAAGATCACCAGCCTGTATGGGCGCATTTTTGCCATTTTCTGGTTCACCATGTTTTTGGTGTTGATGGCGGTGCTGGCGCTGCCACACCTTGATCCGCGTAAAGCCCATGCAATCCCGCCCGATCATTACGATCGCCTGTTGGAAGCGAAGCAAGAGATCGAACGTGAATTTGCCGATGAACGCGATCTGGGCAAAATTCTCTTTCGTCTCGAACGTCCGGGCGAGCGCCACGGACGCGACAACCGGCCACGTTTTTTCCTCAGCGACACCGACGCCAACATTCTCACCACACTCAAACACAGCGACTTTCAGATCAAAGCGTTGAAAAATTTTGTCACCAGCATGGAGCATCCAGACAAACCACAACAAAAACTCTATGGCCGCTTTATGCTTTCAGGCCCGCTCCCGATTACCTTGGCAGGCAAAGAGTACTTTTTATATGTCGGTCTCAAGTGGAACCAGCCACCACCATTTTTGCTGCGCATGTTTGACCAACCTTTGCAACTGCTCTTAGCGGTCATGCTGGTCAGTACCCCGCTGCTACTTTGGCTGGCGTGGGCGCTGAGCCAACCTGCACGGCGATTAGAAAAAGCCGCCCAGCGAGTAGCAAAAGGGGAATTTGTTACCGATCCAACGCTAGAGAAAGGCACGTCTGAGTTTCGCCAAGCGGGCGCGAGTTTTAATCAGATGGTGGAAGCGGTCAATCAGATGATTTCAGGGCAGCAGCGTTTGCTTTCGGATATCTCTCACGAGCTGCGCTCCCCGCTGACTCGCCTGCGCATGGCCAACGCATTGGCGACCCGCAAGCAGGGGGAAAGCGCCGAGTTGCAACGCATTGATACCGAGGCGCAGCGATTAGAACAGATGATTGCCGAACTGCTGGCGCTGTCGCGCATGCAGATGAACAGCCATCTCGACCGTGAAGATCAACCCATCAGCAGCCTATGGGAAGAGATCATTCAAGATGCGCAATTTGAAGCCGAGCAGATGGGCAAAACGCTCAACTACTCACCGCTGCCATCACGCACCATTTCGGGCAACCCCAAACTCTTAATGAGCGCAGTGGAAAACCTAATTCGCAATGCGATTTACTACGGGAAGGATTGGGTTCAAGTTGAGGTACGCGACCACGGCGATCAACTGCACATCACGGTGGATGACAATGGCGATGGCGTACCAGAAACCGAACTCGAGGCGATTTTTCGTCCCTTTTATCGCGTTTCCACCGCTCGCGATCGCCACTCCGGTGGAACAGGGCTCGGGCTGACGATTACCGAAAGCGCCATCCGCCAGCATAGTGGTACGATCAAAGCCAGCCGCAGCCCACTCGGAGGGTTGCGCGTCAGCGTCACTCTCCCGGTCAATAAAATCGGCTGAGCCGCTGTTGGACTCGTTCTGGCGAGCGCCTTATACTTGGCTCCACCTTGACTAAACGAACTCGATGGCATGTTTGATATTGCGCTCTACGAACCGGAAATTGCCCCAAACACCGGCAACATTATTCGCCTGTGCGCCAACTGTGGCGCACATTTGCATCTGATTGAACCGTTAGGTTTTGATCTGGAAGAGAAGAAAGTGCGTCGCGCTGGCTTGGATTATCACGATCTCGCCCGCGTGACACGCCATAAAAACTACCAAGCCTTTCTCGATTTTCTTCAGGCGCGCGGTGAATATCGTCTCTTCGCCTGCACCACCAAAGGCAGTGACCATCACATTAACGCCCGCTATCAACGTGGCGATGTCCTGCTGTTTGGCCCAGAAACACGCGGTTTGCCGCAAGAAGTGATAGAAAGTTTGCCGACCAGCCAGCGCATTCGTATTCCGATGATGCCCGAGGCGCGAAGCTTGAACCTGTCGAACGCGGTGGCGATTATTGCCTTCGAGGCGTGGCGACAACTTGGCTTTGAAGGGGCGATTTAATACGCCGACGACCAGGCGATAAAAAAGCCGGGCATGCTCGGCTTTCTCTCTATCTGGCTCGATTTCTTTACGCTTCGGTTTACTTCAGTTTTGGTTTGTGCTCGTCATCGTCTTTGCGCTCAAACTCGCCTTCGAACGTTTGTCCGCCTCGCTCTGCATCATGATGGCGGTGAGAAAATGTCTCTTGCTCAAAAGAGTGCGACGTAAAACCTGCCGCGCTGCTTTTGACCACCACTTTACTCATCAACACACGCGCTAGCGCCGCTCGGGGCGCAGGCAATAACACCAGCATTCCCATCGCATCGGTCATAAACCCCGGTGTCAACAACAAGACGCCTGCCACCGCTAACATCACCCCTTCAACAATCTGCTGCGCGGGCAACTCGCCTTGCTGCAAACGCTGCTGTACTGAAAGCAATGTTTGTAGCCCTTGGCTGCGCACCAAAGACGCGCCGACAAACGCGGTCAATAACACCAAACCAATCGTCGGCCAGAGCCCTAAAAAGCCACCGACCTGAATAAACAGGCCTATTTCGATAATTGGCACACAGATAAACAGCAATAAAAGTACAGGAAACACAGGACCTCCTCAGTTCGCTCCAGTGTAATGGCAAAGCCGCTGACAACTCAAATTGAAGCTGTAAAAAAGCGTGATTGACCAAGCCCACTCGCTGTTCATAACCCATTTATATTTTGCAAAATATTCCGCGAATAAAAGCAAAAAGAGTGATCCACTTACTATTTTTATGCGCAGGGAACAGTATCATGTGCTACATAAGTCAGGACGGATTTTACAGCCAAAAATTCTGATGAATGGATTCTGATTGCAGATATGGCTAACTAATATTTTAAATTATCAGAATTATCATCTAAGGATCCTGTTATGGCTACCCTAACTGAAGCGCATCCAGCGTCTACCCAAGCCACTCGCATTGAAGAAGATCTATTAGGTCAACGTCATGTTCCAGCGGATGCATACTATGGCATCCATACTTTACGCGCTATCGAAAACTTCAACATCTCCAATGTCACGATTTCGGACGTACCTGAGTTTGTGCGCGGCATGGTGATGACCAAAAAAGCCGCGGCACTGGCTAACCGTGAATTAGGTGCGATTCCAAAGAATGTGGCAGATTACATTATCCAAGCGTGTGACCTGATGCTGGAAACCGGCAAATGCATGGATCAATTCCCGTCAGACGTCTTCCAAGGCGGCGCTGGCACATCGGTGAACATGAACACCAACGAAGTGATCGCCAACATTGCGCTTGAGTTGATGGGTAAAGAGAAAGGCAGCTACGACGTGGTCAACCCGAACGATCACGTCAACAAGAGCCAATCCACCAACTGTGCCTACCCAACCGGTTTCCGTATTGCGGTTTACAACAGCATCCATAAATTGATGGAAGCGATTGAATACCTAAAAGGCGCGTTCGAACTGAAATCACAAGAGTTCAGTGGCATTTTGAAAATGGGCCGCACTCAGTTGCAAGATGCGGTGCCAATGACCGTTGGTCAAGAATTCCACGCTTGGGCGGTGACGCTGAACGAAGAGATCCGCGCGCTGGAATACACCTCGAAACTGCTACTGGAAGTGAACCTAGGTGCAACTGCCATCGGTACTGGCCTAAACACCCCTCCGGGCTACCAAGCGCTTGCGGTGAAACACCTTGCAGCGGTAACTGGCCTTGACGTAGTGCCAGCCGAAGATCTGATTGAAGCAACCTCAGACTGTGGTGCTTACGTGATGGCGCACGGCGCACTAAAACGCCTAGCGGTCAAACTGTCTAAAGTGTGTAACGACCTACGTCTGCTCTCTTCTGGCCCTCGCGCGGGTTTGAACGAGCTTAACTTGCCAGAAATGCAAGCAGGCTCTTCCATCATGCCAGCCAAAGTAAACCCAGTGATTCCTGAAGTGGTCAACCAAGTTTGCTTCAAAGTGCTGGGCAACGACAACACGATCTCTTTCGCAGCCGAAGGCGGCCAGCTACAGCTCAACGTCATGGAGCCTGTGATTGGTCAGGCGATGTTCGAATCGATTTCACTGCTGCAAAATGCCTGTGTCAACCTGCGCGACAAGTGTATCGATGGCATTACCGTCAACAAAGAGATCTGTGAGAAACTACGTATACAACTCTATCGGTATCGTCACTTACCTCAACCCATACATCGGCCACCATGAAGGTGACATCGTGGGTAAGATTTGTGCGGAAACGGGTAAGAGCGTGCGTGAGGTGGTCCTTGAACGCGGTTTGCTCACCTCAGAAGAGTTGGATGACATTTTATCGGTGCAAAACTTTATGCACCCAACCTATAAAGCGAAACGCTACGAATAAGTAAAAAAAGGCTCTGATTCAGAGCCTTTTTACTTTCTACCGGCAGTAAAAAAGAGAAAGCTTGCGCTGGGTCATGGCAAGAAAAAAACAACATACCGCCGGATAGAGCCAGTTTATTTTCTATTCATTTCTAGGAGTCTAAAATGTTCTTAATTGAGTTCCTTATCGTATTAGGATGTATCCTAATTGGTGCAAGGATTGGCGGTATCGGCTTAGGTGTAATGGGCGGTATTGGCCTTGCCATTCTCAGCTTTGGTTTTGGTATGCAGCCAACCAGCCCACCTATTGATGTTATGCTGATGATCATGGCGGTTGTGGCAGCAGCGGCTTCAATGCAAGCCGCAGGTGGTTTGGATTACCTGATTAAAATCGCTACCCACATTTTGCACCGCAACCCTCGTCACATTACCTTTATCGCACCTGTGGTGACGTACTTTTTCACTATGATGGCCGGTACCGGTCACGTAGCCTACTCTGTACTGCCTGTGATTGCTGAAGTGAGCCGTCGTAGCGGCATCCGCCCAGAGCGCCCACTGAGCATGGCGGTGATTGCCTCCCAGTTTGCCATTGTCGCCAGCCCGATTGCGGCCGCTGTGGTCGCCTTGGTTGCCTTCTTAGAGCCGCAAGGGATCACTCTCACCGACGTGCTGATGATCACCATTCCAAGTACCATTCTCGGTTTGGCGTGCGCTTGCCTGTTCGTTAATAAGATTGGCGTAGAGCTTAAAGACGATCCTGAATATCAGCGCCGTCTGCAAGACCCAGAGTTTCGTGCTGAAATGGAACAAGAAGTGTCGGTGGCGGACATTGAAATCACACCGCAAGCGAAAAAATCGGTCGCGCTATTCTTATTTGGCGCCATCATTGTGGTGGTGATGGGTGCCCTGCCAAGCTTGCGTCCGCAATTTAACGGCTCACCAATGGGCATGGCGCATACGATTGAAATCGTCATGCTCTCTATTGCCGCTCTGATCATTTTGCTGTGTAAACCCAATGGCAATGCCATTAGCCAAGGCTCCGTATTCCATGCAGGTATGCGTGCCATCGTCGCCATTTTTGGTATCGCTTGGCTGGGTGACACCTTCATTGGCGGTCACGGCGCTATGGTTAAAGAGGCAGTGTCAGGGCTGGTTGAAGTCGCGCCTTGGACATTTGCTTTCGCCCTGTTTGCTCTGTCGGTAATGGTGAACAGTCAAGGCGCTACCACCGCTGTGTTAGTACCGGTAGCGATCACGCTGGGCCTGCCACCAGCGGTGATCATTGCGGTATTCGTTGCCGTAAACGGTTACTTCTTTATTCCTAACTACGGCCCAATCATTGCCTCAATCGACTTTGACCGCACAGGCACAACGCGCATCGGCAAGTACATTTTCAACCACAGCTTTATGATCCCTGGCTTACTTAGCATGGTATTCAGCATTGGCTTTGGTCTGCTCCTGACCAACATCTTGATGTAATTTGCTAGCTACAGCATTTAGGGGAACCTCGGTTCCCCTTTTTCTTCGCCCGACATCACAAAGCCAATGCACGTGAAACTTTCTGCGCGGTTTCAGGGTCTGAGTGAGTTACACTAGCCACAACTTAAGTTTCGATCCCAATTATTATGCGCGCATTGTTTACTCTCTTATTGCTGGGTGCCATGACGTTTCTCGGCACCCTCGCTTGCTCTGTTTGGTAATAGCCAGAATTCGGGCTTTTCCTCGGGAAGCAGTGAATTTGTTACTGTCGATCAAGCGTTTCCATTTAACTCGTTCCAGCAAGGCAATCGCATCACCCTAGACTGGCAAGTGAAAGAGGGCTACTACCTCTACCAGCAGCGCCTCTCTTTTAGCGCCGAAAATGTCACTCTCGGCGAGATTGAGATGGAAAACGGCCAGCCATATCGCGATGAATTTTTTGGCGACGTCAACATCTACACCACGCCGCTATTCGTTGGAATTCCCCTGCAAGACTGGCAAAGTGGAGCAAAGCTGATTGTGCAGTATCAAGGCTGCGCCAAAGCGGGCTTTTGCTACCCACCGGAAACGCGGGTGATTGAGATTGAGTCGTTTACTAATCCAGCGCCAGCGGTGAAATCGTCTGCCCAACCTGCGGCCAGCGGCAAGACAGACACATCAACGCTTTCGCCCGCTGCGCCTTTAACCCAGCAAGATAAATTGGCTTCTGGCTTAGCTGATAACTGGTGGACGCCGCTGCTGTTTTTGGCGCTGGGCGTCGGTTTGGCCTTTACTCCTTGCGTGCTGCCGATGTATCCGATCCTCACCAGCATCGTGCTCGGCGGCGGTCAACTCAGCCAGCGTCGCGCATTCGGCTTAGCACTGATCTATGTGCAAGGGATGGCGCTGACATACACGCTGCTTGGTTTGGTGGTCGCTTCCGCTGGCCTGCAATTTCAGGCGGCAATGCAACACCCATACGTGCTAATTGGCTTGAGCGCACTCTTTGTTGCCCTCGCTCTGTCGATGTTTGGCCTCTACACCTTGCAACTGCCAAGTCGCGCGCAAACTTGGCTGAATAATCTTAGCAATCAGCAGCAAGGTGGTAGCAGCTTAGGCGTGTTTGCGATGGGGGCGATTTCTGGCTTGGTGTGCTCTCCTTGCACCACTGCGCCGCTCTCCGGTGCGCTGCTCTACGTGGCACAAAGCGGCGACTTGCTCACGGGCGGGGTAGCGTTGTACGCACTCGCCATGGGGATGGGCATTCCGCTGGTCCTAGTGGCGGTATTTGGCAACAAACTCTTGCCGAAAGCCGGCAGCTGGATGGAGCGCGTTAAAACCCTGTTTGGCTTTGTGCTGCTCGCCGCGCCTATTTTCCTGCTGGAACGCATTCTTCCCGAACTCTGGTCGACCGCCTTGTGGTCAGCGTTAGGTATCGCCGCGTTTGGCTGGCTTTACCATGCCAAAAATAGCTTAGAGTTTGGCGGCTGGAAGCAAAGTGCGCTGGGCATCATCGCCGTACTCGGTCTCCTCGCCTCGGCGCAACCTGCGTTGCACTATTGGTATGCACCGCAAAGTGCATCGACGTCCGTAAACGAGGTGCGCTTCACGCGCATCAGCTCCGTGGCTGACTTACAGCAGCAACTGCAATTGGCCAAACAAGCCGGTAAACCTGTGATGCTCGATTTTTATGCCGACTGGTGTGTGGCGTGTAAAGAGTTTGAGAAATACACTTTTCACGATCCTCAGGTCGCGGCGAAGTTACAGCAATTTGTCTTGCTACAAGCCGATGTGACGCGCAATCAAGCGCAAGACATTGAGCTGCTGCAACATCTGCAAGTGCTCGGTTTGCCAACTATCGAGTTCTGGGATGCGCAAGGAAACCCCGTTTCAAACGCGCGGCTGACTGGCTTTATGCCAGCCGAACCCTTCTTAGTGCATCTGGACGCACTTACCCCATAACACTTTCAAACGCCAGCGAGATACCTCTCTGGCGTTTTCCTTTGCCGATTTCTCATTTCCTCTCTCGTGTATATGCAAGAAATCTAATAAAAGTCGATTTACATCAGACTTTTAGCGGATAAATATTGTCCAGCAAGGCAAAGCTGACAATAATTCTATTAACGAATTAGTAAAAAGCGCTTAACGTCATGGACTCGACCTACACCATTATCATTGCCGACGATCACCCTCTTTTTCGCAACGCCCTGTTTCAGTCGGTGCACATGGCGGTCAGCGGCGCAAATTTACTTGAAGCCGATTCTCTAGAAGCACTGCTCAATCTACTGGCACGTGAAGAAGAGCCGGATCTGTTGCTGCTGGATCTCAAAATGCCGGGGGCCAATGGCATGTCGGGGTTGATCCAACTGCGTGCGGAATACCCGGATTTACCGATTGTAGTGGTCTCTGCTAGCGAGGAGCCGTCCGTGGTAACCCAAGTGAAAAGCCACGGCGCTTTCGGTTTTATTCCCAAATCGAGCGATATGCGAGCCCTTATCGCCGCACTCAACCAAGTGCTCAATGGCGACCCCTACTTCCCGGAAGGTTTGATCATCAATAACGCCGCGTGTAATGATTTGGCGGAGAAAATCGCCGCGTTGACGCCTCAGCAATATAAAGTACTGGGCATGCTCTCTGATGGCTTGCTCAACAAACAGATCGCTTACGAGCTCAACGTTTCTGAAGCGACCATCAAAGCGCACATGACGGCAATTTTCCGCAAACTGGACGTGAAAAACCGCACTCAAGCGGTCATTCTGCTTAAAGAGATGAGCGAGTAATCTACTCGCTCGTTGACGCTTGACTATCGTCGGCAGGCAGACACAAACCGACTTTCGTCACCTGCCAATCCACCACATCCGCCACCACCCAGCGCAATCCTTGCCATTCAAAGTGGTCACCCAATACCGGAGTTGCGCCCAAGTGTTCCGTCACTAGATCCTTAAGAGTCGTATCACCACTGACATCACCGAGATCCAAGCCATAGGCCATCGCCATGTCAGACAGTTTCGCTTCGACATCCAAGAAAAAATCGCCGAAGAAGCGAGCAAACGAGGCTTTCTCTGGCGCTTCACTAAACAGTTGGCTGAGCGCTTCAAGATCTTTTTCTTGCCCAAGCACACACAAGGTATCGCCCTCTTCGAGTTTGGTGCTGCCCGATGGGTGCAGTAACTGCTGCTGGCGAAATACCGCCGCAATACGTGTCCCTTCAGGTAAAAACAAATTACGCAGTGGCTCGCCGATGCACCATTTGTCTTGTTTCAGTTTATAGATAAACAGCTCCCACTCGCTGGTAGGAAAAATTTCGACGCCAGTGCGGGAAATCGGTTCGGGCTTGGATGGCAGTTCCACTTTGGCCAATGCCATGCTTTTGGTTAACGTACCGCCCTGCACAATCAGCGACACCATAACGACGAAAAACGCCAGATTGAAATAGAGCTGCGCGTCCGGCAGACCCGCCATCATCGGGAAAACCGCCAAGATGATCGGCACCGCGCCTCGCAATCCGACCCAAGAGATGAACCATTTCTCGCGCGCGGTAAAGCTCTTAAACGGCAACAGCCCAATCCACACCGAGATTGGCCGCGCGAAAATAATCATACCAAACGCCAGTGCCAAGCCGGGCACAGCGATGTCCAACAAGTTGGAAGGCGTCACTAACAGCCCCAACACTAAGAACATGCCGATTTGCGCCAACCAAGTCATGCCATCCAACACGTTGAGAATCGAGTGGCGGCTGCGCGTTGGGCGGTTACCAATCAGTAATCCCACTAAATAAATCGACAAAATACCACTGCCGCCGAGAGCATTCGACAGGGCAAAAATAATCAAACCACCACTAACGGTCAGAATTGAATAAAGCCCTTCCGGTAGCTGACTGCGATTGATTATTTTCCACAAAAGCCAGCCGCCTGAAAGCCCGAGCAGAGCACCAATACCAAACTGCTTAACAAAACTGAGTGCTAAAAAGCCAGCGCTGAGGCCGCTCTCGCTACTGCCGAGCACCGCAATCATGGTCACGGTGAGAAACACCGCCATTGGGTCGTTAGTACCGGATTCAATCTCCAAGGTTGAACCAACCCGCTCATTCAAGCTGCGCCCTTTCAATAGGGAAAACACCGCTGCGGCATCGGTCGAACCGACGATCGCACCAACCAAAATGCCTTGCAGTAAATCGAGGTCAAACAGCCACGTTGCCATCAATCCGGTCAATAATGTCGTAATGGCAACTCCAATCGTGGCGAGCGAAACCGAAGGCCAAAAGGCGACCCGAAAACTGGCCACACGAGTACGCATTCCCCCGTCGAGCAAGATGATGGCCAGCGCTAAGTTACTCACCAGATAGGCGATCGGGTAGTTATCAAATAAAATGCCACCAACGCCGTCTTCCCCAGCCAGCATACCGACAGCGAGAAAAACGAGCAGAATTGGAATCCCCAATTTTGAGGACACCGGGCTTAGGAGCACACTGAGCGCAATAAGCAGTGCACCAATCAGAAAAAAGCCGTTGATTGTGTTTGCGTCCACTTTCTCCCTCCCTTTAGTTAAATTGTTGTTATTTGCAGCGAAAGCCACCGTGTTTAGCCTAACTATTTTGCACGAAAACGTGACTCTTTATCGAAAAGTTTATGTAAACAATTGAGTTTTTTCTGTCTAATTTAGCGTCACTATGTTGCCGATGTGCGTATACGACATGAAAATGCGCCAGCAAAGCCTGCGAGGCAAAACTAATCTAGGTCGATTTCTTAGACCTTTGGCTAAATTAACATCATGTTAACATCACACTTTCTTGCTGTATCCTACGCTAATTGACCTTTTGAGCTGATTTATCCCGCCATTTGACCCGACTAAAGTTGCACAGATCTGTTGATTTTTCGCTGCTATCTTAGGAAGTGTAACATTACGTTAACACATCTATTCAGACGAGAAACACAAGGAGAAGGCCATGGCGTTCGAATCAACAGAACATGCTCAAGCCTACTGGAAGGAAAACTTGGGAATCATGGGATCACTGCTAGCAGTGTGGTTTTTGGTGTCTTACGGCGCTGGGATTTTATTTGTCGAGCCGCTAAATGCGATTCAATTTGGTGGTTTCAAATTAGGATTTTGGTTCGCGCAGCAAGGGTCGATCTACACCTTTGTGGCCCTGATCTTTGTTTATGTGGCACGGATGAACGCCCTAGACAAAAAGTACAACGTACAGGAAGACTAAGAGGTTTAGAAAATGGATATTCAAACTTGGACGTTTATTCTGGTTGGTCTCACTTTCGCCCTGTATATCGGTATCGCTATCTGGGCACGTGCGGGATCGACCAGTGAATTCTATGTTGCGGGCGGGGGGGTTCACCCTGTTGCCAACGGCATGGCAACCGCCGCGGACTGGATGTCTGCCGCATCGTTTATCTCAATGGCAGGGATCATCTCCTTCATCGGCTACGATGGCACCGTTTACCTGATGGGTTGGACAGGTGGCTATGTGCTACTCGCACTGTGTCTTGCTCCGTACTTGCGTAAGTTTGGTAAGTTTACTGTGCCAGATTTTATCGGTGACCGTTACTACTCAAGAACGGCGCGTATGGTGGCGGTATTTTGTGCCATCTTCGTCTCCTTTACTTACGTCGCAGGCCAGATGCGTGGCGTGGGCGTGGTCTTTGCGCGCTTCCTCGAAGTTGACATCAATATGGGCATCATCATCGGTATGGCAATCGTCTTCTTCTACGCGGTCATGGGCGGGATGAAAGGCATTACTTATACTCAGGTAGCCCAATACTGCGTGCTGATCTTCGCCTTTATGGTCCCTGCGATTTTCACCTCGCTTATGATGACAGGTAACCCTGTCCCTCAGCTTGGCTTTGGCTCTACCATGGCGGGCAGCGATGAATACCTACTCACCAAACTGGACGGCTTGACTCAGGAACTGGGCTTTACCGCCTATACCGACGGCTCGAAGAGTATGGTTGACGTCTTCTTCATCTGTGCGGCGCTCATGGTCGGTACGGCGGGACTTCCACACGTTATTATTCGCTTCTTTACGGTTCCGAAAGTATCTGATGCACGTATCTCTGCCGGTTGGGCTCTGGTCTTCATCGCGTTCTTGTACACCACAGCACCTGCGGTAGCTGCGTTTGCTCGCGTGAACATGATTGACACCATCAACGGTCCAGACATGCAAGGCGTGGCAGCAGCCGATGCACCAAGTTGGTTTAAAAACTGGGAAAGCACTGGCCTAGTCAAATGGGAAGATAAGAACGGCGACGGCAAGATGTTCTATGCGGGTGATGCGCGTAACGAAATGACCATCAACCGTGACATCATCGTACTGGCTTCGCCTGAGTTAGCGAAACTGCCAAACTGGGTGGTCGCTCTGTTGGCCGCAGGTGGCTTGGCAGCAGCACTCTCTACCGCAGCGGGCCTACTACTGGTTATCTCAACCTCGATTTCACACGACTTACTGAAGAAAGGCTTTAAGCCGGATATGACCGACAAGCAGGAACTGCGAGCCGCACGGATAGGCGCAGCACTGGCGATTATCGGCGCAGGTTATCTGGGTATCAACCCTCCCGGCTTTGTAGCGCAAGTGGTGGCATTCGCCTTCGGTTTGGCAGCCTCCTCGTTCTTCCCGGCCATCATTCTTGGTATCTTCTATAAGAAGATGAACAAAGAAGGCGCGATTGCCGGTATGTTGTCAGGTATTGCGTTTACTGCGGCTTACATCATCTACTTTAAGTTCATCAATCCAGCCGCCAGCACTCCAGACAACTGGTGGTTTGGTATCAGCCCAGAAGGGATTGGTACGCTGGGTATGTGCTTGAACTTTGTTGTCTCTATCGTAGTGAACAAGTTCACCGCCGAAGTACCCAAAGAGGTACAAGATATGGTCGAGTCTATCCGTTATCCAAAAGGAGCTGGTGCTGCGCACGACCACTAATAAGACTCACGAGCTTTATTGTAGGGATTAAGCTCCGTGGAAAAGCAAAGCCGATGCAACTGCATCGGCTTTTTGTTTTAAATTGTTCTAACCGCTGACCAGCTCAATTAGCTAACCCGATTCAATACCGCTCTTAACTTCAGCGGTTTAACGGGTTTGGCGATAAAACCGAACCCGTTGGCTTTTATCGCTTGCATCATCTCTTCGGTGCGATCAGCACTGATAATAACGCCTTCAAATCGGTTGCCTAAACGCAGTTTGCACTGCTGCAACACTTCGAGACCGGTTCGCCCGTCGTCTAAACGATAATCGGAGAAGATCACCTGCGGGATCCAGCCATTTTCCAATGTTTTCAGGCTACCAATCAGGTCGGTTGCGGTTTTCACTTCACAGCCCCAACGTGCCAGCAAGTTTTCCATACCGACCAAAATCTCTTCTTCATTGTCGACACACAGAATGCGTAGATGGCTGAGATCCGCCACCGCTGGGCTGGGCTCATTCACCGCAGGCTTCTGCACCTCGCTGGCTTTATCGAGCATAATGGAAAAGACGCTGCCTTTGCCGTGCCAAGAACGCATCGAAATTTCATGCCCAAGCACTTGGGCAATCCCTTTAGAAATCGCCAACCCTAAACCGAGCCCTTGATCTGAGCGCACCAGACTACCGCGATTGAACTCTTCAAAGATCTCCTGCTGTTTATCTTCTTCAATGCCCATGCCGTTGTCCCAAACGTCGATCCGCACACGCCCCGCGACGCGGCGCACACCGAGCAACACTTTGCCGTTGGGGCTGTAACGAAAGGCATTGGTCAAAAAGTTTTGCACCACACGGCGCAGCAGTTTGGGGTCGGAGTTGACGGTCAATGAAGAGGGAACCATACAAAACTCAATGCCTTGCTGCTTGGCTAAGGCACTGAATTCTGCATTGAGGTTAGACAACACATCGTTGATGGCGAAACCGTGCATGTGGATATCCAGTTTGCCGGACTCTAGCCGCGAGATATCGAGCAAATCACCGATGAGATCTTCCGCCGCCCCCAGCGCACTTTCGATGTGCGAGGCCAGCTTGCGCGTTTCATCTTCTTTCGCCACTTCAGAGAGCGATGAGGCAAACAGACGTGCGGCGTTGAGTGGCTGCATTAAATCATGGCTTACCGCAGCCAAAAAGCGCGACTTAGATTGCGACTCGCGCTCCGAGCGTTGCGTTGCGGTTACCAGTTGCTGATTCAATCTCTCTAACTCGCGTGTGCGCAGATGAACGCGCTCTTCCAGCGTTTCATTGGCCTCTTTGAGCGCCTGTTCGGCATGGCGAAAGACGGTGATATCGGTAAAGCTCATCACAAACCCTCCGCCGGGCATCGGGTTGCCTTGCACTTCGATCACCCGTCCATCGGGGCGAATTCGCGATGAGGTATGCCGTGTGCCTTGCTCAAGATGGTAGACCCGACGGCGCACGTGATCTTCCGGGTCGCCCGGACCGCACAACCCTTGCTGCGCATTGTGACGAATCACATCGGCAATCGGCCGCCCGACTTGAATAAGCCCCGGCGGAAACTCAAACAGCTCTAAATAACGTTGGTTCCACGCCACCAGCCGCAACTGTTTATCCACAACCGCGATCCCTTGCCCAATGTGCTCGATTGCCCCTTGCAACAGCCCGCGGCTGAAGTCGTAGAGCTCTGACGCTTCATCCACGATGGTGGCGACCTCTTCCAACTGCATGTTTCGCCCTTGCAGCGCCGAAGTGAGGACCAACTTCGCCGATGACGCGCCAAAAACCCCAGCCAAAACCCGTTCGGTGTGGCGAATTAAGGTCGATGGCGCTTGTTGATTGGGCAGCAACACTTCTCGCTGCTGCGACCAATAGTAAGCAAAGGCATTCTTAACCCGAGTGCGACCAACAAAACGCGACGCCAGCATCTCCAGTTCAGCGACCGTGACACGGCTTTGGTACAAGCTGATGTTCTCATTTTCCGGTAGCGGGATACCGATAAAAGACGCCGATTGTAAGCGCTCACTCAGGCTTGGCCGTGTCAGCATCGAAACCAGCAGATAGCAGAAAGCATTGGCACTGACGCTGAGGATCATCCCCCAATCCGATGCTTTAACGTCCAGCCCGCTCAGCAGTTCAGGAGGGGTAATTATCCAGATCAACAAGTTGCTTTGCGCATCGCCAGCCAGCATATCGGTCTGAGTCATCAGGGTGATCAGCCACAAAGTGAAGCCAACCGCCAGCCCGACATACACCCCTTTGCGGTTGCCTTGCCGCCAGTACATACCGCCAAGCAACGCAGGGGCAAACTGGGTGATCGCGGCAAACGAGAGAAAGCCGATGGCCGACAGCGAATGAATCGCATCCAGCGCTTGATAAAAACCCCAAGCACCAATCAACAGCAGAAAAATCAGCGCGCGACGAATGCGCAGCAGCAAGCCGGAAAAGTGATGATGATTGCGATTGGACAAGCGCATGCGTCTGAGCAGCAGTGGCATGACTAAATCATTAGAGACCATGATCGCCAGCGCGATGGTCGACACGATCACCATGCCACTGGCCGCCGAAGTTCCGCCAAGAAAGGCCAACAGCGCAATATCGCTGGCACCAAACGCCATCGGCAAACTGATCACATAGGTATCGGCCGAGCTGGCTGGCAGCAAACTTTGCCCCGCCCAAGCGATGGGCAAAACAAACATCCCCATCAGAACCAAGTAGAGCGGAAACAACCAACGAGCGGTGTGCAGATCTTGCGCGCGCTCGTTTTCCACCACCATGGTGTGAAACTGACGCGGCAGACAGACGATCGCCAACATCGTCAGTACGGTGTGAATAAGTAGCGTCGCGACATTCGGCGCTTGATAGGTGTTCGTGATAGCGCTGGTTAAATCGAAGCTTTCGTGGCGCATCATCAGCCAGACGATAAACACCCCGACAACCAAAAAAGCCAACAACTTGACCATGGACTCAAACGCAATCGCCATCATCATGCCGCGATGGTGCTCGGTATTGTCGATGTGGCGCGTGCCAAACAGCATGGTAAAAATCGCCAGTGCACCAACCACAAACCAAGAGACGTTGTAATCTTCGTAGCCAAACTGACTAAAGAGATCGGGGGCGATGATCTCCAACCCCATGGTAATGCCGCGCAACTGCAGCGCGATATAAGGCAAAATACCGACCACGGCGATCAAGGTGACCACCACCGCAATGCCCTGCGATTTACCATAACGGGCAGCGATAAAGTCAGCGATGGAGGTAATATGCTCTCGTTTAGCGATCAGGATCAGCCGAGCAAGGATGCGCCATCCCAAGGTGAAGACCAAAATCGGCGCGATATAAATGGGTAAAAACGACCAAGGGTTGCTACTGGCTTGGCCGACGGTGCCGTAAAACGTCCACGAAGTACAATAAACCGCAATAGACAAGCTGTAGACCCACGGGCGCCAACGCGCCAGCCATTTTTTCTGTCTATCGCCATACCAAGCAATCAAAAACAAAATGCCCAGATATGCCAACGACACGGGAATCACAATCCATCCTTGCATGCGTCATCCTTCCTGATAAAAAAACCTCTCCGCTATGGGAGAGGTTTCATTTAACTAAGGATGAGAGCTCAACTCAATCTCTTCACACTAATTCTGTGCTTTCGGCTCGGCTTTCGCCAGATCAATCACATGCGGCTCTTCACTGACTGGCGTCACTTTAACAAACAGCGCGATAAAGCCCATGGCCGCCATCACCCAGAACACATTCGCGCCCCACTGCTCAAAGCCCCAGCCACTTAACGCCGTCATGGCCGCGATAAAAGCGCCTAACGGCAGGGCATTGTAGAGTGCTTGCAGAGCGACCATTTTGTGCTCTGGTGAGTGTTGAATGTATTGAATGGCCGCAATATGCGCCATGGCAAACGTCACGCCGTGCAGCAGTTGCACCAAAACCAGACCAAGCAGCAAGGTGGTGGAGGCGGTGATCCCCCAGCGCAGCATCACGCCAATCGAGGCGGCGACAAACAGCGCACGCAGCGACCAACCTGCAAACAGACGTTTACTCAGAGCAAACACCGCCACTTCGGCCACCACCCCTAAGCTCCACAGATAGCCGATGATCTCTTCGGAATGGCCCGCCTGCTTCCAGTAAATGGCGCTAAAGCTGTAGTAAGCCGCGTGGCTCCCTTGAATGAGCGCCGCCAACAGCAAAAAGGTCACGACGGGTTTGTCGGTGAGTAACTCAGTTAACTTTGGCCGCTGGGTGTGATGCTCTTGGCGTGTAACTGGCATCAGCGTTGGTTTGCGTAAGCTGAACAATAGCGAAACAAACACCCCAGCCAACGCGGTGTAAAGGATCATGTCGCTGCCGTAGAGCGCAATCAAATACCCCACCACCGTCGAGCCCGCAATAAACGCGATGGATCCCCACAAGCGCGTGCGGCCGTAATCAAGCATTTTTAAGCGGGCGTAGTAGTTAGCGAGCGCATCAGAGAGCGGTACCGCCGGGCCACAACAGAGGTTGAATAACACGGTCGCCAGCGCCATCAACCAGAAATCACCGCCAGTAAAAAAGTGAAACGCAACAAAAATCAGCGCGGCAAAACTGAGCCAGCGTAGCGCTGGCATGATGTGCTCAGCGCGATGCACGCGTGGCGTGATCACCATATTCGCCACACAACGGGTTGCTAAACCAATCCCCACCAGCAAGCCGATATCGGTGGAAGAGACGCCCTGCTCCTTAAACCACAACGACCAAAATGGCAGATAAACACCGTAAGCAAAAAAGAAGCCGAGGAAATATTGAGAAATCCAGCCATAAGGGGATGGGGTAAACATAGTGATAATCCTGAACAATAGCAGTTAAAGAACTGAGTGCGCTGCATTATGACTGGGTATGCACAAGAGAAAAAGGGAATTATCAGCAACCCACCGTTTCCCCGATCGCACCAAAGGATTAGACCAAAGTCGTCTGGAGAGTCAGTGTAAATTTGTCAGACTTACTCTATGCCGCGTGACGATAGAGTGCCCCATGCCTGATAAATTTAATATGCAATCTCCACCGTTTGACCGCCTGAGTGAAGGACAGCAAGCCCTGCTGCGCTCGTCACTGGATGTCGCCTACTATCGAACCCGCGACATTGTTCTGCCTGCCGGGCAGCCGAGCGATTATCTGCACATTCTCATCAAAGGTGCGGTTGAAGAGCGTTCCGCCGATCATCAGGAAGTGTTCGCCCACTACGCCAACGACGATATGTTTGACGTCCGCGCCCTGTTTGAAGCAACGGTACGCCACCACTACGTCGCGCTAGAAGATACCCTCTCCTATCTGCTGCCCAAAGCGCTGTTTCTGGAACTTTATAATGAGAATGGCCAGTTTCGCGGCCTACTTCGACAACAACCTCGCCAAACGGCAAGAGTTGATTGAAGCGGCGCAGCAGCAGCAAAACTTGGCCGAGTTTATTCTCACCAAAGTCGACAAGGCGATTTACCACCCGGCGATGATTCTTCCGCCCGAGATGCCAATCAATCAAGTCACCAAAACCTTGAAGGAAAACGGCATCGACGCCGCGCTGGTCAAACTGCATGACGATGACCCTCGCTGTCGCAAACAGCCTTCCGCCCACCCGTATGCCATCGTCACCCGCACCAACATGCTCCATTCGGTAATGCTGGAAGACAAACCGCTCGATACTCCGGTAGGCGAGATTGCCACCTTCCCGGTTTGTCATGTGGATAATGGCGACTTTTTGTTTAACGCCATGATCACCATGACGCGCAACCGCATGAAACGGCTAATGGTGTGCGACGGTCACCAAGCGGTTGGTATGCTCGACATGACGCAAATCCTCAGCGCCTTTTCCACCCATTCTCACGTGCTGACCTTAAGCATCGCCCGTGCATCAAGCGTAGAAGAGTTGGCACTGGCGTCGAACAAACAGCGCCAACTGGTCGAAAGCTTGCTGAAAAACGGCATTCGCACGCGCTTTATCATGGAGCTGATCTCGGCGGTCAACGAGCAGATTATCGAGAAAGCGTTTGAGCTAGTCGTGCCTCCGGCGCTACACGACCACTGCTGTCTGATCGTGCTCGGCTCTGAAGGTCGAGGTGAGCAAATCCTCAAGACCGACCAAGATAACGCACTGATCCTCAAAGACGGGCTGGAATGGCAGTTGTGCGGCGAGGTGATGCAGCAGCTCACTCATACTTTGCAGCAGCTTGGCTACCCACTTTGCCCGGGCAATGTCATGGTCAATAATCCGAAATGGGTGCGCAGCCAAACACAGTGGAAAAAAACCTTGGCGGACTGGGTAAAAGCCGCTAAACCGGAACAAGTCATGGACATCGCGATCATGGCCGATGCCCACGCCGTTGCCGGCAACAAGAGCCTACTGGCACCAGTGAAAGCGCACTTATGTCAATTGATGGCCGATCAAGAGCTGATCCTCACCGAATTCACCCGCCCTGCGCTGAGTTTTTCCGTGCCGCTGACGTTATTTGGTAATGTCAAAGCCGATAAATCAGGGCTCGACATCAAACAAGGCGGCATTTTCCCGATTGTGCACGGCATTCGTGCTCTAACGCTGGAATACGCCTTAAGCGAAAACAACACCTTCGACCGCATTGAAGCTTTGGTCAAACGCAAAGTGCTTGAGCAAACCACCGCCGATAACCTCAGCGAAGCGTTGAAGCTGTTTTTTAAATTGCGCCTTGCTCAGCAGTTGTCTGAGCAACACAGCAACAACAAAATCAGTTTGAAACTGCTCGATCGCACTGAACGTGACTTGCTGCGCCACAGTTTACACGTGGTGAAAAAGTTTAAGCAGTGGCTGGGTTATCACTATCAAATCAAAGATTAACCACGTGAGGCGCTACGCCAAACGTCTCAGGAAGCGCGCATGAATTGGTTGCAACGCAAATACTGGCACTACAAGCTGACGGGTTCGCCCTATCAGTCGCTGTTTTGCGCGCCCGATGGCCGTGAGTTTGTCTCTCTGGATTGCGAGACCACCAGCTTAGACCCGAAGCGCGCTGAGCTGGTCACCATTGCCGCGACACGCATTGTCGACAACCGTATTCTCACCAGTCAGCCGTTTGAAGTACGGCTGCGCGCACCGCAATCGCTTGACTCGGGTTCAGTGAAAATCCACAAAATTCGCCATCAGGATCTGGTCGATGGCATTAGCGAGCGCGAAGCCATCACGCGGCTACTCGACTTTATCGGCAACCGCCCTTTAGTCGGTTACCACATCCGTTATGATAAGAAGATCTTAGACCTCGCCTGCCAGCGTCACTTGGGCTTTCCGCTGCCCAATCCGTTGGTTGAAGTTAGCCAGATCTACCATGACAAACTGGAAAAGCACCTGCCCAATGGCTACTTTGACCTCAGTTTGGATGCCATCTGCAAGCATCTGGACTTGCCTCTCCAAGACAAGCATGACGCGCTGCAAGATGCCTTTTCGGCGGCGTTGATCTTTGTGCGTTTAACCCATGGCGATCTGCCCAGCTTCTCTTCCTCTTACCTCTCCCCGTAAGTTTGATGCAACGCATACATTCTTAATTTACTCATTTATAAGCAAAATACGCTTTTATCCTAAAGTCTAATTGTCGAAATCGCCGCAGTGATTAACAGTTATAGGCAAGTCGAAAGACACCACGGATTTCCGTTCGCGTTCAGTTGCACACTCAATCACAAGTAGCCCTGTTCACGAAAGTTGAAGGCACAAGGAGAGAAACAATGAGTGAAGCCCACATTTATCCGGTTAAAGAGAACATTAAAACTCACACCCATGCGGATAATGAGACCTATCTTGCGATGTACCAACAATCTGTCAGCGATCCAGAGGGCTTCTGGAGCGAACACGGCAAAATCGTTGATTGGATCAAGCCTTTTACTAAGGTCAAACAGACCTCGTTTGATACAGGCCACGTTGATATTCGCTGGTTTGAAGATGGCACACTGAACGTTTCCGCTAACTGTATTGACCGCCATCTGGCCGAAACGCGGTGATGAAGTAGCAATTATCTGGGAAGGTGACAACCCAGCCGAAGACAAAACTCTGACTTACAAGCAACTGCACCAAGAAGTATGTCGTTTCTCGAACGCACTGAAAGAACAGGGCGTGCGCAAAGGCGACGTGGTGTGTCTCTACATGCCGATGGTTCCTGAAGCGGCGGTGGCGATGCTGGCGTGTACCCGTATCGGCGCCGTGCATACCATCGTCTTTGGCGGCTTCTCACCTGAAGCACTGGCGGGCCGTATTATTGACTCTGATGCCAAGGTGGTGATTACCGCTGACGAAGGGGTTCGTGGCGGCCGTGCCGTGCCGCTGAAAAAGAACGTGGACGAAGCGCTGACCAACCCTGAAGTGAAAACCATCAGCAAAGTGATGGTGTTGAAACGCACCGGTGGCAATGTTGATTGGCATGAACATCGTGACGTTTGGTGGCATGAGGCGACGGCAACAGTCTCGGACGTTTGTCCACCAGAAGAGATGAAAGCCGAAGATCCGCTGTTTATCCTTTACACTTCAGGCTCTACGGGTAAACCGAAAGGGGTGCTGCATACCACGGGCGGCTACTTGGTGTATGCGACCATGACGTTTAAATATGTCTTTGACTATCAACCCGGCGAGGTGTTCTGGTGTACCGCTGACGTGGGCTGGATCACCGGACACACCTATCTGGTCTACGGACCACTGTCCAACGGAGCGAAAACCATTCTGTTTGAAGGCGTGCCAAACTACCCGAAAACCAGCCGCATGAGCGAAGTGGTCGACAAGCACCAAGTTAATATTCTTTATACTGCGCCAACGGCAATTCGCGCGCTGATGGCCAAAGGCAATGAAGCGGTTGAAGGAACCGAGCGCAGCAGCTTGCGCATTATGGGCTCGGTGGGCGAACCGATTAACCCAGAAGCGTGGGAGTGGTACTACAAAACCATCGGCAATGAAAAATCGCCGATTGTCGACACTTGGTGGCAAACCGAAACCGGCGGCATTTTGATCACGCCACTACCGGGCGCAACCGCGCTCAAACCGGGCTCGGCAACGCGTCCATTCTTCGGCGTGCAGCCTGCACTGGTGGATAACATCGGCAATATTATTGAAGACCAAGCCGCAGAAGGTAACCTCGTCATCCTCGACTCTTGGCCCGGTCAGATGCGCACGGTTTACGGTGACCACGAACGCTTTGAGCAGACCTATTTCTCCACCTTCCGTGGCATGTATTTCACTGGTGACGGTGCGCGTCGCGACGAAGATGGCTACTACTGGATCACAGGCCGTGTGGACGATGTACTGAACGTCTCCGGTCACCGTATGGGCACTGCCGAGATCGAATCGGCGCTAGTGGCACATCCGAAGATTGCCGAGGCGGCGATTGTCGGCATTCCGCACGACATCAAAGGCCAAGCAATTTACGCCTACGTCACGCTCAACGCTGGGGAATACCCATCCGCCGAGCTACACAAAGAGGTGAAAGATTGGGTACGTAAAGAGATCGGCCCGATTGCCACGCCAGATGTGCTGCATTGGACCGATGCGCTACCGAAAACCCGTTCAGGCAAGATCATGCGCCGCATTCTGCGTAAGATCGCCACCGGTGACACCAGCAACTTGGGTGATACCTCAACGCTGGCCGATCCAAGTGTGGTCGACAAGCTAATTGCCGAGAAAGCCGAACTGGCCTAATTCTGAGCAGCGAACATACGCTGCCACAATAAGAGACCTGCGCTAACCACAAAGGCGTGCTTCAATGAGGCACGCCTTTGCATTTTGGCAGTTCTAGGATCAGCGATGGTTGCTAGACCAATTCAGCCAACATACTCTCGTCATAGGTTTTTAGCGCTTCACCGGAGCGCACTTTTGCCACGTAATCTGGGTTAGCAATGAACGGGCGACCAATCGCCAGCAGTTCAAATAGCCCTTGCTCAATCGCTGACGCACCGGACTGCGCGCTGAAACCACCCGCCGCCATCAAGGTTTTTGAGTAGTGCTGGCGCATATACTCCGACACTTTACCGCCTAAGTGCTCAAACTCCACGCTGTCGTCAAACATCCCTTCATGCAGATACGCCAACTGACGCGTTTCCAGCTCGGCCAACAAGTAGTCAAACACGGCTCGGTCACGCGCATCCGGTTTGATGTGTGCGTAGGCTCCCGGTGACAAACGCAGACCAGTGCGATGCCCACCAATGCGCTCAATAATGGCGTCAATCACCGCCAGAGGAAAACGCGCCATGTTTTCTGGCGTTTGACCAAACTCATCATCACGCAAGTTAGTGTCATAGTGTAGGAACTGATCAAGCAGATAGCCGTTCGCACCGTGGATTTCCACCCCATCAAAACCCGACACGATGGCGTTTTCTGCGGCACTGGCGTAATCCTCGATCAACTGTTCGATCTCTTCTTTACTCGCGGCTTTTGGCAGGGTGTAGGTCAGATCGCGACGACGCGGCACCGTTCCTTCGTAAGCCACCGCCGACGGTGCGAGCACATACTCACCCGCAAAAAAGGCAGGGTGCGCCACACGGCCAGTATGCCAAAGCTGAGCAAAAATCTTACCACCACGCGCATGCACGGCCTCAGTCACTTTCTTCCAGCCAGCAATTTGTGCATCGCTGAACAACCCCGGAGTATTGGGGTAACCCTGACCGTCCGGGCGAATGATCGTCGCTTCCGAAATAATCAACCCCGCTTCGGCGCGGCGAGCATAGTAAGCGGCCATTTCATCTGTCGGTACAAGCCCCTCTCCTGCCATACAGCGCGTCAGTGGCGCCATCACAATGCGGTTATTCAGGGTAAGGTGTTCATTTAAAACGTAAGGTTTGAAGAGTAAATCCGTCATCGGGCCATCCTACTGTCGAGTGAAGTTCGCTATGCTAGATCATTTTTGAACAATCATTCAAGATATATTTTGAACGAACGTTCAAGAACTTTTGTCACCTTGCGATTTTGCGCGTAGAATGCGGCGAAAACCCAAGTGAGAGAATGTGTGTGCGCGTAGCTGAATTTGACCGAGAACAGGTGTTGCGATCCGCGATGTATGAATTTATGTCGAAAGGATTTAATAAGACCAGTATGCAAGATTTGAAAAAAGCCACTGGCCTGCATCCGGGGTCCATCTATTGTGCGTTTGAAAATAAACGCGGCTTACTGCTGGCGGCTTTGGCCCACTATGCCGAAGAACGCGCGCAGGAGTTCAACGCAATTTTCGCCGCGCAGCCCAACGTCATGGACGGACTGCAAAGCTACTTTGCCATGGTGGTAGAAGAATGCGCCAGCGAAGAGATCAAAGATTGCCTGCTGCAAAAAGCACTGAGTGAGTTGTCCAAACAAGACGATGAAGTGGAACAAATGATTCGCGACACCCTCAACGCTTGGAAACTTGGCCTGCTCGCCCAACTGTGTAAAGCGCAGCAAAACGGCGAGATTAGCGCCGAGGCCGATTGCGATTTTCTCGCCGACTATCTGGTCATGGGCATTTATGGTTTGCGCACTTTTGCTCACACCAAACCAGAAAAAACCTTACTAAGTAAAATGGCGCAGCAACTGCTTTGCACGCTACACGCTTAACACTTCACTCTTCCCAATCCAAGTTTTGCCAATCCATGAGCGCCCTTCTCCCTCGGCGCTCATCTAGGCGATTGCTTCCTGATGCCAAGTGATTATTTTTCCACCACTTCACTGACATTGGCACAAAACCGCGCCGAACCACTCGACATACTGCGTTTCAGCGGCGCTTTTTTGTTAACCCGGTTACAGAAATCCAAGTTCAACTCGGGAGATTAGACCAGTAATTTGCTGCTAATTGCTATGAATTAGCTATAATCTTGGGCAATCTTGAAAAATTGGCACAGATTTGACAGAAAAACCGTGCCGATTTCTCCTGTTTTTGGGAATATGCTGGTTTCACTCACGATAAAGAAAGATAGCGCCAACATGTCAGCAAAGTTACGAGTTCTGGTCTTAAACGGCCCAAATCTTAACCTACTTGGTTTACGCGAGCCTGCCCACTACGGTGCGCAGACGCTATCGCAGATCGTCGAAAACTTGATGACAGTGGCGAAACAAGCCGATATTGAGCTTGAACATCTGCAATCGAATCGTGAGTACGAGCTGATCGAAGCCATTCACGCCGCACACGGCAAGGTGGACTTCATCATCATTAATCCGGCGGCATTTACCCATACCAGTGTCGCGCTAAGAGACGCTCTACTCGGTGTCGCGATTCCTTATATTGAAGTGCACCTGTCTAACGTGCATGCTCGTGAACCTTTCCGTCATCACTCCTATTTGTCGGACAAAGCGGTTGGCGTGATCTGCGGTTTAGGCGCACAAGGTTATGAATTTGCTCTGTCGGCAGCGATTGCTAAGCTGCGGGCAAAGTAACCCCAACACTCTGCAGCCCTTGGCGGCTGTCTTACTCACAAGATAAAAGAGAAAGATAAGATGGATATTCGTAAAATCAAAAAACTGATCGAACTGGTTGAAGAGTCTGGCATTGCTGAGCTAGAAATTTCTGAAGGTGAAGAATCAGTACGCATCAGCCGTCATGGTCAAATGATGGCAGCGCCTGCACCTATCCACTATGCAGCTGCGCCGGCAGCCGCTCCTGCACCCGTAGCCGCAGCGCCAGTTGCTGAAGCGGCACCTGCCGCCGCAGCGCCAGCGGTAAGCGCAGGTCACAAAGTGCTTTCTCCAATGGTAGGCACCTTCTACCGTTCACCAAGTCCAGATTCTAAAGCGTTCATCGAAGTGGGCCAAAGCGTAAAAGCGGGCGACACGCTATGCATCGTTGAAGCAATGAAAATGATGAACCAAATCGAAGCGGATAAATCTGGTGTCGTTACCGCTATCCTTGTTGAAGATGGCCAGCCAGTAGAATTCGACCAGCCACTCGTTGTTATCGAATAAGCGGAGTTCGCTATGTTAGATAAAGTAGTCATCGCGAACCGAGGTGAAATCGCACTTCGTATTCTTCGCGCATGTAAAGAGCTCGGCATCAAAACCGTTGCCGTGCACTCAACCGCCGATCGCGATCTCAAACACGTGCTACTGGCTGACGAAACTGTCTGTATCGGCCCGGCAAAAGGCATCGACAGCTACCTGAACATTCCGCGTATTATTTCCGCGGCGGAAGTGACTGGCGCGGTTGCCATCCATCCGGGTTACGGTTTCCTGTCGGAAAACGCCGATTTTGCTGAGCAAGTAGAACGCAGCGGCTTTATTTTTGTGGGCCCAAAAGCGGAAACTATCCGAATCATGGGTGATAAAGTCTCGGCGATCACCGCGATGAAAAAAGCGGGCGTTCCTTGTGTACCGGGCTCCGATGGCCCACTCGACAACGACGAAGTGAAAAACAAAGCACACGCCAAACGCATCGGTTATCCAGTCATCATCAAAGCCTCTGGTGGCGGCGGTGGTCGTGGTATGCGTGTAGTACGCAAAGAAGCGGATCTGGTTCAAGCGATCGCAATGACGCGTGCTGAAGCCAAAGCAGCGTTCAACAACGACATGGTTTACATGGAGAAATTCCTAGAAAACCCACGTCACGTTGAAGTACAAGTGATTGCCGATGGCCAAGGCGGCGCGATTCACCTCGGTGAACGTGATTGCTCTATGCAGCGTCGTCACCAAAAAGTGGTGGAAGAAGCACCCGCGCCGGGCATCACAGAGGAAATGCGTAAGTACATCGGTGAACGTTGTACCCGTGCGTGTCTTGAAATCGGCTATCGCGGCGCAGGTACCTTTGAGTTCCTGTACGAAAACGGTGAGTTCTACTTCATCGAAATGAACACCCGTATTCAGGTAGAACATCCAGTGACAGAAATGGTGACTGGCGTTGACTTAATCAAAGAGCAGCTACGTGTTGCCGCAGGCCAACCGCTGTCGTTTACCCAAAATGACATCAAGATCCGTGGTCATGCGATTGAGTGTCGTATCAACGCCGAAGATCCTGAGCGCTTCCTGCCTTCACCGGGCAAGATCGAGCGCTTCCATTCACCAGGCGGCATGGGCGTTCGTTGGGAATCGCACATCTACACGGGTTACACAGTGCCACCGCACTACGACTCAATGATCGGTAAACTCATCACTTACGGTGAGAACCGCGATGTGGCGATTGCACGCATGCGCAATGCTCTTGGTGAGATGATCATCGAAGGGATCAAGACCAATATTCCGCTGCAAGTGAGCATCATGAACGACGAAAACTTCCAACATGGTGGAGCCAACATCCACTACCTTGAGAAGAAGCTCGGACTTCAACACTAAGTCAGCACTCGAATGATGATGCCCACCTCGGTGGGCATTTTTCGTTTCATCGCAAAGTCTGCTAAACTCTGCGCCAAATTTACACATCGAGAGTACCCACTCATGCCTTGGATTCAAATCAAACTCAATGCGACCAATGAAAACGCTGAGCAAATCGGCGACATGCTTATGGAAGAGACTGGCGCGCTGTCCGTGACCTTCTTGGATGCTCACGATACACCGGTATTCGAGCCTCTGCCCGGTGAAACTCGCCTATGGGGAGACACAGACGTCCTAGCGCTGTACGATGCCGAAGCCGACACTCAGCTCATCATGTCGCAGATTAAAGCCAGCAACATGCTGGTCGACGGCTTTGCCTACAAAGTAGAGCAGCTTGAAGACAAAGATTGGGAAACGCGAGTGGATGGACAACTTCCACCCCATGAAGTTTGGTGAGCGTCTGTGGATCTGCCCAAGCTGGCGCGACATTCCCGATCCAAGCGCAGTCAACGTAATGCTCGATCCGGGCCTCGCCTTTGGTACGGGGACTCACCCAACCACCGCGTTGTGCCTGCAGTGGCTAGAAAGCCTCGATCTGAGCGGCAAGACCGTAATCGATTTTGGTTGTGGTTCAGGCATCCTCGCGATCGCTGCTATCAAACTTGGTGCAGAAAAAGTCATCGGCATCGACATCGATCCTCAAGCGCTACTCGCCTCAAAAGATAACGCGCAGCGCAATGGCGTGGCCGAACAACTTGAGGTTTACCTGCCACAAGATCAACCAGAAGGTCTGCTGGCCGATGTGGTAGTGGCCAACATTTTAGCCGCACCGCTGCGTGAACTTTCGTCGATCATCACAGGGCTAGTTAAACCAAATGGCCTGTTGGCGATGTCCGGTGTTTTAGACACACAAGCGGAAGATGTGGCGAATCACTATCGTGACGCGTTTCACATTGATCCGATTATTGAGCAGAGTGAATGGTGTCGCATCTCGGGTCGCAAGCAAGGCTAGATAAGACTTCCAGGGATAATTGTTTGAATTTTATACAAATTACAAAAACAATTACTCAATGCTCAAATATTAGTCTTTTCACGCAGAAAAAAAATGCGTAAAATGCGCGCCCTTGCTGGTATGAAGCTGTGAAGACGTTTTGAAAATCGGAAACCACCAACTTAAGAACAATCTGATCGTCGCCCCCATGGCGGGTGTCACCGACAGACCCTTTCGCGAGTTGTGTTTGCGATACGGAGCGGGAATGGCCGTCAGTGAAATGATGTCTTCCAATCCCGCTTTGTGGAAAACCGCTAAATCACAAAATCGCATGGTGCATGAAGGCGAATCGGGCATTCGCTCAGTACAGATTGCTGGAAGTGATCCACAGCTCATGGCAGATGCTGCGCAATTCAGCGTTGAAAACGGTGCACAAATCATCGACATCAACATGGGATGCCCAGCAAAAAAAGTGAATAAAAAGCTCGCGGGTTCTGCCCTGCTGAAATACCCAGACATTATCGAACAGATTTTGAAAACGGTGGTGAACGCAGTAAAAGTGCCAGTCACTTTAAAAACCCGCACTGGCTGGGATACAGAAAATAAAAACTGTATTCAAATCGCTAAATTAGCCGAAGACTGCGGCATACAGGCACTTGCTCTGCATGGCAGAACCAAAGCCTGTATGTACAAAGGTGAGGCCGAATACGACAGCATTAGAGCCGTCAAGCAAGCCATCTCAATTCCGGTTATCGCTAACGGTGATATCGATAGTCCGGAGAAGGCAAAGCATGTGCTGGAGTACACCGGCGCTGACGCTCTCATGATCGGGCGCCCTGCCCAGGGTCGTCCGTGGATTTTTCAGGAAATCCAACACTATTTGGAAAACGGCACCACGATGCCCGAGCTTCCTATTGCGGAAGTAAAAAGCATCCTGCTTGGTCATGTGAACGCTCTGCATGATTTTTATGGCGAGTATTTAGGTCCGCGTATCGCGCGTAAGCACGTAGGCTGGTACCTAAAAGAGCATGAACAAGCGAGTGAGTTTCGCCGTACCTTCAACGCCATCGACGCAGCCGATCTGCAGCTTGAGGCGTTAGAGGGTTACTTTGATTTAGCCTAACTAGTTGGAGTGGCAGCTAGGCGACAAGATAACTCAGCCCTATGAACATAGATCTGCTATTTGATTAGGGTGAGTTAGCGCCGTCAACGACGCTGCAGCTACAAATATGAAGGCTATGACGTTGCATCATAATTAAGAGAAGAGCTAGACCGAATATGTTCGAACAAAATCTGACTTCAGAAGCTTTAACCGTAACTACCGTAACATCACAAGATCAAATCACGCAAAAGCCACTACGTGATTCTGTTAAAGCGTCTCTTAAAAACTACTTGGCTCAATTAAACGGTCAGGAAGTGACTGAACTATACGAACTAGTTCTCGCTGAAGTTGAACAGCCATTACTAGATACCATTATGCAGTACACTCGCGGCAACCAAACGCGCGCAGCAACCATGATGGGCATCAACCGCGGTACTCTTCGCAAGAAATTGAAAAAATACGGCATGAACTAATTAACATTAGTTAACCATTTGAATTTAAAGTCGCTTTTCTTTTATAGAGAGCGACTTTTTTGTTATATGTACCCCCACATGTACCCCGAGCATTTTGCTAGTACCCCTTCATCACCCAAATCTCACTGACAGGCTTTTAAAGAACTAACGTTTAGAGTCGGTGTTAACACATCTCAATTTTGTTCAAGCAAAGACCGTCAAAACAAAGTCAGTTGAAAGACATTAAGAGATTTAAAACGATTTCACGATAACTCAGATGATTCTATGAGATCTTATGAGAACTTATGAGATGTTATGTGATCATATGTGATTAAAAGTGATATAAAACGATCTCACGATATTTTAGATAACTTAAAGCGAAATAACCTTATAAAACAACACTTAAAAATTTAGAAATAATAAGTTATTCATCGAATTATGGTATCCAGATCACTGAACTAACCCACACTAATAGGAACAATTAGCTACTTTGCAAACCAAATGAACACGGATACTGTTTATGTCATCAGAAATTGATCGTGCAATGGTTATTGTCTTTAAACCAGAAGAGCAAAAGCCCATCCGCAAAGTTGCGGACATGGTTTTAAGACCTAACAAATGGAAGCGCTCTTGTAATCCTGTAGAGCGATTTGTTATTGAGACCGCTGAGACATTGGGTTATAGCCATGATGCTAGCTCTACAAACAAACTATGCATCTCCTTAGACAGGTCCGGCAGGTTTCGCCAAATGCGCATGGCCAACCAATCATTAGATGAATCGACCAAGAAAGAGCTGACGATTTTGATCAAGCAAACATGGGCAGGTATCACTTCAAAGAAACCAAATACAAACCGGGCTCTTGAGGTCATCATTCCTATAGCAAAAGCGTTTTTTAGCCACAAGAGCAGTGTTATTGTCGCTATCGGTTTATTTGTTAAACGCTTGGTTGAGCATGTTTCTCAAATACGCATCCCCCACCCAGCCCTGAAACCATTACTTCAACTTTCAGAAAGAGACTTAGCGAAAGGTTTGAGAAAAGTGCTCGATAAAGGTAGCTATTGTGAAAACAAAAGTGGCAAGGGTGCACAAGCCCTAGTTGATCAGTTTATTGCCTCAAAACTTATCGATTTTTGTCCTGAATCCTTTCCGGTATAGCGATCGACATGAATAATTAAAACCTCTATGGCAGCCTATACACGTACCTTAACAACGGAGCACCAGTATGACTGCCATAGAAAAACTCACCCAACCTAGTCAACTCTCTTGTGACCGATTTGTCCGAGAAGCAGAACGTCGCCGTATCACCGCCATTTCACGCAGCCAAGCTTGGAAGTTAGAAAAGGAAGGCCGCTTCCCTCCTCGTATCAAGTTAGGTAGCCGTTCTGTCGTTTGGCGTCTTTCTGACCTGACTCAATGGCTAGACAAACAAGCAGGCCAACATTCGGAGGACGCATAGTGACCTTCGATCTCTCTCGTCAGTGCAACAGGGCGGCAACGCCATTGAACATCATCAGCAAAAAAGAGCTCGCCGAGCTCCTGCATGTTAATGAGCGCACAATCCATCGCATGGTCAAGGATAAGCGCTTACCTGAGCCTATGCGCACCGTAAGCGGCAATAATGGTGGATGGCTTCTAACTACAATTCTAGAGTGGCTCAAAAGACAAAAAGGGCATTAACCGCCCTTTTTTATCTACTGATGTCCGCTTTAGACCGGAATTGTCCATAAAAACACAAAGTTTCTAGATAAGCACAAATGAGAACAACCCAGTAAAAACGCGGCACTGCGTGGAATACTGGCGACAAAGTTCGCAGGTATAAAGATATTGTTATGAGAGCTCGTATCCTTCTTCACCCGACTAAATCCAAACTAGCGCTCTACCGTCATGGTGCTCAGGTTTATCAAATTTTCCACCGTGCAACAGGTGTCGACCAAAACATTCTTCAGTCCAGTTTCGATTTGGTAAAAAGTTGGACCAACCACTATTCCAAGTTTTGCGCGGTCATCCTACAGCTCCACCAGAATCAGCCCAGTGACAACAACCAACAGTTAAGCATATTCCTCACCAAGCTGACACACGCTTTGCAGAAGCATTACAACACGCCCAACATCGGGTACTTCTGGGTTCGTGAACACAGTGGCAGGGATAAACAACACTATCATCTGGCCGTATTTATCAGTGGTCATTGCTGCCAGCACAGCGGCACCATAGATACACTCGCCAACACACTTTGGAAGCAGCAGGACGAGCGCAATTTTAGTTATCAGGTCAAAAATAGAATCTACAAAGTTAATCGCTATGGCTTCGATAAGGAACTGCCATCCTTGCTAACTCGACTAAGCTACTTCGCCAAAAACGACACCAAAAGCCGCAACCCTTCGCGAAATAGTTATGGCCGCAGCCAGCTTTTGAAAACGACAACTCAAGCAAAAACGTTGAAAAACGCAAAAGTGATCAGTTCCAGTGATCACTTTTACTGATCATCTGAACTGATCACTTTTAAACTACGCAAATTTTACTGATCACTTATAAAATCACATGCTAAACAATCACATAAGAAAAAATCATCACTACTGATCACTTTTTTCGTCACCATTTCAAAAAAAATGAAGTGGACAGCGCGAGTGTTTGTTTTCGCATTTTAAGGGGATTTTGAGCCAAAATTAGCGACTCTAGTAAATCAGCCTCATCGATTCAAACGCGAGCTGAACATGCCCATTGGGGCAGAGATACTGCCTTTCTACATGCCCACAAAGGTTGACCGATTTTTCTTGTAGCTGACCCGTTTCCATTTCGTCATGGCAGACAGAACAGCGTACAAGGCCGATATTGTTTGCAATTAAATCATCCGCCAAGTAAGAAAACCTCGACCACATTGGCGGCACATCGACAGGCTCTTGCAATGACTCATCACGCCTTTGCACCCAAGCCAATATTTTCCCCTCATCATTGCCTTGTAGATGAGGCGATTGACGTAACCGCTCAACTAACTGCTTCTCAAGCAAAGCGCTGGGAAAAATAAACTCACCATAGCTCTCATTCGCACGCCCCTCAGGTACTGGCTTATAGCTAACATAAGCGCCACAAGTTTTCAGTTCCCGATACGCACGCTCAATTTCTCGGTAATAATCGGCACGATTCGCCTTTGGCCTTAGCCAATCAACCCAATGAGGCCTGCCCTGTTTCACCCATCCAAATAGCGCTAAGGGCCAGATTAAAACCATAAACGCAAAATGAAACCAGATGTCGCCTTTGTCCCACTGCCAATCATGCTTATCCAAGTGCCTGACCATCACCCACAGAAAGCCGCACGCCACCAGCGCAACCCCAACCAAATAACCCTGCAATAGCGTTAACATCTTCTCTCCCTATGGCGACTGTCCAAAATCCCGTTCATAACAACACTCCTTTTTACCATCACTCATCCTACATGAGCGGGTGGTCGTCGAATGATGCATACCACTCAACGTCATCTCATATTGATAAAACTCACCATCTAGGAACCGAGTCATAACAACCGATCTGATTTCATATATAATCAGCCACCAGCAAACAAACCAAATCATTACTGAACGAACGTTATGGCTCAAGCACCAGCAAAAAAGAAAACCGCCCAATCCAAAAGCAAAGGCTTTGAAGAAACCCTGTGGGACACCGCCAACCAGCTGCGCGGCAGCGTTGAATCCTCCGAGTACAAGCACGTGGTACTCAGCCTTGTGTTCCTTAAATTCATCAGCGACAAATTCGAGGCAAAACGTCAGCTGTTGATTGATGGCGGGATGGACGCCTTTGTTGAAATGCCGGAGTTCTACCAGCAAGACAACGTCTTCTTCCTTGAAGATCACGCACGTTGGTCATACGTCAAAGCCCGCGCCAAGCAAGACGACATCGCCATCATCATCGACAGCGCATTGAAAGCGATTGAAGGCAAGAACAAAGCCCTTGAGGGCGCACTGCCGGATAACTACTTCTCGCGCATGGGCCTTGAAACCAAAAAGCTCGCCTCCTTGATTGATGCCATCGAAAACATCGATAACTATGTTCACGGAGAAAGCGCCAACCAATGCGACATAAGCGAAGAAGATTTGGTAGGCCGCGTATACGAATACTTTCTTGGTCGCTTTGCCGCTACCGAAGGTAAAGGCGGCGGCGAGTTCTATACGCCAAAATCCGTCGTTACCCTGCTGGCTGAAATGCTGGAGCCTTTTCAGGGCAAAATCTATGACCCATGCTGTGGCTCAGGCGGTATGTTCGTTCAGTCGCTCAAGTTTGTTGAAAGCCATCAGGGCAAGAGTAAAGACATCGCCATCTACGGGCAGGAGCTGACCAGCACCACCTTCAAGCTGGCAAAGATGAACCTTGCGATTCGTGGCCTCACAGGCAACCTTGGCGAGCGCCCAGCAGACACCTTCTTTGCGGATCAACACCCAGACCTGAAAGCGGACTACATCATGGCGAACCCGCCGTTTAACCTCAAAGACTGGCGTAACGATACCGAGCTGACGGACGACCCGCGCTTTAACGGCTTCCGCACCCCGCCAACAGGTAACGCCAACTACGGTTGGATTCTGCACATGTTGTCGAAACTCTCTGAAGACGGCACCGCAGGTTTTGTACTGGCGAACGGTTCAATGAGTTCAAACACCAGCGGCGAAGGCGAAATCCGCCAGAAGCTGATTAAAGACGACCGCATCGAGTGCATGATTGCCCTGCCAGGTCAGCTGTTCTACACCACGCAGATTCCGGTTTGCCTGTGGTTTATGACCAAGAACAAGAAAGCCAACCCACGCTATGGCTTCCGTGACCGCACTGGCGAAACCCTGTTTATCGACGCCCGTGAAATGGGCACCATGGTCAGCCGCGTACACAAAGAGTTGACCCGTGACGACATCGCCAAAATTGCCGACACCTACCACGCATGGCGCTGTGAGCAAAGCGAACTGAGCCGCCGCATTGACGCCAACGAAATCAGCGTCGAGAAGTACGAGGATGTCGCAGGTTTCTGCAAGGTCGCCACGCTGGATGACATCAAAGCCAACGATTTTGTGCTGACACCGGGCCGTTATGTGGGCGCGGCGGATTTGATCGAGGACGGCATTCCGTTTGAAACCAAGATGCTTGAGCTGACCCAGACTCTGTATCGCCAGCTGGACGAGGCCGAAGCCCTCGACAAAGCGATCCGCGCCAATATGGAGGCGTTGGGATATGGGAAGTGAGTGGAGTGAAACTACTTTAGGCGATATTGCCCTTGGTACAGACGGCGCTGTTGATGGCCCTTTTGGCTCAAACCTACCAGCTTCTGCATATACTGAAAATGGTTATCCAATTATCCGTGGCAGTAACCTTTCCGTAGGCTTGGATGATTTCAAGGACCATGAGTTTGTTTATGTGCCTGAGGAGGTGTTCCAGCGCTTATCTCGCAGTGAGTGCAAAGCTGGAGACATCATCTTCACCAAGAAAGGTACTCTGGGACAAACAGGATTAATACGTTCCGAACACCGCTTTGACCGTTATTTATTGTCTTCAAACCAAATGCGCCTTCGCGTGGACCCAAGCAAAGCACTCCCTGAGTATGTTTACTATTGGGTGTCTTCTCAAAAGGCAATCAACAAGCTAATCAAAGACTCTGAATGTACTGGTGTTCCTAAAATCAATCTTGCATATCTCAAAAGCTTTCCAATCTCTTTGCCTGATTTAGGTACTCAAAAAAGCATTGTTGATGTGCTTGGTGCTTTGAATAAAAAAATCACCCTTAACCGCCAAATCAACCAGACGCTGGAGCAGATGGCGCAGACGCTGTTTAAGTCATGGTTCGTCGATTTCGACCCTGTGATAGATAACGCACTGGATGCGGGCAACCCCATCCCCGACGAGCTGCAACACCGCATCGAGGCGCGTAAAGCGGTGCGTGAAAGCGAGGGCTTCAAACTATTGCCGGATGAAGTGCGCCAACTGTTCCCCGATGCGTTTGAAGAAAGCGAACTGGGATGGGTGCCGAAGGGGTGGGAAATCAAACATTTAAACAGTATCTCTAATATTACCTACGGGAAAAACCTACCAAAATCCAAAATTCTGGATAATGGCTATCCAGTTTATGGTGGTAACGGAATCATTGGCGCTTACGAACGGTATCTGTACGAAAAACCTCAAGTGTTAATCTCATGCCGAGGAGCCGCCTCTGGAAAAGTGCATTGGACCAAGCCTTTTAGCTTCGTCACAAATAATTCACTTGTCATCGAAGAGCGGAATGTAAACTCGGACTTCTTGTATTACAGCCTGTTACAGCAGGATTTGACAAGTCTGACATCAGGTTCAGCGCAACCTCAGATGACGATAGCAAATCTAAATCCAGTTCAAGTATTAGTACCTGAACAATTATTGATTTCCGAATTTTCCAAGCATGCACAAATGCTCATGGTTCGCTGTGAAGCAAAATCCTCAGAGTGCGAGTCTCTAACCAAACTCCGCGACACCCTGCTACCAAAACTCATCTCCGGCGAACTGCGCCTTGATGACGCTGAAGCAGTTGTCGAACAGGAAACCGTAGACGCATAGCAACAAGACGGATGGTGACTACCGTTATCCGTTTTTTAGCCACCAGCATACAAAGTGGCGGTACAAGAACAACAGAACACAGGCTTCAGTCGCTGGCTTTTTCTAAATCATTGCTGCTTAGGCTAGGCGGCAAGTGAGCGAAGCCCTGAGCATAGTCCACTATGTGATTGGGGTGAGAGAAACGCAGCCAACAACGCATAAGCCGTAATGATGACGAAAAATAAGAAAAACAGGACGCCATGACTAACACCTTTAACGAAGCCACACTGGAACAGGCTATCATCACCCTGCTGGGTGAGCACACAACCACGGCAGGTTCGCAAGTGTACCCGCATTATGTTGGCTGCGATGTACCACGCGCGAATGAGGCGGAAGTGCTAATCCTCGATGACTTGCGCTGTTACCTTGCCGAGCAGTACAAGGCAGACGGCATTACCGACGGCGAGATTGAAACCATCATCCGTCAGCTGCAAACCCTGCCAGCCAGCGACCTGTACCAGAGCAACAAAACCTTCTGCCAGTGGCTGAGTAATGGCTTCCTGCTCAAGCGTGAAGACCGTAACCAGAAAGATCTCTACATCGAGCTGATGGATACCACGGCCCTGCCTCAAAAACTGGCGGCGATGTTTGTAGACGGTATCGATGCCATCAAAGCAGACAACAACCGCTACCGCTTGGTGAACCAGTTAGAGATTGAAGGTGTGGATCAGCAAAAGCGCATCCCTGATGCCATTTTGTACGTCAACGGTTTGCCTGTGGTGGTGTTCGAGTTCAAATCTGCTGTGCGCGAAGAAGAGGCCACCACATTTGATGCTTGGCGTCAGCTTTGTGTGCGCTACCGTCGCGACATTCCCAAGCTGTTTGTGTACAACGCCCTGTGTATCGTCAGTGATGGCGTTTCCAACAAGATGGGAAACCTGTTCGCACCCTACGAGTTCTACTACGCATGGCGCAAGGTAACGGGGAATGAGTCAACCGAAAAGGACGGCATCAACGCCCTCTATACGATGATTCAGGGGCTGTTTCACCCTACCCGCTTGTTGGATGTCATCAAAAACTTCGTCTACTTCCCCGACACCAGCAAGAAAGAGGTCAAGCTATGTTGTCGTTACCCGCAGTATTACGCCGCCCGTAAGCTCTACTACAACATCAAAAAAGAACGTAAGGTGACGGACGCCAGCGGCAACATCATCCCCGCAGAAGG
The DNA here is from genome assembly GCF_009763805.1 of Vibrio cidicii. Lineage (NCBI taxonomy): Bacteria > Pseudomonadati > Pseudomonadota > Gammaproteobacteria > Vibrionales > Vibrionaceae > Vibrio > Vibrio cidicii. The sequence continues at coordinate 3,061,222 of NZ_CP046804.1, read as the reverse complement.
CGGTGGTGGCAGTGGTAAGGGTGGAACCTACTTTGGGGCGACGGGCTGTGGCAAAAGCTACACCATGCAGTTTCTGTCGCGCCTGTTGATGAAGTCGGTCGATTTTGAAAGCCCGACCATTGTACTCATCACCGACCGCACCGATTTGGACGAGCAGCTTTCCAAGCAGTTTTGCAACGCCACCGCCTACATTGGCGATGAGGTGATTGAACCTGTCACCAGCCGTCAGGATCTGCGTGATAAATTGGCAGGACGCGCCAGTGGCGGTGTGTTCCTCACCACCATTCACAAGTTCACCGAAGACATTCAAATCTTGACCCGTCGCAGCAACGTGGTGTGTATTTCGGACGAAGCGCACCGCAGCCAGATTAACCTCGATCAGAAAATCACCATCGATCAGGACAAAGGCACCATTCGTAAAACCTACGGCTTCGCCAAGTACCTGCATGATTCACTGCCTAATGCCACCTATGTGGGCTTTACGGGTACGCCAATCGACGCCACGCTGGATGTGTTCGGCCCGTCTATCGACACCTACACCATGACGGAAGCGGTGAATGATGGCATCACAGTGCGAATTGTGTATGAAGGCCGCGCTGCCAAGGTAATTCTCGACAACAGCAAGCTGGAAGAAATCGAGAAATACTACGAAGAGTGCGAACGTCTGGGGGCCAACGAGCACCAGATTGAAGAGAGCAAGAAAGCCTCCGCCAACATGAACGCCATTCTGGGCGACCCTGACCGTATTGAGGCGCTATCAAAAGATTTCGTCACCCACTACGAAAAGCGCGTCTCTGAGGGTTCAACCATCAAAGGCAAGGCGATGTTCGTCTGCTCAAGCCGTGAAATCGCGTATGACTTTTTCAAAAACGTGAAAGCACTGCGCCCTGAGTGGTTCGAAGAAAAACAGGCCATTGATGGTGTCGAGCTGACCGAGAAAGACAAAGAAGAATTGATGTCGCTGCCTATGGTCAACATGGTGATGACCCGTGGCAAAGATGACGAAGCCGACATGTACGCCCTGCTTGGCACCAAGGAGTATCGCAAGGAACTCGACAAGCAGTTCAAGAACGCCAAGTCGAATTTCAAAATCGCCATCGTTGTGGACATGTGGCTGACAGGCTTTGACGTACCAGAAACTCGACACCATCTACATCGACAAGCCGCTGCAAAAGCACAACCTGATCCAGACCATCTCGCGGGTTAACCGCAAGTTTGAAGGCAAGGACAAGGGGCTGGTGGTCGATTACATCGGTATCAAATCCCGCATGAATCAGGCGCTGGCGATGTACTCCAAAGCCGACGAAGCCAACTTTGAGGACGTGCGCCAGTCATTGATTGAGGTACGCAATCACCTTCATTTGCTGGCTCAGGTCTTACATAAATTCGATAACAGCGACTACTTCGGCGGTGAGCCCGTCAAACAGCTGCAATGCTTGAACCTTGCTGCTGAGTTTGTGCTTCAGACCAAGAAGACCGAGCTGCGCTTTATGGGGCTTGTGAAGCGCCTGAAAGCAGCTTATGACGTGTGTGTGGGTAGTGAGGAAATCACGCAGGAGATGCGCGAGAACATCCACTTCTATCTTGCTGTGCGCTCTATCGTCTACAAGCTGACCAAAGGTGACGCCCCCGACACAGCGCAAATGAACAAGCGCGTCCGTGAAATGATTGCCGAGGCCATCCGCGCAGACGGTGTGGAGGAAATTTTCACGCTGGGCGATGACAAGGCCGAGACCATCGACATCTTTGATGATGAGTACATGGACCGCATCGGCAAAATCAAACTGCCCAACACGAAGATGCAACTACTCCAGAAGATGCTGGAGAAGGCCATCAGCGACTTTAAGAAGGTGAACCAGTTACAGGGCATCAACTTCTCTAAACGCTTTCAGGCGCTGGTAGACCAGTACAACGAACGCAAAGAAAACGATGTACTCAACGGCGAGGAGTTCGAGAACTTCAGCCAGATGATGACCGACATGATCTACGACATCAAAACCGAGATGCTGTCGTTTGAGGAAATCGGCATTGATATGGAAGAAAAAGCGTTCCTCGACATCCTCGCCCACATGTGCGCCAAGTACGACTTCACCTATGATGACAACAAGATGCTCGAACTGGCGAAGGAAATGAAAGTCGTCGTTGATGACACCGCTCAATACCCAGACTGGAGCAAACGCGACGACATCAAAGCCAAGCTGAAAGTTGACCTCATCCTGCTGCTACACCGCTTCGGCTTCCCGCCCGTGGCGAACGATGATGTGTACAAAAACGTACTTGAGCAGGCCGAGAATTTTAAGAAGTACCATGGATGACGCGTGCGCGAACAGACGCCGACTCGCTCCGCCCGAGCTTTTACCTGTTTACCCGAAGGAATGATCAGGATTTAAAGTTCAGTTGAGTGATAATGCAGTCACTAAGTATTCCGACCTCCAAGAAAAACCAACGCTTGGAGACACCCAAACCAAATACTTTAGGAAATAAGATGCCTCTTACTATTCAAGATATTATCGACCTACAAACACTGGCTGAGTCCTCTGAGGTTGAGTTTAAACTTGCAGGTGGAAAAGATGGTAAAGGCCAACTACCTAAAGACTTTTGGTCTACCTATTCTGCAATGGCTAATGGTCGTGGTGGTTGGGTAATTCTTGGTGTAAAAGAGCAAGATCACCAGTTTATCCCCGTAGGCGTGACCGATATTGAAAAAGTGCGCACAGACCTATTTAACCAGCTTAGTGATAGGGACAAAGTGAGTGTAAACCTACTCTCTGATAAAGACGTTCAGACGGTAACGATGGAGGGCAAGGAAGTGCTGGCTATCCATATTCCACCAGCAAGCCGAAAACAAAAGCCCGTCTATCTCGGTAAAAATCCATTGGGTGGTAAAACTTACATTCGTCTTCATGAGGGCGATAGAGTCTGCGACGAAGATACGGTTAAACGTATGCTTGCAGATCAGCTCCATGACTCACGCGACAATGAGGTGCTATCTGAACATTACACTTTTGAAGAGGATATCGATTTCACAAGCCTCAATGCCTATAGAAACCTTTTAGCATCTCATAACCCAGACCATCCCTTTCTGGCTTCTGATTTGTTTGATTTCTTTAAACAGATCGGTGGATGGCGCAAAGACAAAGAAACAGGTAAACAAGGGATTACGCTAGCCGGGGTTTTGATGTTTGGCACATGGGGAGCAATTACTTCTGCACGACCTGACTACTTTGTTGATTACCAAGAAAGGCCAGAAGCAAAAACGGAATCGCGATGGATTGACCGTGTCTATTATGACGGCACTTGGTCTGGAAACTTATTCGATTTCTACCGTAAAGTGTATCAACGCCTAACATCTGACTTGAAAGTACCATTCAAGCTTGAAGATGGGCAGAGAAGGAATGATACGCCTGTTCATATTGCCCTTCGTGAAGCGCTAATTAATTGCCTTGTGCACTCTGATTTTTCTGTTCGCTTACCATTACTCATTGTGAAGCGCCCAGATCTTTTTGGGTTTCGTAATCCCGGCCTAATGCGTGTTCCGTTAGAGGATGTTATTACTGGTGGTATTAGTGATTGCCGAAACCAAACACTGCAAAAAATGTTTCTCTTAATCGGCCTCAGTGAACGCGCTGGCTCTGGCATACCTAAAATTTACAGCGGTTGGAAAGAGGCTAAGTGGAGAAAGCCAAAGTTCACCGAAAAACAGTTACCGGAGCAAACAATATTAGAACTAAGTACTGTGAGCCTTATTCCACAGGAGACAATGGATCATCTACACACTATCTTCGGTGATGCGTTTTACCAGCTAGATGAGCTTGAGACAAAAATTGTAGTGAGTGCTGCGGTAGAAGGCTGGGTTAACCATGAGCGAGCTTGTGAACTTACAGAAAAGCACACTCGCGAAGTTACTCTAACTCTGCCAAAACTTGTAAACAAAGGCTTTTTAGTGGCGGTTGGTGAAGGAAAAAATAAGTACTACACTCTACCGGGAGTAAATAATATCCCCACACCTGACAATGTCTTTACCACTTCAAATCTAACAGAGCAAGCCATGCTCAAAACTGATTCGGACATAACGCACAACGATAACAACATAACGCATAACGATAACAACATAACGCGTAAGAGCCAAAACATAACGTATACAGAAAGAGATCAGTATGGACGTTTACTCTCAAACCATCTCTCTAAGCCTATTATTGATAACCTAGAGCTTCTACAGGCAGACTTTCACTGCCAATTAAAAGTGCTCGCTAGCCCTGTAAGAACAAGCGCCAGAACATCAAAAAAGAAGATGAAAGAAGTCATTACTGAGATTTGTAAAGGCCATTTCATAGAGATCGCTCAACTGGCTCACTTATTGGATAGAACAAGTCAAAATATAAGGCAGAACTACCTAAAGTCGATGGTTGAAGACGGTGTTTTAGAATTAGCGTTCCCACAGACACCAAAAACGCCTCGCCAAGCATATAGCACTAAACAAGATAAGACAGCGGGTAGAGAATGAATTGAATCTGAGATCCGAAATTCAGAAATGTCCAAACGATGTTAGCGACTTAATTAACGGAACTGATACAGGCCACCCCCAAACATTACTGAAGTGAAGCTAAAGAAATACAGATACAGCAAACACATAAGTGTATCTATGCTTTTGCAATTTTGCAGTCCTTGGGGCTAAAAATGCCCTGCACTAGCAGGGCATTTGGGTTCCAGTAACAGTAACTATTTCATTTCAACCCAGAACTCTTTGTTTGCTTCAAGCAAATCATCTAGGATTTCTTTCGCTACTTTTGCACTTGGAATGGTCGCAGACAACGTCAGTGCTTGCCACAATTTTTGCTTAGATCCTTCTATATGAGCTTGAACAACAAGTTTTTCTACTGACACTTGTTGATTCATCATGCCTTTTTGGAACTCTGGGATTTCACCAATTTGCAGAGGTTTCGCACCCGTATTATCGACAATACATGGAATCTCAACCATCGCGGTTGGGTCAAAGTTACTAATCGCGCCATTATTAGGCACGATAAGCAACATGCGCTCCTTGGTGTTGAACGCGATGGCTGTCGCTAAATCAACAATGTATGAAGCATGTTCTTCCACTTCGATGGTTGTATCTGTCGCGGTACCATTAGCGATAATGCGGTGACACTCGCTAAACACTTCCTTCTCGCGCCCCTCCATAACTTCGTTTCGCACGGGTGTGCTCTTTGTTCGAGTGTTCTACGACGTAATCTGGATACATATAGTATTTCAGGTACGTGTTTGGAATGGTTTCTGGATCAAGCGCATACACATCACGAACTTTAATGAAAGTCTCCTTCCAAGATTCGTCTGTATGCTGAGTGCCATTCATCGCACTTGGCGGTAAATAACCATACTCAGTGATGTATTCTTTGATACGCGGCATAAGATCTTCACCTGTTGCTGCGTCTTTGAATTCTTTCCACCAACCAAAGTGGTTGAGGCCGTAGTACATGACGTCGAACTGTTTACGGTCGTCATAACCTAGGATTTCTGCAATACGAGTCTCGATACCAATAGGCATGTCACAGATGTTAAGTACTTTTGAGTTAGGACGCATAACACGACAAGCTTCAGCAACAATTGCGGCTGGGTTTGAGTAGTTCAACATCCAAGCATTTGGCGAGTATTTCTCCATGTAATCAATCAATTCGATGACAGCAGGAATAGATCTCAGACCATAAGCCATACCACCAGCACCACATGTTTCTTGCCCTACACAGCCATGACGAAGTGGGATTTTCTCATCTTGTTCACGCATCGCATATAGACCCGCTCTAATATGAGCCATACAGAAATCAATATCAGTAAACGCTTCTTCTGGGTCCGTTGTGTAAGAAAACTCGATATGCGGAGCACGTTCTTTAAGCAAAATTTTACAAGCTTCAGCCACGGTTTCTTGGCGCGATGCAAAGTTATCGTAGAACTTCAGTTTGCGGATAGGAAAACGCTCCTGGTTTTCTAGCAGCATCATGACAATGCCGGGAGTAAATGTTGAACCGCCGCCTGCAATAACAACTGAGAATTCTTTTTTCATAATATGCCTCTCTTTTTTCGGGCGACGCCTACGCCACCCCTACAATACTGGTTTAAAATTCTTTGATTAATCGTCTGGTTTTAACGAACCGGGTTAAGAGTTAATTTCGATTCTTGTTGTTCTGGCTCGTATTCATTAACTATTTTTTCGCACTCTTCACGTAGCTGTGGCACATTCAAGCCAATGATTACCTGCACTGCATTACCACTTTTTACTAAGTTAACAGCGCCAGTACTCATAAAATATTCAGCGGATTCGACTTTATTTGCATCTTTCACTGTCACGCGTAAACGTGTCGCACAGTTACTTAAATCGGCTATATTTTTAACGCCGCCTAAGCCATGAATAGTCTCAAATGCTTGGATTTGCAGTGGGCTGGTACCTTGATTTCCTTTACCCGTAATTCCGTATTTTTTATTGAAGTCTTCTTTGGTATGCAGTTTCATTTCTGCCTCACCTCGACCAGCAATTGGAACATCGAACTTGACGATCAAGTACTTAAACAAGAAGTAGTAGAGAATGGTAAAACACAAGCCAATCGCGATTTGCGTCACCACCATACTGGTGTGATTACCAAGCAGTGGGATCCAAGTACCCGTTGCAAATTCAATTAAGCCGCCGCCCATGTTGCCTACCACACCAAAGCTATACATCACCGTTGCCATAGTTCCTGCGAGCAACGCGTGAATGGCGAATAGCCATGGAGCAATAAAGAGGAACGTGAATTCGAGTGGCTCTGTAATTCCAACCATCACAGCGGTTAAGGTGGCAGGGATTAGTAACGCAGCAACCTTTTTACGGTTTTCTGGTTTAGCCGTGTGGTACATCGCAAGTGCGATACCTGTGCAACCAAAAATCTTGGAGTTACCGTGTAAAGCAAAGCCACCAGCAGGGAAAAGGTCTTGCATAGATTGGCTGGATTGAGTGAACACTTCTAGATTGGTAAACCAGTCCACAGCAATTCCATTTGGCGTTGCCACATTACCAAACACAAATGGGGCATACACAAAGTGATGCAGACCTGTTGGGATTAAGATACGTTCAAGAAAGGTATATAACCAAACGCCAAACGAACCAGACTCAACCATAAAGTGCTGTAAGTTTAAAATCCCATGTTGAATTGAAGGCCACACATACAAAGTTAGCCAAGCAGAAGGAAGCATCGCGAAGAACGAGAGCATCGCTACGAAAGAAGCACCTTGGAAAATGCCTAAATATGCAGGTAGCTGTTTTTCAAAGGTACGGTTGTGAATCCAAGTCACCAATGCAGATATTAAAATAGCGCCAAAAATGCCAGTATCGATGGTTTTTATACCTGCGATTTCAGTCAATCCTGAGGTTCCACCAATTGGTTGAGAAAAGTCGACACCGAAGTATTCTCCCCAGAAACCTCCCATTGCACCAACAAAGTAATTGAAGGCCAGATATGAAACCATCACGACCATGGCCGCTCTAGCATGGGCGGTTTTTGCTAAACCAATGGGTAATCCAACAGCAAACAATAGCGCCATATTGCGGAAGATAGTCCAGCCACCTTCTTCAATAACTTGTAACACCTGATAATAGAGACCGTTTTTATCGGCCAAATCACCTACAAAAACTGGGTTTTTGAGAACAATGGTTAAACCCACCAATATCCCGACAAACGGGAATAGTAAAACAGGGGTAAACATTGCTCCGCCTAATCGTTGTATCGCACTCAACATGGCAGAATCCTTAATTGATTATTTTTCTTCACAGTGTTTTGTCTTTCGACACTGTCAAAGTACTCCCAGACACAAAAGCAGACAAATTAAATACAAATGAACTGTGATCGAATACAAATAAAATATGTATTGTGAGAAATGGCTCACAATACATAACCTTTAGATAACCTTTGCACATATATTGTGTGCTTTAAGACCGACTAATTGCGATGCACCCCAGAAAGGTCATTGATTTGTATTATTTTCAATGGGATAATTTCATCAGAAATTAGAGAGGTAACTTATGCTGTATAAACAAATAATGCAGGAGTTAAAAAGCCGAATAGATTCAGATGAGTTCTCGATTGGTGACACTCTTCCAACTGAAAAAGCATTGGTTGATCAATACTCAGTCAGTCGCATTACTATCAGAAAAGCAATAGAAGGGTTGGTAAAGCTTGGTTTAGTAGAAAAGCGTCAAGGGGCAGGAACTACGATTATTGGTAAAACCATGATCGGTTCTATGCTGGAGCTGAAAAGTACAAGTGAATACTTTACTGATGCCAGTAGCAGTCTTGAGTACAAAATTGTTGAGTTTGCTTTTATCGATGCAGACGACGAGCTGGCAAAGATCTTACACATTGAAAGTGGCGAGAAAGTCTACTTTATCCGTCGATTCAAACTAATTAATGGTGTGCCGTCTGTTTACGAAGACTCATACATGCCAATGGCGATGTATCCCAAAATGCAGGTAATGTCTCTAGAAGGCTCTAAATACGCCTACTTAGAAAATGAACTCGGTTTTGAAATTGATGGCGCATTTCAAGACTTTGAAGCCATAATGCCTACCCAACACATGTGTGAGATATTAGGCGTAAACGAAAACAAACCCTTACTATGTATCTCATCCGTCGGCATTCTTAAAGATGGACGCGTATTTGAATATACGCGCATTGTTTCGAAGCCAGAAACGATGTCTTACAAACATTACCTCAAACGCTGTAAATAAGCGTTCTACCTAGCCTAGGGGAATTTACATCCCTCTGCACTTTCCTCAAAAAGCGACTCAAATATCGAGATTGCCCCTCCTCTTCCTATAACGCTGCACCTTGCTGGTGGGTTTATCTGGAAGGGTCATTTCGATTAAGCCAGCCTCAAGTGCAGGCTTTAGGTATCGCTCACGAAAGGATTTTCTATCTTTCAGCCCAAGCATTGCTTGAATTTCTTCTCTGAGCATTTCCCCTTCAAGCACGTCCAGCAGTTGTTTAACTTGAGGGGTAACTTGAGGGGTAGCTTGAGGGGTGGTCGCTTCGGTTTCTTGCAAAGCGTTCAAGATCATCTGCAACATAAAGGCAATGAACGGCTCTGAATCGGCTTTCAACGTACTGCGATTAATCGCATCATAATAGGCTTGCTGATTCTCATAGATAAAGCTCTCAACTGGTAAGTGGGCAAAGAGAGAATTCCATTCAGACAATATCAGGGTTTGCCAAAGCCTGCCCATACGTCCATTTCCATCAGAGAATGGGTGAATGAATTCAAACTCATAATGAAATACACAACTGCGAATAAGCGGGTGGCTATTGTCATTGGCCAACCACTGAAATAACTCACTCATCAGTTTTGGCACGCGCTCCGCAGGCGGGGCCATATGCAATACCTGCCCATCCTTGAAAACACCAACACCATCCATACGATAACGACCAATCACAGACTGCAAGCCAATCATTAACACTTCGTGGGCTTGCAGCAAGTCAACTTCACGATGTGAAGACCATGAATTCAACTCTTGGTAAACATTTATCGCATTCAGTGCTTCTTGAACCTGTTTTTTGGGCGCTAGTACCCGCTTACCATTCAGTAATGCGGTGATCTGCTCTTGAGAGAGTTCATTCCCTTCAATAGCAAGGGAGCCTTGAATCGTTCTCACTCGGTTAACCTTGCGCAGCTTCAGCTCACGAGGTGAAGCACAATTGACAGACAGACGCCCTAAGCATTCACTGATTTGGGCCACCAGCGAAAGAATCTGATTGGTAATGGTGTAAGGTGGTTGGTAGCTCATCAAACTCACGCTGTTCTTTTGCTGGAAATAATCGACGTCACATTATTTGTTTTGTTGGTCATAATGTCTAAATGTTCGAGCCACATTGTGAGCGCTTCCCTTTTTTCAGGTAAGTACTGGCTACGGTTATAAATCGCCATTACTCCCCCCAAGCTGTGCCCTAAAAGTTGCTCGACAACATAAGGCGCAACGCCAAGCTCATTAAGGCGCGTCGCGAGCGTTCGACGAATATCATGCAGGGTCCACGCTTCTTCATGACCTAAGCGCTGCCAGAAGAAGCGACCTTGTTGGCTCACTGTTTCAGGGCTTTTCTCTTCCCCCAAAATCAACGCTTCTTTATCGCTGTCTGCTTTTAATTGAAGCAACCAAGGCACCAGCTCATCAGGAATGGGACGGATAATTTTTTCATCTGTTTTACTGTGCTCTTTTGGCACTGTCCAAAGCAAAGTTTCAAAATCCCACTCTTTCCATTTTGATAAACGGACTTCTTGAGTACGAGCACCAAACACAATGAGAAACTTAACCAAATGGCAGTAGTAGGGAAGAAACTTGGTCGGTCTCTGAACTGCATTCCATAAATCTGAGAGCTCTTTAGCTGTCAGCACTCGATCCTTTTTGCGCTGCTTCTTGCCAACATCATTTACGGTGAGGTCATCTAAAACACGGCTGGTGGCATAGCGGCGAACTCGGCAGAAACGCAGCGCTTGTTTGGCATTTTGCAGCACATAACCTGCTGCGACAGGTGCTGGACGCTGCTTACCAGCAATCCCCTTGCGAACGCGATCAAAACACTCTATCCAATGGTGCGTTTCCGTCTGTGCGAGCGGCAAAGCACCAATATAGGGATAAATATGTTTTTGAAATTGAGATCGATGTTTGTCAGCGTTAGCACGATTCGATTCTGCATATTCCACCAGCCAGTACTCTAGGGCATCTTGTACAGAAACTGGCTTAAGAGTTTCTTGTCGAATCACGGAACGTTGCAGTTTCGGGTCATGGCCTTCCGCCAACCATTCTCGACACTTTTGCGCTTCTTCGCGGGCTTTTAACAACGATAAATCAGGATAGTCACCGAGATCGACACGTTTGCTTGCACCATTAATCTTATAGCGAAACTGCCAACGAACGTTTCCTTGTAAAGAGACTCTTGCACCCAATCCATCACCATCGGTCAAAGTGAACACTTTAAGGTGAGATTTATTTAAAACAGCCTTCAAATGCTTGTCGTAGAGTTTGCCCATAACGTCCTTTTCCTCGGGGTACATGGCTAGGTTCCATGTACCCCCACATGTACCCCGAGATCATGATAAGACCAGAAAAAAGAGAAGACAAACTAAAACAAAAATAAATTTAAATAACTGAAATTTAAAGTAAAAACACAGAGTGGATACACAAATGAAAACGAACAAAAACAGCAATTTAGTTTCTACGGCATGAACTAATACCCATTAGTTAACCATTTGAATTTAAAGTCGCTTTTCTTTTATAGAGAGCGACTTTTTTGTTATTTATCGCTCATAAAAATTGGTTGTAATCAGCCCTACGCCAAATCGTTCCACACGAGTCAAACACCAACTGGCTACGTATCACTTTGCAGTAAGCATTGCTTAATGATTGAACACTTTGTACATTGATTGCCAAGCCAATTTATCACTCGATAGCGAAGTTTCTGGAGTGAATCAAGCAGGGAGTTGAGAGATGTGGGTGAGAAATGCAATGTTATCGGTTGTGTTCGCGATTTTACTGTACGTTTTCTTTGCCCCAACTCATAGTGACTCTTACCTTAAAGAGACTAACCCAACCTCTTCCGAGCCCATCTCCACTTCCCGGCAATCTTCCGAGCTGGCATATCAAGTAGAGACAAAAGTCACTCCACGTCGTAAAAACAGGATAGATTGCACCAAGCCGACTCAGACAAGGTTCCAAAGGAGCGAGCACACGCTGCATTACGGCATGTTTTATCTCAACCTTCATGCTGACGAGTTGCCAGAGGATTTCGTTAATCAGCTTAAACCGCGCCTGAGATCAATACAGCATTACTACCAATCACTGTTAGGTAAAGCGTCTCTAAAAGCCGTTGAGGTCGATCTCTACTTATTTAGCAACCTTCAATCCTATCAACAGTTTGCACAAAGCCAAGATCGAAGCCATGAGGCCGCAGGCAGTTATAGCTTACGTAGTGGTGAGATAGTGCTCTATTACCGCAATGCGCAACAGGCCATCAACACCGCAATCCACGAAATCGTCCATGCGGTCAATCACCGCTTGCTGGGCTATTTACCCGGTTGGCTGGATGAAGGTTTAGCGGAATTCTTCGCTGGCCTTTGGCAATCAGAATCCGGCCAAATCAACGCCGAGTCAAAAAAGTGGATTGACGGTAAAAATAGACTGCGTTTCACGCCGCTTGGCTTGCCTGAGCTATTCAATCAGGAGACCTACTGGTATCGCGACGCGCAGCGGGAAAAATTACGCTTATACGGTAGCAGTTGGCTGCTGATTTACTTTTTCTCCGTCGATGAGCGCGGACAACGATTACTTTCAACAATTATGCAGCAAGAAATGCAAGACCCTTGCGATATTCTCGAAGGCAATGAGATGCTGCAGTTGCTGCTTGATGCCGAGCCAAACTTTGAGTTGGATTATCAGCACTGGTTGAGCAACCAGATCTCTTATTGATTCAGTGAAGGCTCGCCCCGACTTTCCTCGCGTCAAAGCACATTTATCTGCAACGTTTCATACCGTTGCGCGGCAATTTTACGCTTAAGTCAAATCTCTCCTTTAGTCGCATATACGAAGCTGTTATCAGTTTGTTACATTGCAAGTTGAATAAATATCAAATTATAAAAACAATCAACGTCAAGGAGTGACAGTTATGGTCAGTTTCGGCTTGCGTATTTTGAACATAAAGCAGCGGCTTTATTTGCTAACTTTTGTTATTTCAACGCTACTTTTAATCCCGTTTGGCGCTTTGCTTTATGCCTATCAAGGCGATTTGCTCGAAGCCAAACAGGTCAAGACCCGTCATCTGGTCGAATCCGCCACCAGCGTGTTGGCCCATTTTCAGCAGTTGGAAAGCGCAGGTGTACTTTCTCGCAGCGAAGCGCAGACCCAAGCCAAACAAGCCATCAGTGCGTTGCGCTATGAGAAATCTGATTATTTTTGGATTAATGACGAAAAGCCAACCATGGTGATGCATCCAATCAAGCCTCAATTAGATGGCCAAGATCTCAGCACCTTCAAGGACCCGACGGGCAAGGCGCTCTTTGTTGAGATGGTCTCAGTGGTCAAACAATCCGGTGCAGGCTTTGTCTACTACATGTGGCCTAAACCAGGCTCTGAGGTGGATGTGGAAAAGCTCTCTTATGTCAGTGAATTTAAACCGTGGGGCTGGATCATTGGCACAGGGGTATACATTGACGATGTGCAGGCACTCATCTGGCAGCGGGCACAATCATCGCTGTTTAAACTGGCGATCGCTTTTGCTGTGATGCTGCTACTCTCGGCGTTGATTGGCAATAGCATCACCGCGCCTTGCCGCGCGACCAAAGAGGCACTGGCCGAGATAGCCAAAGGCGACGGCGATCTCACCAAGCAGCTACCCGTTGAAGGACGTGATGAACTCACGCACATGGCTCAAGAGTTCAACGAATTTACTGGTAAGATCCGCCAAATAGTACAAAACATCACTCCGGTAACACAAGATGTGACGGGTTTCTGCCAGCGAACTGACTCAGGTTGCACAACACGCGCTGCAAAAGGCCACTATGCAGCAGCGCTCGATCGATTCGGTCGCTGATGCGATGAAGCAACTGCAAACCAGTAACACTGGCGTTGCCGAGTCAGCGCAAGAAGCGGCGCTGGCGGCGCAAAATGCCAGCCAAAAGGGTAAAGAAGGCAGTGAAGTGATCAGCAAAGCATCTGACTATATGAACGCCCTATCGTCAACGGTGACGCAAACTGAGCAAAACGTGCAAGATTTAGCCAATGAGACGCAAAAAGTAGGTGCTGTACTGGAAGTGATTCGCGGCGTGGCAGAGCAAACCAATCTGCTTGCGCTCAATGCGGCCATTGAGGCGGCGCGAGCAGGCGAACAAGGGCGCGGTTTTGCCGTGGTTGCCGACGAAGTGCGCACCTTGGCTACGCGCACCAGCCACAGTACGGATGAAATCCAGCAGATCATTGCCAACTTGCAGCAAAGGGCCAGTGAGGTGTGTAAGTCGATGGAGCAGACGCAGCGCCAATCCCAAGAAACTCAGTTGCAAGCTGGTCTAGCGCAAACCGCACTGCATGAGATTGATCAGCAGATCGCCACCATCCTAGAGCTTAACCAACACATCGCTCAATCGAGCGTAGAACAATCTCACACCACCAACCAAATCAGCGACAGTTTGAGCCAAATCGCCGAGCATAGTGACCAAGCGGCCGCACAAGCCAACCAAGTTGCCGCTGCCAGCGAGCAGTTAATGGTGAGTGGCCAGCGACTGCAACAAAGTGTTGCCGCTTTTCGTGCCTAAATAGCAGATCAAGCCGCTCCTTGATGAGCGGCTTACTCTAGCGCTGCCAAAATGGAACAGTGGCTGGCATCGTCATCCGTATGACCACAACAGGCATCGTTGATTTTCTTCAACGCCTGACGAATTTGGCTTAACTGAGCGATTTTCTCATCGATCAGCGCTAACTTGGCAGAAGTGATCGCTTTCACCTCAGCGCAGCTGTGTTCTGTCGCTTCCAGCTTGATCTCCAGCAACTCTTTGATCTCTTCCAAACTCAAGCCCAGCGCTTTCGCTTTGAGAATAAAACCGACCTGTTTTTGGTTCTCTTCACTATAGAGGCGATAGCCAGACTCACTGCGCCCAGCAGGCAAAATCAGTTGGTTTTTTTCATAAAAACGCAGCGTATCCGCACTCACACCACACCGTTTTGCCAATTCACCGATTTGAAACATAACTCTCCTTATTAACTCACTCGTTACTTTTGTCGTCTAAGCAGGCGCTTTTTGCAATTATTTTTGAGATGCCAAACGATTGCGCGAGCTTTTTTGTAATAAATTGGTTAGAATACGCGCCACCAAATGAGGGAGACTGTTTTCTCGATGAAAACAGCAGCAAAGGTCTTTACCAAAACTGGCCAATCTTTTATCAGCCGAGTTTTCCGCTCTGGCGATAAGAACAAGTTCATTTTTGGCAAATATCTTTAGTTTAACTCCGTGAATTTGAGGAAATGGAAGCATGAACAACGCTCGTCCTATTCGCCGCGCTCTGATTAGCGTATCAGACAAAACCGGTATTGTTGAGTTTGCACAAGCACTGGCACAACGTGGTGTTGATATTCTCTCGACCGGTGGCACCGCTCGCTTACTGGCAGAAAAAGGCATCGCAGTCACCGAAGTCTCTGACTACACCGGTTTTCCAGAGATGATGGATGGTCGTGTTAAAACCCTTCACCCAAAAGTTCACGGTGGTGTGCTTGGTCGCCGCGGTCAAGACGATGACGTCATGGCGAAACACGGCATCAACCCAATCGACATCGTCGTGGTTAACCTCTACCCCTTTGCACAAACGGTCGCGAAACAAGGCTGTACACTGGCTGACGCGGTAGAGAATATCGACATTGGCGGACCAACCATGGTGCGTTCAGCGGCGAAAAACCACAAAGATGTGGCCATAGTGGTCAACGCGCACGATTACGATCGCGTGATTGCCGAGATGGACGCCAACGACAACTCTCTGACACTCGAGACCCGCTTCGACCTTGCTATCGCCGCATTTGAGCACACTGCCGCTTATGATGGCATGATCGCCAACTACTTCGGCACTATGGTTGCTTCTTACGGAGAGAACAAGGAAGGCGATGAAGAGAGCAAATTCCCTCGCACCTTCAACCAACAGTTCCTCAAGAAACAAGACATGCGCTACGGCGAAAACAGCCACCAAGCAGCGGCGTTTTACGTGGAAGCGAACCCAGAAGAAGCGTCTGTGGCGACTGCTCGCCAAATCCAGGGCAAGGCACTGTCTTACAACAACATTGCCGACACCGACGCGGCCCTTGAGTGTGTGAAAGAGTTTAGCGAGCCTGCTTGTGTCATCGTTAAACACGCCAACCCATGCGGCGTCGCACTCGGTAAAGACATTCTTGAAGCGTACAACCGCGCTTACCAAACCGACCCAACCTCCGCATTTGGCGGCATCATTGCATTCAACCAAGAGCTCGATGCAGAAACTGCGAGTGCTATCGTTGAGCGCCAATTCGTTGAAGTGATCATTGCTCCTTCTGTTTCTGCACAAGCAATCGAAGTGGTGGCTGCGAAGAAAAATGTTCGTCTGCTTGAGTGCGGCGAATGGTCAACCAAGACCACGGGCTTTGATGTGAAACGCGTTAACGGCGGCCTGTTGGTACAAGACCGTGACCAAGGCATGGTCGGCCTAGCCGATCTTAAAGTGGTGTCAAAACGCCAACCTACAGAAGAAGAGCTGAAAGATGCACTGTTCTGCTGGAAAGTCGCCAAGTATGTGAAGTCAAACGCGATTGTCTACGCGAAAGGTGACATGACCATCGGTGTGGGCGCAGGCCAAATGAGCCGCGTGTACTCGGCGAAAATTGCCGGAATCAAAGCGGCAGACGAAGGCCTTGAAGTGGCTGGCAGCGTGATGGCATCTGATGCTTTCTTCCCCTTCCGCGATGGCATTGATGCCGCGGCCGAAGCTGGTATCAAGTGCGTGATTCAGCCTGGCGGTTCGATGCGTGATGATGAAGTGATTGCCGCCGCCGACGAACACGGCATGGCGATGATCTTCACGGGTATGCGCCACTTCCGCCACTAATTTCTATCAGAGGTGCCCGCCAAGGCACCTCTTTTCGCAAGATTTGAGGATGATGAGATGAATGTATTGATTATTGGCTCAGGTGGTCGTGAACATGCGCTGGGCTGGAAAGTGGCACAAAATCCCAATGTCACCACGGTGTTTGTTGCACCGGGAAATGCCGGTACAGCACTGGAGCCTAAGCTAGAAAACGTCAATATCGCTGTCGAAGACATCGAAGGCTTAGTCGCGTTTGCTCAAGAGAAAGCGATTGAACTCACCATCGTTGGCCCTGAAGCGCCATTGGTGATTGGTGTCGTCGATGCGTTTCGCCAAGCGGGCTTGCCTATTTTTGGCCCAACGCAAGCAGCGGCGCAGCTTGAAGGTTCAAAAGCCTTTACCAAGGATTTCTTGGCTCGCCATCAAATCCCTACCGCTGCCTACGCCAACTTTACGGAAATCGAACCCGCACTGGCATATGTACGCGAACAAGGCGCGCCTATTGTGGTGAAAGCCGATGGCCTTGCGGCAGGCAAAGGGGTGATTGTCGCCATGACCCTGCAAGAAGCCGAAGACGCGATTCAAGACATGCTGGCAGGCAACGCTTTTGGTGAAGCGGGCAGCCGCGTGGTGATCGAAGAGTTCCTTGATGGCGAAGAGGCCAGCTTTATCGTCATGGTGGATGGCGAAAACGTCCTGCCAATGGCCACCAGCCAAGACCACAAACGCGTCGGCGATCAAGACACAGGTCCAAACACTGGCGGCATGGGCGCGTACTCGCCAGCGCCAGTGGTAACACCAGAGATTCATGATCGGGTTATGCAGGAAGTGATCTATCCAACCGTGCGTGGTATGGCCGCGGAAGGCAACCCATACACCGGCTTCCTCTACGCGGGTTTGATGATCGACAAAGATGGCACACCCAAGGTGATCGAGTACAACTGCCGTTTTGGTGATCCAGAAACGCAGCCAATCATGATGCGCATGCAATCGGATCTGGTTGAACTTTGTCTGGCCGCGATCGAGCAGAAACTCGACCAAGTTGAATCAAAATGGGACCCGCGCGCTTCTATCGGTATCGTCCTCGCTGCGGGCGGTTACCCGGGCGATTATGCCAAAGGCGATGTCATTTCAGGCCTACCGACAGACGAAGTCGAAGGGCAGAAAGTGTTCCACGCCGGCACCACCGACAAAGAGGGCCATGTGGTGACCAATGGTGGCCGCGTATTGTGTGCCACTGCCTTAGGTCACAGTGTCTTTGAAGCGCAGCAACGCGCTTATGCACTGGCCAAACAGATCAGCTGGGATGGCATGTTCCATCGCAACGATATTGGTTATCGCGCGATTGCTCGCGAACAGCAGTAACCATATTAGATAGACAAAAGGCGCTGAATCAGCGCCTTTTTTATTTTTGTTCGTCTTCAATCAGCACGGGGCGGGTGACACAATCTCGATCGTCTTCATCTAACAAAAGTAACGTGTCAACTTCCAAACGCTTGGACGATTTTTTCCCGAGAAAGGCAACGTAGCTATCAACGCTCGCCAAGCGGTTAATCACAAACCCGGGCAGTGTTTGGTTAAACTCGAGGGTAGAAAACTCTTCACCCGCACAGGTTTCGAAGGTTTCGCCATCCCAGTAACCTTGGATCAATTCCAAACCATCACGCGACTGCTGCTTGCTTTTTTTCACCAGCACATCGGCTTCCGATTGATAGCGTTGCAATTGATCCGCCTGAATCGGCAGCACCTTGCTGTTGAGGCGAAACTGCTGGTACACCGCTTCGCCATCAACGTTAAAACGAACGTGGATTCGATAAGGCACCAAGCCCAGCTTGCTATCCCGCTGTTCACCTTGTCGAATCAACTCTCTAAGCGTACCTTCATCCCAGCGATACTCACTTTGATACCAGCCATATTCACCCACTAAGACAAAATCAGACGCTTTTTGTGGCCCGGAAAGTTTTTCGGTCACCCAATAGAAACTGGTCGCATCACCCATCATCTGTCCACCAGTAAATTCGGTAAACTGCTCAAGGGTCGGTCGGGAGGAAGAAGAACAGCCAGCCAGCAGAACGCCAGCGGCACAAGCAAGAAGTAATTTTTTCATTTTTGTAAAAGAATGGCGCCGAAGAGGATTCCTCGGCGCCTCACTGAATTAGTTTACTGATTCTTTCAGTGCTTTGCCTGCAACGAACGCTGGCACATTTGCTGCTGCGATTTGGATCTCAGCGCCCGTTTTTGGGTTACGGCCAGTACGCGCGGCACGGTGGTTCACTTTGAATGTACCAAAACCAATTAGTTGAACCTGGTCACCCTCTTTCAGAGCGCCTTCTACGCCTTCAAGAGTAGCTTCAAGAGCAGCTTTTGCTTGTGCTTTAGATAGGTCTGCTTTCTCTGCGATAAAGTCGATTAATTGGGTCTTGTTCATTAGGTTTCCCTTCTCATAGGTTATCGAATTGGTCTCACTCTAAAGCATAAAGGCCCCATCTGGCAAAGGTTTGTCGTGTTTCTTTCGCTCTAGTGAATTACTTTTAGCCATATTCTGAGTAATAACTCACAAATTGTTACCGATTGATAGCAGAATTCCCTTGGTTTTCCTCTGCGAAGCACCTATTTATAAGGGGTGAATGGGGTTATTAGCGTATACTCTCCCCTCGTGTCACAACACTCTGTTTTTCTATCAAGGGCAATCATGCTACTGCTTACTATCTACATCTCTATCGCTATCGGTATTTCCTTTATCTGTTCGGTATTGGAGGCGGTGTTACTGAGTATCAGCCCGAGCTATATCGCACAGTTGAAACAGCAGGCACACCCTGCTGCAGAGCCATTGGCTAAACTCAAAGCGGATATCGACCGTCCGCTGGCCTCGATCCTCACCCTCAATACCATCGCGCATACCATAGGCGCGGCAACCGCAGGCGCACAGGCCGCCGTGGTGTTTGGCAGTGAGTGGCTTGGCGTGTTTTCCGGCGTGCTGACGTTGGGTATTTTGGTGTTGTCGGAAATCGTGCCCAAAACCATCGGTGCGACTTACTGGCGACAGCTCGCCCCGAGCGCGGCAACCACACTACGCTGGATGGTGTGGGCACTCACGCCGTTTGTGTGGTTCTCTGAACAGATCACGAAAAGATTGGCGCGCAATCACGAGATGCCAAAAATGCGTGATGAACTGTCGGCCATGGCGATCCTCGCACGTGAAAGTGGCGAGTTTGCAGAAGGTGAATCGAAGATCCTCAGCAACTTACTAGGCATCCAGAATGTGGCCGTGACGCAGGTGATGACGCCTCGCCCGGTGGTGTTTCGTGTCGAAGCAACCACCACGATTAATGAGTTTCTTGCCGAACACAAAGAGACACCGTTCTCTCGCCCGCTGGTTTACAGCGAGCAGAAAGACAACATCATCGGTTTTGTGCACCGTTTGGAGCTGTTTAAACTGCAACAAGCAGGACAAGGCGAGAAGCAGTTGGGCGCGGTGATGCGACCCATTCACGTGATACTTAATAATATGCCGCTGCCGAAAGTGTTTGACCAAATGATGGCAAAACGTCTGCAACTGGCCATCGTGGTGGACGAATACGGCACGGTGCAAGGCCTAGTGACACTGGAAGATATTTTCGAATACTTGCTTGGTGAGGAGATCATCGACGAAGCGGACAAAAGTAGCGACATGCAGCAGTTGGCGTATCAGCGTTGGGAACGCTGGAAAACCAAACACGGCATGATTGAAAGCCGCGATGATGAGGATGAAGAGATCAACCTCGAAAAAATCAAATCGCGTTAAGCAGACAGCAAAAAGGCTCCGATGGAGCCTTTTTTACTTTTCCGCTTACAGCTCAATGCCGATGTTACTCAATGGCTCGTCTCTGAGCTCTTGGCGTAAATCTTTGATCAGATCAATATCGCGCTCTTGTGCTTCACGCAACGGACGGAAAATTGCCCACTGAACATCCCACTCGGCACAAACTGCTTCATTGGCTTTCTGATTGTCATTGGTGATCGGCTCACTGCCTTGCGCTTGTTCTAAATCCGCCACGGTTTGCACCGATTGTTGGCTAATTTTGATCATCGAATCAAACAGATAGTCGCGATCCAACAAACCATGCAATAAAGTAGAGAGTGCCTGACACGCATCCATCGCAGGATAAACCGCATAAAGATCGAACTCTTCAGCGCTAGGGAACAACTCTTCCAACTTCTCAAGTTGACGCTCAAAATTCACTTTGGCATTTTTCACCGTGAGAATTTCCCATACACTATCTAAAATGTTGCGATAGTTGCGGGGCTCAGCAAAACCAGTGTTTTCACAAAACATGGCGTAGTTAGGGTACATTCGTTCACACAAACACACCATAAAGGTGATTTGTTGCCAAGGTTCCAGTTTTTCTAAACGAACCTGAAGTGGATTTTGTAGCATAGTCACTCAATCATTGCGGAAAAAGACAGCGGAAGTTTACTTGATTCGCCAACGGGAAAAAAGTTATGCATCATTCAGAGCACAAGATTTTCATCCTCACTGAAGAGAACCAGAGCTATCACGACCTGCTCTTGAGCCATTCCCTCCCGGAATTGACGATCACCCAAGACCCCGCTGAGGCAGATATCGTGTTAGCCGCCCCGCCGAAAATCGCCGATAAGCTCGATCAATTCCCTAAACTGCAATGGCTGCAATCGACCTATGCTGGAGTCAACGCACTGATGCCATCTGGCCTGCGTCGTGACTACACGCTTACTAATGTGCGTGGCATTTTTGGCCCGCTGATCGCGGAATATGTGCTGGGTTATAGCATTGCTCACTGGCGCCACTTGCCGCTCTACGCGCAACAACAGCAGCAACGCCAATGGCAACCGCACCTCTACACCTCTTTGCAAGGCAAACGGGTGGTCATTTTGGGTACGGGCAGCATTGGTAACCATCTTGCACACGTCTGCTCCGCGATGGGGCTGCACACCATGGGTATAAACCGCACGGGCATTCCACCGACGGGCAGCCATTTTCATCAAACCTATCACATCAATGAATTAGCCGCAGCATTGACGCAAGCAGACATCGTCGTCAACACCCTTCCCAGCACCGAGCAGACAAAACAGTTACTCAACCAAGCCAGTTTGAGCCACTGCCGCCAAGTCTTGCTGTTTAACGTTGGCCGTGGTGATGTATTGGATAATGCGGCACTGCTGCTGGCACTCAAGAATCGTTGGGTTGAGCACGCCTTCTTGGATGTGTTTGAGCAAGAGCCGCTGCCAAGCGATCATCCATTTTGGGGGTTAAAACAAATCACCATCACACCACACATTGCTGCCTTGAGCTTTGCAGAACAAGTGGTAGAGATTTTTGCCGAGAATTACCAACGCTGGATTGAGGGCTACCCACTCAATTACCAAGTCAGCTTCGCCAAGGGCTATTAAGCTGTGGCTCTCGACACCCTGCTAAGGCAGATCCGAGCCTGCCAAGTGTGTGCCTCCGCTTTGCCGCTAGGTGCTAACCCTGTGGTTCAAGCTCACTCAGAGGCGAAGATTTTGATCATTGGACAGGCGCCCGGGACCAAAGTGCATCAAACCTCCATACCTTGGAACGATGCCAGCGGCAATCGTTTAAGAGAGTGGCTCGACCTCGACAAAACCACCTTTTATGACCCCAAACAGGTGGCCATTGTGCCGATGGGGTTTTGCTACCCAGGCCGTGGGCAATCGGGCGATCTTCCTCCTCGCAAAGAATGCGCGCCCCTATGGCATGAGGCGCTGCTCAAGCACTTACCCAATATTGAACTGACGCTACTGATTGGCCAGTACGCACAAAACTACTATTTAACTGACAAACCCAAAACACTGACAGAAACGGTTCAACGCTGGCAAGACTGGCTGCCCACCTATCTGCCGCTGCCGCATCCATCCCCAAGAAACACCCTGTGGCTGCGTAATAATCCTTGGTTTGAAGAGCAAACCGTGGCCTATATTCGCCAGCGTGTACACCTGCTGCTGTGATACAAACGTCTGGTTGCAGAGCGTTAGGCTCATGGCAAACCCTAAACCCTCGCAAGCCCAATCACTGAGCATAAAAAAACCAGCCGAAGCTGGTTTTTAATCACTAACAGAGAGTGCTTTTTATTGGTGGTATGGCTTAGAAAGCTCATGTACCGCTTCAACAAACACGCCCGCGTTTTCTGGTGGAACATCGAGATGAATGCCGTGCCCCAAGTTAAACACGTGCCCGGTTCCACCTTGGCCAAATCCTTCAAGAATGGTCGCCACTTCTTCACGGATACGCTCATGCGGCGCATACAACATGGAGGGGTCCATGTTACCTTGCAAGGCCACTTTATCTCCCACGCGCGCTTTAGCATCGGCAATGTTGATGGTCCAATCAAGACCCACAGCGTCACAACCTGTTGCGGCTATTTGCTCCAGCCACATGCCACCGTTCTTGGTGAACAGGGTGACCGGCACTCGGCGACCATCATTTTCACGCATCAGCCCATCAACGATTTTATGCATGTACTGCAGCGAGAATTGGTTGTAGTCACGCGGAGTCAACACGCCCCCCCAAGTGTCAAACACCATCACCGATTGCGCGCCAGCTTTGATCTGCGCGTTGAGGTACTCGATAACGCTATCAGCGAGTTTATCGAGCAGCAGGTGCAGCGTTTGCGGCTCGGCGTACATCATCTTTTTGATCTTAGTGAAGGCTTTCGAGCTGCCCCCTTCAACCATGTAGGTTGCCAGTGTCCACGGGCTGCCTGAGAAACCGATCAACGGCACTTCGCCTTGCAGATCTTTGCGAATTTGACGCACGGCATTCATGACATATTGCAGTTCGCCTTCTGGATCGGGCAGACCTATCTTATCCACGTCCGCTTTGCAGGTGATCGGCCTATCGAATACCGGGCCTTCGCCCGCCGAGAAACGCAAACCCAGCCCCATAGCATCTGGAATAGTCAAAATGTCCGAGAAAAGAATGGCCGCATCAAGAGGAAAACGGCGCAGCGGCTGGAGTGTCACTTCTGAGGCCAACTCAGCGTTGCGGCATAAAGACATAAAATCGCCAGCTTGAGCACGAGTCGCGCGATACTCAGGTAAATAGCGACCAGCCTGACGCATCATCCATACTGGGGTGCAATCCACTGGCTGCTTGAGCAAAGCACGTAGATAGCGGTCATTTTTTAATTCAGTCATTCCGTCTTTCCAGTTGTTAGGCTTTCTTATAAGGGCGACATTCTATCACTGATTTGAGAGAAAAAGCGGCATGCTTTGCGTCCTAGATCAAGTTATTAACGTTTAAATCAATGCTTAGTTTGCACCCAACCAGTAACAGTGTTAAAAATTTGTTCGCTAGCGAAAACTACAATTATAAACCGAGCACTCAGTGCTTGGCATCTCATAACGACATCTTACTTACCCCCTCCCTCTCGGAGGGTTTTTTTTATTTAATTTCAAGAAATTAAACCATTACACACTTAGCATAAGTGGTAAGTAGGCCGCCACTGGACCGCCTTTGAATAGGTGTTTTTTTGCACCCCATCTGCATGCTCGCCGAAGCAACATCAGCCAATGTTGACGCAACACCTTTCACAAAGACTGATATTTTCAGCCATCAAATGTCAGCGGCTATATCGAACAGTGTTTGTTCGATTAACGCTCTAGCAATCGTGCCCACAGGCGCGACCTCAGGCATAGTGTCTAGTCCAAACCACTGCGCATCACTGAGTTTCGGAATAGTCCGGTTTTATCTCACCTCCAGCATAATCGGCGAGAAAAGCCATCATCATACTTGAAGGAAATGCCCAAGGCTGGCTACCAAAGTAGCGAATATTAGTCACATCAATTCCGGTCTCTTCTTTTACTTCTCGCGCCACACACTGCTCTAAGGTTTCCCCCACTTCAAGGAAACCAGCAATCACTGTGTACATACCATTGCGATGTCTTGGATGTTGTGCCAGCAAAATCTCCTGTTGCTTGCGCACCGCAACGATAATGCAGGGAAAAATGCGTGGATAGTGCAAAGTACGACAATCGGCACATTGCATCGCCAACTGATTGTGATTGAGATGGGTACGCCCGCCACACTGCGGACAAAAGCGGAGAGTTTGCGTCATGTGGCCGTATTGCACAGCTTTACCTATTAGCAGAAACAAGGTTTCGTCGAAGTGAAGGCATTCACGCAGTGAGATCATCGGCAAACTCCGCTCAAGTTCAGCTTCATTGAGCCACATGACGTCATGTCCTTGATACCTTCCTACTTTTATTGCCTTATCACTGTCGAGCGAAAACTGGCTAGCTAAACCCAAAGGTAGAGCCCCATCCATCAGCCAAACTTCGCTGCCCGAAACCACACACCAGTAGCATACCCGGTTCTGTTTATTGTCGATGTCAGATAACATTCTCGATCCTCACTGCTTGCAGTTCGTTCATTTTACTGGCAATCTAAATTCATACCAGAGTTTGTTATCACATTGACATCTGGATATAAATTCTAGTAAGGACAATAGGTTGCATCTTCGAGATTGCTATGAAGATTGTGGCTTTACTAGGCAAAGGAAAAAGATCACAGGTTCGGTGATCAGATCATGAGGGCATGGTCATGCTAAAAAAATTCAAACAAACGCAAGAACAATGGGGCGGCTCCAGTGACGTGATTGATCACTGGTTAGAGACCAGACAATCGCTGATTGTAGAGTATTGCAAGCTTGCGGCTTTGCAGCCTTGTATCAACAAAACAAATGTACTCGAACTCCCAACTCCCGACGAAACTGCAGCATTTCTGCCAAGCACTGGTGGATTACATCTCTGAAGGTCACTTTAAAGTCTACGACATGGTGATGAACAAGTGGCGTGCCACCGGCTTTGAAATCACGCAAGAGATCCATGACACTTATGCTCGCATCGTCCTGACCACCGATCCACTGCTCAACTTTACCGATCAATACGCCAGTGTTGATGAAGACGACACACTTGAGCGTTTTGACAAAGATCTCTCTCGCTTAGGTGAAATACTGGAAATGCGTTTTGAAGTGGAAGATCAACTCATCCAGTTGATCGCCGACAGCCTATCAGTTCCGCCAGGGGCTTGAATTAAGGCAACGAAAAACGATTGATTTAACGGTAAAAGCGGCAACAAAAAAGGCACCCGAAGGTGCCTTTTTGATTTCTCAACGATTACTCGTCTGAAGAGAAGCCTGCGTTTAGCAGTGCAGCAAGGTTATCAGTTGCTTGTGCAGCCGATGGGCCTTCCTGTGCTTGCGCACGTTTCGCTTGACGATCTTGGTGGTACGCAAAACCGGTACCAGCCGGGATCAGACGACCAACGATAACGTTCTCTTTCAAGCCACGCAGATCATCACGCTTACCAGAAACTGCCGCTTCTGTTAGTACGCGAGTGGTCTCTTGGAACGATGCCGCAGAGATAAACGACTCAGTAGCAAGAGAAGCTTTGGTAATACCTAGCAGCTCACGCTCGAAACGTGCTTGCTCTTTACCTTCCGCTTCAAGATTGCGGTTAGCAATCTTCACTTGCGCGTATTCTACTGTCTCACCTGGTAGGAACTCAGAGTCACCAGCGTGAGTAATAGTACACTTACGAAGCATCTGACGAACGATGGTTTCGATGTGCTTGTCGTTAATCTTAACGCCTTGCAAACGGTAAACTTCCTGAACTTCATTGGCGATGTACTGAGTCACAGCGTGGATACCACGTAGACGCAGGATATCGTGTGGCGCTTCTGGACCGTCAGCGATAACATCGCCACGTTCCACACGCTCACCTTCAAATACGTTCAGCTGACGGTGCTTAGGAATCATCTCTTCGTACGTATCACCACCCTCACGAGTAATGATCAAGCGACGCTTACCTTTAGTCTCTTTACCGTAGCTCACTGTACCTGTGTGTTCAGCAAGAATTGCAGGTTCTTTTGGTCGACGCGCTTCGAACAAGTCAGCAACGCGTGGTAGACCACCGGTGATGTCCTTGTTACCGCCCGATTTCTGAGGAATACGAGCAAGCGTGTCACCGATACCCACTTCGGTGCCATCTTCGATGTTGACGATCGCTTTACCTGGTAGGAAGTACTGCGCCGGCATATCGGTACCCGGGATCATCACGTCGTTGCCTTTCTCATCGACAAGTTTGATTGCTGGACGCATATCTTTACCTGCCGCAGGGCGAGCCGCCGCATCGGTCACTTCGCTTGAAGATAGACCAGTCAGATCATCGGTTTGACGTGAAACAGTTACACCATCAATCATGTCAACGAATTGAACACGACCTGCCACTTCAGTGATGATTGGCATGGTGTGCGCTTCCCAGTTTCGCGACCGTTTCACCAGCCGTTACTGCATCGCCATCCGCTTTGTTCAGTGTCGAACCGTAAGGCAGTTTGTGTTTCTCTTTGGTACGGCCGAACTCATCCATAATGGTCAGTTCAGATGCACGCGAAGTGATAACCAGTTTGCCTGCTTTGTTCACAACGAACTTCGCATTGTTCAGCTTCACAGAACCGTTGTTCTTCACTTGAATGCTGTTTTCTGCTGCTGCTGTCGATGCCGCACCACCGATGTGGAACGTACGCATCGTTAGCTGTGTACCCGGTTCACCGATAGACTGAGCGGCGATAACGCCGACTGCTTCGCCTTGGTTCACTAGGTGACCACGCGCTAGGTCACGACCGTAACACAGTGCACAACAACCGTAGTCTGAATCACAGGTTACCACTGAACGTACTTTGATCTTATCAACTGAGTTTTCGTTGATGATCTGGCACCATTTCTCATCCAACAGCGTATTGCGTGGGATCAGAACTTCTTCTGTGCCTGGCTTAACGATGTCTTCTGCCACCACGCGGCCAAGAGCAAGTTCAGTTAGCGCAACTTTAACGTCACCACCCTCGATGTGCGGCATCATTTCAATGCCTTCTGGGGTGCCACAGTCGTGCTCGTAAACTACTACGTCTTGTGCAACGTCAACGAGACGACGAGTTAGGTAACCCGAGTTCGCTGTCTTCAGTGCCGTATCCGCCAGACCCTTACGAGCACCGTGCGTTGAGATAAAGTACTGAAGGACGTTTAGACCTTCTTTAAAGTTTGCGGTGATCGGCGTTTCGATGATTGAACCATCTGGACGCGCCATCAGACCACGCATACCCGCTAGCTGACGAATCTGAGCTGCAGAACCACGAGCGCCCGAGTCCGCCATCATGTAGATGCTGTTGAACGACTCTTGCTGTTCTTCTTCACCGTCACGGTTGATGACCGTTTCAGAAGAAAGGTTCTCCATCATCGCTTTCGCTACGCGATCGTTGGTCGATGCCCAAATATCGATCACTTTGTTGTAACGTTCACCTGCCGTTACCAGACCAGACTGGTACTGCTCTTGGATTTCGCGTACTTCTTCTTCCGCTTCTGCGATTTCAGTGTACTTCGCTGGTGGTACAACCATGTCGTCGATACCAACAGACACGCCAGAAAGTGCCGCGTAAGCAAAACCGGTGTACATGATTTGGTCAGCGAAGATTACGGTGTCTTTCAGACCAAGCTTACGGTATGCCTCGTTAAGTAGGTTAGAAATCTGCTTCTTACCTAGCTTTTGGTTAACGATGCTGAACGGTAGGCCTTTCGGTACGATTTGCCACAACATAGCACGGCCGATAGTGGTGTCCACCATCTTAGTTTCTGTAGTGCTGTGACCATCTTCGTCTACCACAGTTTCAGTGATACGAACTTTAACGCGCGCGTGCAGTGCCGCTGTCTTAGTGCGGTATGCTTTTTCAGCTTCAGCAGGACCAGCTAGGTACATGCCTTCGCCTTTCGCGTTGATCATTTCACGAGTCATGTAGTACAGACCCAATACCACGTCCTGAGAAGGTACGATGATAGGGTCGCCCGATGCTGGCGACAGAATGTTGTTTGTCGACATCATCAGAGTACGAGCTTCAAGCTGTGCCTCTAGCGTTAGAGGTACGTGAACCGCCATTTGGTCACCGTCGAAGTCCGCGTTGTACGCCGCACACACAAGTGGGTGTAGCTGAATTGCTTTACCTTCGATCAGTACTGGTTCGAACGCCTGAATACCAAGACGGTGAAGTGTTGGTGCACGGTTCAGTAGTACTGGGTGTTCACGGATCACTTCGTCTAGGATATCCCAAACCACCGCTTCTTCACGCTCAACCATCTTCTTAGCTGCTTTGATTGTCGTCGCTAGGCCACGAGTTTCAAGCTTGCTGTAGATGAATGGTTTGAATAGCTCAAGCGCCATCTTCTTCGGAAGACCACACTGGTGCAGACGCAGGTATGGACCTACTGTGATTACAGAACGGCCAGAGTAGTCTACACGTTTACCTAGCAGGTTCTGACGGAAACGACCCTGTTTACCCTTGATCATATCAGCAAGAGATTTCAGAGGACGCTTGTTCGAACCTGTGATCGCACGACCACGACGACCGTTATCCAGTAGCGCATCAACAGACTCTTGCAGCATACGTTTTTCGTTACGTACGATGATGTCCGGAGCAGCAAGCTCTAGAAGACGCTTCAAACGGTTGTTACGGTTGATCACACGACGGTATAGATCGTTCAGATCGGATGTCGCAAAGCGACCGCCATCTAGTGGTACTAGAGGACGTAGATCTGGCGGCAGAACTGGAAGAACAGTTAGGATCATCCACTCTGGGTTGTTGCCAGATTGCACGAACGCTTCAACCAGCTTGAGACGCTTAGTCAGCTTCTTACGCTTGGTTTCAGAGTTAGTGGTGTCCAGTTCTTCGCGCATCTGTTCGGCTTCAGCGTGCATATCCATCGAACCTAGTAGGTCCTTGATCGCTTCCGCACCCATTTTAGCCGTAAACTCGTCGCCCCACTCTTCTAGGCGATCCAGATACTCTTCTTCCGTCAGCATTTGGCCTTTTTCAAGATCCGTCATGCCCGGTTCAGTCACTACGTACATTTCGAAGTACAGAACGCGTTCGATATCACGCAGAGGGATATCCATCAGCAGACCGATACGAGACGGTAGTGATTTCAGGAACCAGATGTGAGCCACTGGAGAAGCCAGTTCGATGTGGCCCATACGGTCACGACGAACTTTAGTTTGCGTAACTTCAACGCCACACTTCTCACAGATCACGCCACGGTGCTTGAGACGCTTATATTTGCCACAAAGACACTCGTAGTCTTTTACCGGGCCAAAGATACGCGCACAGAACAGACCATCGCGCTCAGGTTTGAACGTACGATAGTTGATCGTTTCAGGTTTTTTCACTTCACCAAAAGACCATGAACGAATCATGTCTGGTGAAGACAGACCGATTTTGATTGCATCAAATTCTTCGGTCTTATGCTGTGCTTTCAGAAAGTTTAATAAGTCTTTCACAATCAGCTCCTGTAAGGAGTTAAAAGTAGCCTGCCTCTCGACAGACTACTTTCTACCAAATAACCCGGAAGGATTACTCTTCGTCTTCTAGCTCGATGTTGATACCCAGCGAGCGGATCTCTTTCAACAGTACGTTGAACGATTCTGGCATGCCAGGTTCCATCGCGTGGTTACCATCTACGATGTTCTTATACATCTTAGTACGGCCGTTCACGTCGTCCGACTTAACGGTAAGCATTTCTTGTAGCGTGTAAGCTGCACCGTATGCTTCCAGTGCCCATACTTCCATCTCACCGAAACGCTGACCACCGAACTGAGCTTTACCACCAAGTGGCTGCTGAGTTACTAGGCTGTACGAACCCGTTGAACGAGCGTGCATTTTGTCATCAACCAAGTGGTTCAGTTTCAGCATGTACATGTAGCCGACCGTAACCGGGCGCTCAAAGGCATCACCAGTACGACCATCGAACAGTGTAAGCTGACCAGACTCAGGGAGATCCGCCAGTTTTAGAAGCTCTTTAATTGACTTCTCAGACGCACCATCAAAGACCGGAGTCGCGATCGGTAGACCGCCACGTAGGTTGTGAACCAGAGTACGAACTTCATCATCAGACAGAGATGCAATGTCTACTTTCTGGCGAGTTTCGCCTAGGCTGTAAACTTTTTGCAGGAATTCACGGAATTTCGCCAATTCTTGCTGCTCTTTGACCATCTGGTTGATCTTGTCGCCGATACCTTTTGCAGCCAGACCTAAGTGAACTTCTAGGATCTGACCGATGTTCATACGTGAAGGTACACCCAGTGGGTTCAGTACGATATCAACCGGCTGGCCGTTTTCATCGTATGGCATGTCTTCAACAGGGTTGATCTTCGAGATTACACCCTTGTTACCGTGACGACCCGCCATCTTATCACCAGGCTGGATACGACGTTTCACCGCTAGGTAAACTTTCACGATCTTCAGAACGCCAGGTGCTAGATCATCACCTTGAGTGATCTTACGACGCTTGGTTTCAAACTTCTTGTCGAAGTCTGCTTTCAGCTCGTCGTACTGCTCTGCAAGTTGCTCAAGCTGAGTTTGCAGTGCGTCATCTTCAAGAGTCAGCTCTAGCCACTTCTTACGCTCAGTACCGTCAAGTTTCGCTTCAGAGTAACCGCCAGAAAGAAGCAATGCTTTCACACGGTTTAGAAGACCGCCTTCCAGAATTTGGAACTCTTCTGTTAGGTCTTTCTTCGCTTCTTTTAGCTGCATGTGTTCAATTTCAAGCGCACGCTTGTCTTTCTCTACGCCATCGCGAGTGAAGACTTGAACATCAATGATGGTACCTGAAACTGAGTTTGGTACACGCAGTGACGTATCTTTAACATCAGATGCTTTTTCACCGAAGATAGCACGTAGTAGCTTCTCTTCAGGAGTGAGCTGAGTTTCACCTTTCGGCGTCACTTTACCCACAAGGATGTCACCACCCTTCACTTCTGCACCGATGTAAACGATACCGGACTCGTCCAGTTTAGACAGAGCCGATTCACCGACGTTTGGAATATCCGCTGTGATCTCTTCAGAACCCAGCTTAGTATCACGCGCCACACAAGTCAGTTCTTGAATGTGGATAGTCGTGAAACGGTCTTCTTGAACAACGCGCTCAGAAACTAAGATCGAGTCTTCGAAGTTGTAACCGTTCCAAGGCATGAATGCGATACGCATGTTCTGGCCAAGTGCAAGTTCACCAAGGTCGGTTGAAGGACCGTCAGCAAGCACATCACCACGCAGTACTGGCTCACCCGGCATCACACATGGACGCTGGTTGATACAGGTGTTCTGGTTAGAACGCGTGTATTTGGTTAGGTTGTAGATATCGATACCTGCTTCACCAGGGATCAACTCTTCTTCGTTAACCTTAACGACGATACGAGAAGCATCAACCGACTGGATAACACCGCCGCGTTTCGCTACCGCTGTTACACCAGAGTCCACTGCTACGTTACGCTCAATACCAGTACCAACTAGAGGCTTGTCTGCTTTCAGTGTTGGTACGGCCTGACGTTGCATGTTCGCACCCATGAGGGCACGGTTCGCATCGTCGTGTTCCAGGAATGGGATCAGCGATGCCGCAATCGATACCACTTGGTTAGTCGCAACGTCCATGTAGTCAACATGTTCGCGTGGGTGCAGACCCGATTCACCTTTCTGACGAGCGGTGATCAGTTCATCTGCGAAAGTACCTTCTTCCGTTAGCGCGGCGTTCGCCTGAGCGATAACGAATTGGCCTTCTTCGATAGCCGATAGGTAATCTACTTCATCTGTCACGATACCATCGATAACACGGCGGTATGGCGTTTCTAGGAAACCGTACTCGTTACAACGAGCAAACGCAGACAGCGAGTTGATAAGACCGATGTTCGGACCTTCAGGCGTTTCGATAGGACATAGACGACCGTAGTGCGTTACGTGTACGTCTCGAACTTCAAAGCCAGCACGCTCACGAGTCAGACCGCCAGGACCCAAGGCAGAAATACGACGCTTGTGCGTGACTTCTGATAGTGGGTTGTTCTGGTCCATAAACTGAGAAAGCTGAGAAGAGCCAAAGAACTCTTTCACTGCCGCAGAGATAGGCTTCGCATTGATCAAGTCTTGTGGCATTACCGCATCAAGATCGCCTAGGCTTAGACGTTCTTTCACTGCACGCTCAACACGAACAAGGCCAACACGGAATTGGTTCTCTGCCATTTCGCCAACAGAACGGATACGACGGTTACCGAGGTGGTCGATATCGTCCACTTCACCGATGCCGTTACGGATAGCGATAAGCTTTTTCATCACCTCGACAATATCAGTTTCGTCAAGAGTGCCTTGATCGAGCGCGTCTTCACGACCAATAGAGCTGTTGAACTTCATACGGCCAACAGTCGATAGGTCATAACGCTCTTCAGAGAAGAACAAGCTTTCAAATAGCGCTTCTGCTGCTTCTTTCGTTGGTGGCTCACCAGGGCGCATCATGCGGTAGATTTCTACCAGTGCAGAAATACGATCAACCGTGCTGTCGATACGTAGGGTTTCTGACATGAATGGACCATGGTCAAGATCGTTGGTAAACAGAACTTGCAACGACTTGTGACCTGCTTGCGACAGGTTCGCCAACGCTTCTAGGCTGATTTCTTGGTTCGCAGCAACAATGATCTCGCCAGTCGCTTCATTGATGTAATCTTTTGAAGAAACTTTACCAACGATGTACTCAACAGGTACTTCGATGTGATCAACGCCATCTTTCTCGAGCTGGCGGATATGACGAGCAGTTACACGACGGCCTTTTTCGACGTAAACGTTGCCGTTTGCTTCGATATCAAAAGAGGCCGTTTCACCACGCAGACGTTCTGGAACTAGCTCCATCATCAGCGTTTGATCTTTTACTTCGAAATTCACTTTTTCGAAGAACATGTCCAAGATCTCTGCAGTGGTCTTGCCTAGTGCACGAAGAATGATCGTTGAAGGCAGCTTACGACGACGGTCGATACGTACGTACAAGTTGTCCTTAGGATCGAACTCAAAGTCAAGCCATGAACCACGGTAAGGAATAATACGCGCGTTGTAGAGAACTTTACCTGAAGAGTGAGTCTTACCCTTATCGCTGTCGAAGAACACACCTGGGCTTCGGTGCAGCTGGGATACGATAACTCGCTCGGTACCGTTGATTACGAAGGTACCATTGTCTGTCATGAGTGGAATTTCCCCCATGTAGACTTCTTGTTCTTTAATGTCTTTGACAGTACCTGCAGGTGCGTCTTTATCGAAGATCACCAGACGCAATTTAACGCGCAGTGGTTTTGAATAAGTTACGCCACGAATTTGACATTCTTTAACATCAAAGACTGGCTCACCAAGACGGTAGCTAACGTATTGCAGCTCTGAATTGCCGTTGTAGCTCTGAATCGGGAATACAGAACGGAAAGCAGCCTCAAGACCGTATTGCCCTTCAGGATCCTGTTCGATAAATTTGTCGAACGAATCGAGCTGGATCGATAGCAGGTATGGAATGTCCAAAACTTGTGGACGAGTACCAAAGTCCTTACGGATGCGCTTTTTCTCGGTATAAGAGTAAACCATGGGGTTCCTCAGCTCGCTGATAAGTGACCCAAACTGTCCGCCCGCTCCTAGTTACTTAAGGGGGGTAAGGGACAGAGACTAAATGGCTGTTTACTGTAGTGACACTTCATTGCGATTGAATGAAATGTTTTTTGCATGGATATCAGGCGCTTAAACAGCGGGAAAATTCGCCTATACCCTACAGCGCAAAAAGGCCGGTGGTTATTAAACCACCAGCCAATAGCCGTTAGGCTAAGAGACTAAGTAATAATTACTTGATCTCAACAGATGCACCAGCTTCTTCTAGCTCTTTCTTCAGAGCTTCAGCTTCAGCTTTCTCAACGCCTTCTTTAAGAGCCGCTGGAGCGCCGTCAACTAGAGCTTTCGCTTCTTTCAGGCCTAGACCAGTTGCGCCACGTACTGCTTTGATTACAGCAACTTTGTTCGCGCCAGCAGAAGTTAGGATTACGTTGAATTCAGTTTGCTCTTCAACAGCTGCTGCTGCTGGGCCACCTGCTACAACTGCAGCTGCAGCAGTAACACCGAATTTTTCTTCCATTGCAGAGATCAGTTCAACAACTTGTGTTACAGACATTTCTGCGATAGCGTCTAGGATTTGCTCGTTAGTAATAGACATAACAATTCTCTTTTAAGTCAACAATAAGTTTATTTAGCAACCAGTAAAAAGCAATGCGAATTACGCAGCTTCTTTTTGATCGCGGACAGCAGCGATAGTACGTACCAGCTTGCCAGCAGAAGCTTCTTTCAGACACATCATCAGACGTGCGATTGCTTCGTCGTAAGTTGGTAGTGTTGCTAGTACTTCAGCGTCAGTTAGCGCGCCTTCAAATGCAGCAGCTTTGATCTCGAAGTTTTTGTTCTCTTTAGCGAAGTCTTTGAAAAGACGCGCTGCAGCACCTGGGTGCTCGTTAGAGAACGCGATTAGAGAAGGACCAGTGAAAGTCTCTGTTAGACACTCGTACTGAGTACCTTCAACCGCACGGCGTGCTAGTGTGTTACGCACAACTTTCATGTAAACACCCGCTTCACGAGCTTGTTTACGTAGAGAAGTCATTGCGCCAACTTCAACGCCACGAGAATCAGCTACAACTGCAGAAAGTGCACCAGCGGCTGCTTCGTTGACTTCAGCAACAATTGCTTTTTTGTCTTGAAGATTTAAAGCCATCTTGGATTAACTCCTGGTTGTTGTTACACCACTCACTATTATCACAACAGTGAGAGCTATTGAGGTGCTTTTCCCAGAAGAAAGGTAACTATTTACATAGAGCTTTCTGTCAGTTCGGGCACCATCTACGTAGGACAATTAAGCTTATCTTACGACAAACACCTACGGTCTTGGACGGAGACTGGGTCTTAATTCAACCAAGTAAAAATTTACTTAAAGAACCAAGCTTCAGCCCCAACCACAAATATTAGGCGCAAAATTATACATAATTTTTGCGCCTAAGCAAATAGATTATGCTTGAGTGCTCAGGCTAGCCTGATCAACAGCAACACCTGCACCCATAGTGGTAGAGATGCTTACTTTCTTCAGGAAAGTACCTTTCGCTGAAGATGGTTTCGCTTTCTTCAGAGCCACTAGAAGTGCTTCTAGGTTCTCTTTGATCTGCTCTGCAGAGAAGTCAGCTTTACCGATAGTAGAGTGGATGATGCCGTTTTTGTCGTTACGGTAACGAACCTGACCTGCTTTCGCGTTCTTAACCGCTTCAGCAACGTTAGGAGTTACAGTACCAACTTTAGGGTTTGGCATTAGACCGCGAGGACCTAGGATAGTACCTAGTTGACCTACAACGCGCATTGCATCTGGAGAAGCAACCACTACGTCAAAGTCCATTACGCCTTTTTTCACTTGCTCAGCAAGATCTTCCATACCAACCAAATCTGCGCCCGCTGCTTTAGCAGCTTCAGCGTTTGCACCTTGTGCAAATACTGCAACGCGGATGTCACGGCCAGTACCGTGTGGCAGAACAGTTGCACCACGTACGTTTTGGTCAGATTTACGAGCGTCGATGCCTAGGTTAACAGCAACGTCTACAGACTCAACAAACTTAGCAGTAGCCAGTTCTTTCAGTAGAGCAACAGCTTCGTTGATGTCGTATTCACGAGTTGCATCAACTTTTTCGCGGATTACGCGCATGCGCTTAGTTAGTTTTGCCATGATATTAACCCTCTACCACTAGGCCCATTGAACGAGCAGTACCTGCGATAGAACGCTTCATCGCTTCGATGTCAGCACCAGTCATGTCAGC
Organism: Vibrio cidicii; assembly: GCF_009763805.1. Taxonomy (NCBI): domain Bacteria; kingdom Pseudomonadati; phylum Pseudomonadota; class Gammaproteobacteria; order Vibrionales; family Vibrionaceae; genus Vibrio; species Vibrio cidicii. The sequence continues at coordinate 3,024,909 of NZ_CP046804.1, read as the reverse complement.
CGCTTTCGCTTCTGCAATTTCTTGGATTTGAGCGTCAGTTACAGTACCCACTTTTTCAGTGTTTGGACGACCTGAACCAGACTTGATACCTGCTGCTTTCTTAAGAAGAACTGCTGCTGGAGAAGTCTTAGTTACGAACGTGAAAGAACGGTCGCTGTATACAGTGATAACAACAGGAACAGGAAGACCTTTTTCCATTGATTCTGTTTTCGCGTTAAACGCTTTACAGAATTCCATGATGTTAACACCACGTTGACCTAGTGCAGGACCAACTGGTGGACTTGGGTTCGCCATACCAGCAGCAACTTGCAGCTTGATATAAGCTTCAACTTTCTTAGCCATGATAATACCTAAATGTTTGGGTTCAGACGCTGATCGTCGATCAGCTCCCCGTGATTAACAATTCTCTCTACTTCACTTTGAAGTAAAAAGGCGCGAAATTATAGTCATAATTCGCGCCTCAGACAACCCTTAAAAAGGTGTTTTTTTAATCAAGCTTTTCCACTTGACCAAATTCAAGCTCAACGGGTGTTGCACGACCAAAGATCGAGACAGACACTTTTACGCGGCTCTTATCGTAATCCACTTCTTCAACCGTACCATTGAAGTCCGCAAACGGACCTTCGTTGACGCGAACCACTTCTCCCACTTCGTACATAGTACGTGGACGAGGTGCTTCACTCGCTTTCTCGAGACGGTTAAGAATCGCATCTGCTTCTTTATCTGTGATAGGAGCAGGACGATCAGAAGTGCCACCTATGAAGCCCATGACACGCGGCACACTGCGAACGAGGTGCCATGATTCATCATTCATAATCATCTGAACGAGGACGTAGCCCGGGAAGAATTTGCGCTCAGATTTGCGACGCTGACCAGCGCGCATTTCAACGACTTCTTCAGTCGGCACAAGAACTTCACCAAAGTGCTCTTCCATGCCATGCATTTTGATGTGCTCACGAAGAGACTGGGCGACACGGCCTTCAAATCCAGAGAAGGCTTGAACCACATACCAGCGTTTTTTAGGAGCTTCACTCATGAATTTAAACCCTCTATACTCCGGTTGCGAAAGCAATGAGACGAACCATAATGCCGTCAATGCCCCACAGTACCAGAGCCATTACAATACTTACGGCTAAAACGATCAAAGTAGTTTGCATGGTTTCCTGACGAGTCGGCCAAACCACCTTGCGAACTTCCATACGGGATTCGCGTGCAAAAGCGATCGCTTCTTTGCCTTTTGACGTTGTTGCTGCAACGCCAAGCGCGGCAGCAATCAACACGATTACACCTGCAGCACGAAACTACTACAGACATTTCACCATACAGGTAATTACCCACAACAGCAGCAGCAAGCAGTACGAAAGTGATTACCCACTTAAACGTATCCGCTGCACTTGAGCTATCAGGAGTTTCAGCATTATTTGCTTTCATAAAACCAACCTGTCACAAGTCTTACTATAGACGACAACAGCCCCGCTGTTGCAGGGCAAACACCATATCGCTGAATTTAAGCTCAGCGCACTCTTACGACTAAGCGACATTGCTCAATCACAATTCTTCACTCAAGATAACCCTGCCTAAGAAAGCAGCAAAGATTATATTGAACGTAGAAAAAGGGCATCAAATGATGCCCTTTTTACTACTGGTTCGTCAAATCTTATTCAAAGATTTTCGCAACAACACCAGCACCAACAGTACGGCCACCTTCGCGGATTGCGAAACGTAGACCTTCGTCCATTGCGATAGGTGCAATTAGCTCAACAACCATTTGGATGTTGTCGCCTGGCATTACCATTTCTACGCCTTCTGGTAGAGAGATATCACCAGTTACGTCAGTTGTACGGAAGTAGAACTGTGGACGGTAGCCTTTGAAGAATGGAGTGTGACGACCACCTTCATCTTTAGACAGTACGTATACTTCTGATTCGAACTTAGTGTGTGGAGTGATTGAACCAGGCTTCGCTAGTACTTGGCCACGTTCTACTTCATCACGCTTAGTACCACGTAGTAGTGCACCAACGTTCTCACCTGCACGACCTTCGTCTAGCAGCTTACGGAACATCTCAACACCAGTACAGGTAGTCGTTGTAGTATCTTTGATACCTACGATTGCTACTTCATCACCAACTTTCAGAATACCGCGCTCGATACGGCCAGTTACTACTGTACCACGACCTTGGATTGAGAATACGTCTTCGATTGGCATCAGGAACGGCATGTCTACTGCACGCTCTGGCTCTGGGATGTAGTTGTCTAGCGCTTCTGCTAGTTCAACGATTTTCGCTTCCCACTGCTCTTCGCCGTTTAGTGCGCCTAGTGCAGAACCTTGGATAACTGGTAGGTCATCACCTGGGAAATCGTATTCAGATAGAAGCTCACGAACTTCCATTTCTACTAGCTCTAGAAGCTCTTCATCATCAACCATGTCACATTTGTTCATGAATACGATGATGTAAGGGATACCAACCTGACGGCCTAGTAGGATGTGCTCACGAGTTTGTGGCATTGGACCATCTGTTGCAGCAACAACTAGGATACCACCGTCCATCTGTGCAGCACCAGTGATCATGTTTTTAACATAGTCAGCGTGTCCAGGACAGTCTACGTGTGCGTAGTGACGGTTTGGTGTGTCGTACTCTACGTGAGAAGTAGAGATTGTGATACCACGCTCACGCTCTTCTGGTGCGTTATCGATAGATGCGAAGTCACGTGCTTTACCACCGTAAACTTTTGACAAAGTAGTACAGATAGCTGCAGTTAGAGTTGTTTTACCGTGGTCAACGTGGCCGATAGTACCAACGTTTACGTGCGGTTTCGTACGTTCAAATTTTTCTTTAGACATGAGTTGTCCCTCTAGGTACGGATTTAGGTGGCTTGAATGACCACGCAACCAATAATGGCGAATTTAGTACTCAAAAGGAAAAAGCAAGAGTGCTGGTGCTGATAGGCAGAATCGAACTGCCGACCTCATCCTTACCAAGGATGCGCTCTACCGACTGAGCTATATCAGCACTCAAATTAGAGTGGAGCGGGCAGCGGGAATCGAACCCGCATCATCAGCTTGGAAGGCTGAGGTAATAGCCATTATACGATGCCCGCAACACGTAACTCTGAGAGCTATTTCCTTAAGAATATGGTGGAGGGGGACGGATTCGAACCATCGAAGGCGGAGCCGGCAGATTTACAGTCTGCTCCCTTTGGCCACTCGGGAACCCCTCCAAATTTTTGTCCATTTCCTTACCTGAAGCATTCTTCAAGAGAAAATGGTGCCGACTACCGGAATCGAACTGGTGACCTACTGATTACAAGTCAGTTGCTCTACCTACTGAGCTAAGTCGGCATAAGTGGAGCGCATTCTATTGAATGATTTCTTGGCTTGCAATAGCTTTCTTGCAAAAAAACGCCATTTTTTGTTTAAAGGCAACCATTTGCTGCAAAACTATACAAACATCGCTTTTTAAACAGCAGTTTTACTATTGTGATTTGCATTCTCGAGTTCATGATGTATTTTGCATCATCTTTTAGGATTCAAATGGACATGGCGAGAAGAGTATGAGCCCATTTATGTCATTCAGTCGCGCAAATTGGTCTGATTTACGCAACTCAGTGCCAATGACGCTATCTGAAGCTGACTTAAAAGCGCTACAGGGGATCAATGAGAACCTGACTATGCAGGAGGCCGTTGAGGTTTACCTGCCACTGGCTCGTCTCCTTAACCTCTATGTCCAAGCAAGGCAGAGCCGTAACTCTGTACTGCACAAATTCCTTAATAACGAAGAGCACGCCCCTCCATTTGTGATCGGCATTGCGGGCAGTGTTGCAGTGGGAAAGAGCACCACCGCCCGTGTGCTACGTGCACTACTTGCACGTTGGGAGAATCATCCGAAAGTGGAATTAGTCACCACCGACGGGTTTCTCTACCCGAAAAAGGTCCTGAATGAGCGCGGTATTATGCACCGCAAAGGCTTTCCTGAATCGTATGATATGAAACGCCTTGTTCAGTTCGTCTCGGATGTGAAGGCGGGCAAACCCGATCTAACGGTACCAGTTTATTCGCATATCACTTATGACATCACTGATGAGTTAAAAACGATTGATTGTCCAGACGTGTTGATTATTGAAGGACTCAACGTTTTACAAAGTGGCATGGACTATCCCCATGATCCACACCGTGTGTTTGTCTCTGACTTTCTCGATTTTTCGATTTACGTCGATGCACCTTGCGAGATCATTGAGCAGTGGTACATCGAACGCTTTCTTAAGTTCCGTAAAGGTGCGTTCACTGAGCCCGGTTCCTACTTTAATCACTACACTCAGCTCTCTGAGCAGCAAGCCATCACCAAAGCTCAGCAAATTTGGCTCGATATTAACGGGTTGAATCTTCGCGAAAACATTCTACCGACCAAGGAAAGAGCACAGCTAATCTTACGCAAAGGGCCAAATCACTCGGTCGAAGAAGTGCTGGTGAGGAAATAGTAACCTGCGATTTACTTGTCCACTGGACGTAGAGATATCTCACCGCCGAGGAAACTCTGAACTCCATTCGCCGAGCTGAGCAATACCCCGCCCTGATTGTCGATGCCAACCACCTCGCCATGCACTTCTCGAGCACCCATCAGCAACTTGACCTGTCGACCGCGAAAGTTATCTAAGCGGTTCCAACGCTCAACAAATCCGGGCATACCGCTTAGTTCATACTCTTTGAGCGCTTGCTTCCAACGATTCATCAATGCGAGAGCCAACTGATTGCGATCTATCGGCGTTGCGCTCTCAATCTGGTTTAGCGCTGTCCATGGTTGATCGATACTCTCTTTGCTCTCTTGCATCAGAATGTTCAACCCCATACCGATCACCAGATGTGCCGCCCCACCCGCTTGACCAGACATTTCAACCAAAATGCCCGCCAGTTTCTTATCCTGATAATAGACATCGTTTGGCCACTTGAGTTTGACGCCTTGTATACCCAGTGATTCCAACGCTTCTACCGCGGCAATACCGACAACTAGGCTCAGTCCCATGGCGGCTGCCATCCCCGCCTCCAGTTTCCAATACATAGACATGTAGAGGTTGGCACCAAAAGGCGAAAACCACTGACGACCTCTGCGCCCACGCCCTTGTGACTGATACTCTGCGAGACAGACATGGCCCGATTCAAGCTCGCCGATACGATTAAGTAAGTACTGATTGGTGGAATCGATCACCGGAATCAATTCGACGGGAGTGATGCTCTGCGCTTGTAATCGCGTTTCATCAAGCAGGTGTAGCGACTGGGCAAGTTGGTACCCCCGTCCCTGAATGCGATAAATGTCCAGTCCCCATTCCTGCATACCATTGATGTGCTTGGCGATGGCCGCTCGCGACATGCCCAATTCTTGCCCGAGCGCTTCACCAGAATGGAAGTCACCATCCGCCAGTTTACTGAGTAAATGCAGTTTAACGGTGTGTTCTTTTCTCATCGTCTTACCTGTTCTAGTGTGGTTTCTGCATCGCGCCCCATAAAACGGACTTCGTGTTCCAGTGCGATTTGATACGTCTCCCAGACCCGATCACACACCAGCCCAGCTAGTGCAATCACATCTTGTGCGCTGCACTCAGCAGCATTAATCAAAACCAGCGCCTGATCGGGATGCACCTGCGCGCCGCCAATCATCGTGCCTTTGAGCTGACAATGCTCAATCAGCCAGCCCGCAGCCACTTTCACTTTGTCGCCCGCAGGATAGGCGACGATGTTCGGAAACTGTTTCTGTAAATAAGCAAAGTGCTGCGCATCAATGACTGGGTTTTTAAAAAAGCTGCCTGCATTACCAAACTGTGCTGGATCTGGCAGCTTTTGCATACGCACTTGACAGACAGTGTCATAGATACGCTGAGGCGTCAGCTCATGTGCAGGAATGCTCTGTAGCGGGCCATAACTGTTCACCGCCACCCAATTTTTTTTCAGCTTAAGCCCTAGACCCACAATCACACAGCGTCCATACCACTGATGTTTAAATATCGAATCTCGGTAGCCGAAGTGGCATTCATCGGCAGTCAATCGGCGTGGTGAATAATCCTCAAGCGATACAATATCAACATAGTCGCAGACATCTTTGAGCTCGACACCATAAGCACCAATATTCTGGATAGGCGCAGAGCCTGCACAGCCAGGGATCAAAGCTAAATTTTCTAATCCGCCGATACCTTGCTCCACGCACCATGTCACTAACTGCGGCCAATCTTCGCCGCCAGCAACGTGTAAATAGTAGTAGTCGTCATCTTGCGTGAGCGTTTTCCCCATCAAACGGTTAATGATCACCACGCCAGCAAAGGGCTGAGTAAACAGCATGTTGCTGCCCTTACCCAGCACCAACTTGGGTAATTCAGCCAAGGCGGGATTCGAGTAAACATCAATTAACTCATCAAGAGAGCTTACTTCAAGCAGATAATCGCAGTACTGCTCAATGGCAAAGGTGTGGTAAGGCTTTAAAGAAGCAGAATGTTGAATTTGCATGAGCTCTTCGTCGTAACTTAAACTGACGCCATTCTACATGACTTCAACCTAAGACGCAGTGACCATGGCAAATACAATTCGCATCGAGCGGCTAGATCCCATCAAACTTCCTCTGGTAAAAAAGCTCTACAAGTCCTATTACCCCAGCGCAAAAGCCAAAACTGACGAACAAGTGATTGTTGCCTATCAAGAGCATCAAATGGTCGGGCTGGTCCGCTTCAAACCGATAGAAGAGTGGCTATTGTTGACTGGTATGCTGGTCATCCCAACGCACAGACAGCAGGGAATTGGCCACGCACTTTTGTCTTATTGCCGGGAAAACGCTCTCAACAGTCACTGTTATTGCTTTGCTTACCCCCATTTACCGCCCTTTTATGCGCAGCATGGTTTTAAGACGATTGAGCTTGATGTCCTGCCTAACTCTCTGAAACAAAAGTACCTGCGCTACTGTGAAAGTGGTAAAGATCTCATTCCTATGCAATTCATCGACGATTAAATGCAAACAGCCACTGCATTTCTGGTAATGAATTTAAGATGTTTGGTAGAATGGCCAACTCGCAATACTGCACATAACTAAGGTAATACACCCCATATGATGGCTAGCAGGAATCCGTTTGCCCAGCTTCCGGCAGTCGCTGTAAATGCAGACGCTCTGGAAGTTTCTTCACTCGGCAAAAGACTTCAGAATCCGTTTATTGGATGAAATCGCCAAAGCGACGTCTCGTATTTATCTGGTTGCGCTCTACTTAGAAGACGATGAAGCAGGAAGAGAGATTCTCACCGCGCTTTATGAAGCCAAGCAACGTAACCCCGGCCTCGATATCAATGTTTGTGTTGACTGGCATAGAGCCCAACGCGGATTGATCGGCGCAGAAAAGTCGGAAGGCAATGCCGCATTCTACAAAGCTTATGCGCAAAAATATCAACATAAGATCCCCGTGTATGGCATCCCGGTACGAGGACGTGAAGTCTTTGGCGTGCTCCATCTCAAAGGATTCGTGATTGATGATACCGTGATTTACAGCGGTGCCAGCCTCAATAACGTCTATTTGCAATATAGTGAGCGCTATCGTTTTGATCGCTATCATTTAATTAAAAATGAAAACTTAGCAGACAGCATGGTTAACTTTGTGCAGCAACAGATGATCGCACACCCTGCCGTCAATGACCTTTGCTGTAGCAATAAACCTGAAACCAAAGAGATCAAAGCGGCGATACGTCAATTGCGCTCTTCACTGGCTCAAGCTCGCTATCATTTTGACAGTCAAGTGGCCGAAAAAGACCAGTTTTACATCACACCACTGGTTGGCTTGGGCAAGCGACGTAACTTGCTCAACCAAAATGTCGCCAAGCTCATTGAAGCGGCGCAAAACGAAATTTTCATTTGCACCCCTTATTTCAATTTCCCTAAAGAAATTGCGCGGGGGATCAAACGAGCACTCAAGCGCGGCGTCAAAGTGACCATTGTGGTGGGTGATAAAACGGCAAACGATTTTTATATCGCGCCAGACAAAGAGTTTAAGACCATCGGCGGCCTGCCCTATTTATACGAAGTTAACTTACGTAAATTCGCCAAAGCTTTTGAAGCGCAAATCGCCGCGAGAAATCTCTCGATCCGCCTCTGGAAGCATGAAGACAATAGCTTCCATCTCAAAGGCATTTGGGTGGATAAACGTTATATGCTATTAACGGGCAATAACTTGAATCCGCGCGCTTGGGCGCTCGACCTAGAAAACGGCCTCTTGATTCGTGACGATTACGCGCAGTTAACGGATAAATTTGACGCTGAGATGGAAAACATCTTGCAACATACACAGCTTGTCTGCACATACAAACAACTAGAAAAACTTGAAGATTACCCGATATTGGTGCAAAAACTCGTGCGTAAGATCACTCGCATCAAAGCAGACGGTGTCTTGAAGAGAATCCTTTAGTCCTTTTTCCTCTTTCCGTTATGGCCTTAACCTTGTTAAGGCCATTTTTTATCTTTAAAAACAGACCACTATCCTAGAATTCAGATCATTCCCGATGCTGAAGCCTATTTTTCGAATCAGCCTTCCCCACCGCGATCCCAACTCGCCCTAGAGCAGTGAACAACTCTCTCGACATTAATGCCCATCGATTTTATATCATGCAAAGCAAAATAAGTGGCATAAAAACTGCTTTCATATAAAAGTCCAATATCGTAGAGCCATTCATCAATGGTGGTATTGGTTTCTACTTTCTAACAATCACGGCTTAGAGGTGTAAATCGTGAAACAAAAAATCTTTATTTTAACGCTTTTGGCTAGTACTTCGATGGCTGCAAACGCTGACTCGATTCTTTATGGCGGCGTGACTGGCGGCAGCGCTCATTATGGCGAGGGCTATGGTAATGACCTCCTCTATGGAGTACGCATCGGCAGCGGCATTTTGCCTTTTCTTGATGTCGAAGCCGGTTATATGAATTTAGGTCAGGGAGAGAGCGACGGCACGACCGTGGACACCAGCACCAAGTTTGTCGCCATCAAGCCAACCCTGACCTTACCTATGGTCGATATTTATGCACGTGCAGGCTTACATCAATGGGATGCTGACGCAAAGTACCTGAGCCTAACTTCTAGCAAAGACGGTACCGATGCGATGTTTGGTGTCGGTTTTGACTACTTCATCAGCGACTATTTCTCTATCGGTGCCAGTTACACTCGCTACAATATCGACGACGGCGAAATAGATGGCTATGAGCTCAATGCCACTTTTCACCTAGACCTGCTTTGATGGCTTAGCGCCGATAACCCATTAAAACATGTGACTCAGAAAACTTCTGCCATCGTCATTCCCAACTCAGTGGCAGGAGTTTTCCGGCAAATTCGCGCCCTTGGTTAGAATGCACAGATTTAAGATACGGACAAATCTCTGCGCCAGCTCTGATTCCCAAAATGAAAGCCAAGATAGTACTGCGGCTTGAGTCTTGGTTACGGTATAGTTACTGCTTTCCATTTAACTCATCGTCCCGCGCTATTTTTCATGTTCATTCGCAATACACTTTATTCTTTTCTGGCTCTTGTTACTGCCGCAATCACCAGTAAATGCATAGCATTAATGACGTTTCTCTCAACTTCCTGTTGCCCTCCTCTCTGGCGCAGGGTTTGAAGCCTTGCTCTATGGTCTCCGTTTTGACGCCACCATTGCGGCCATGCTGAGTGCACCGATTTTTCTTACCAGTCTGCTATTGATGCCGCTTAAACGCGATCTGCGCCCGTTATTGCGCGTGTTACTTTGTTTAGCGATTGTTTGGATTGTCGGCAGCAGTTTTGCGGATGCGATATACGCGAAAGACGCCAGCAAACATGTCACTTTCGAACTGTTTACCGCGCAAGGGATGGAAAGCGAACTACTGGTCACGGCACTGAAAAGCTATTGGGCGACAATGCTAATTGGTACGCTTTGGTTGCTTGTTTGTCTGTTCATCGTCTGTAAATACCTCCCATTGTGCAATCAACGCAGCACTCGGTGGTATAGCAATATAGCGTTCTCTCTGTTGTGGATACTGGTCACTGTAAGCCTAATCCGTGGCGGCTGGGGGGATGCGCCGCAAACGCCAATGCGCGCCTACAATATTGGCAATAGTGAACAAGCCTTTATTGCTTGGAGTGCGCCCTACAGCATTACTTACTACCTATCAAACGGTGACCGTGCGGCGATCAAAAAGATCACCCGCGATCCTAGTTCTGAACAGATCGCCATGTGGCAACAAGCTATAGAGGTACCGCAACCCGCAAAACTGGATGGGCTCAAGCAGGCGAATATCATCCTCATTCTGCTAGAAAGCTGGCCTGCTTATGACATGCACAGCTACGCGGGTGACGCCGATGCTACGCCTTTTTTTGATAGCCTTCGTCAACGTTCTTTCTCCACCTTCTCAAGCTACGCCGATGGCTATCGGACCGTACAAGGGATGTTCGCTACGTTCTGCTCGTATCCCAACCCGACCAGCGGCATCATTTCAACCAGTCAGCTACAAAATGCGCAATACATCTGCTTGCCGCATATTTTGCGCCAACAAGGCTGGCAAACCACGTTTATACAGGGAAGCGCTAAGGGCAAGGTTGGCTCATTCGCGCAAACGCTCGGCTTCGCGGAATCGTTTCGGTAAGCACGATTACCCGTTTGAAGGCGTACATAATGAGTGGGGGTATATGGATGGCGATATTTATCGCTTCTCGCTTGGACAAATCGATCGCTTGAGTCAGTCTCAACAGCCCTTTTTCCTTACCATCAATACGGGCACTACACATGGATCATTTTTGCCTGAACAAGATGGCTATACGTTTGGTCGAGAGACGCAAATCGATGAGCGACGTAGCGTGATGCATCATGCGGATCAAGCGCTCAGCCAATTTATTCCACAGCTTGATGAAAAACTGGCTCAGCTCGACAAGCCTACGCTGGTGATCTTGCTCGCCGACCACACAGCCAAAACCGTAAAAGGCGGCTTTGTGAAAAACGCGATTCCTTTTTTGATGTACGCCTCGGATAAATCTATCCCAAATCAAACTCGGCCCATCACCGCTTCACAACGTGACGTCGGTGCTACCGCACTCGATTGGTTGGGCGGCTACGCACCTTGGTTTACCGGCCACAGCTTGCTAGACCCTAACTACGCCGGGCGTGCCAGTTTTGCCTTCGGCACCGGTTTTTTCTGGATGAGCAAAGAGCATGGCATTGCCATCAACGCAGAGACGGGGGAGCTAGCCCAGTGCTTCGAAATAGGAGCAGATACCGTAAGTAAAAAAACCGTTGCCTGCGATCAGCCTTGGGCCAACGCCCTATTTGAGGAAGCGAGTTATTACAACAGCATATCGCAATATTTATTGTTCAAAGGGCACAGTACCGATTATCGCGCTCGCCTGAACTGAGTGGATAACAAAACAGCAGCCTAGGCTGCTGTTTTGTTTTATGCGCTGCGCTGCGCTTGGGCGGCTTGTTCGGCCTGACGCTTACGTTTGCGATATTTTGGATGGGTAATGGGAATCGCAGCAAGGAGTTTCTTGGTGTAGTCGTTTTGTGGATTGGCGTACACCTCTTTGGCGCTGCCCTCTTCCACCACTTTGCCAAAATACATCACCGCCACTTTGTCCGAAACGTGTTTCACCACCGAGAGATCGTGGGAGATAAAGATGATCGCCAAGTTCATCTCTTTTTGCAGTTGCAGCAATAAGTTGAGGATCTGCGCCTGCACAGACACATCGAGCGCCGAGACCGATTCATCACAAATCAGCAGCTTCGGTTTCAGAGCAATCGCGCGCGCGATACCGATACGCTGACGCTGACCGCCAGAAAACTCATGTGGATAACGGTTAACCGCCTCAACTGGCAAGCCCACTTTGACCAGCAACTCTTTGACCCACTCTTTACGCTCAGCGGGCGTGCCGATACGGTGAATGATATACGGCTCTTCTAAAATCATGCCGACCGTATGGCGCTGGTTAAGTGATTCCATCGGATCTTGAAAGACAATCTGCATGTCGCGACGCAGCGGACGCATCTCCCGTGCCGACAGCTTGGTGATGTCACGCCCGGCAAAAAATATCTGCCCTTCGGTTGGCTCATACAGCTTTAAAATCGTCCGGCCAAGGGTACTTTTTCCGCAGCCCGACTCACCGACTAAACCCAAAGTCTCGCCTTCACACACCGAGAGCGAGACGCCATCGACCGCTTTAACCGTGTAGCCTTTATTAAACAGCTTTTTGCCGGAAACAAAGTGCTGCTTGAGGTTTTCAATACGTAGAACTTCTTTACTCATCCCTGCTTTCCTTAGTTGGTGGCAAACATGCTGGCATCGATCGGTTTGATATCAATCATCTGCTTGGGCTCACTGTCCAAACTTGGCATCAGCCCCATCAAACGTTCCGTATATGGGTGCTGCGGGTTATCAAACAGCTCGAAAATTTCCGCTTGTTCCACAATTCGGCCGCCATACATCACCGCCACGTCGTCGCACACTTCGGCAACCACGCCGAGATCGTGCGTGATGAAAATCATCGCCATGCCAGTCTCTTGTTGCAGTTCATTCATCAAGTCGAGAATCGACGCCTGCACTGTCACATCCAGTGCCGTGGTCGGCTCATCACAAATCAGCACATCCGGTTTACACGCCAGCGCCATAGCGATCATCACACGCTGACGCATCCCGCCCGAGAGATTGTGCGGGTACTCATTGAGTCTCTTCTCTGGCATCGGAATGCGCACTTTTTTCAGCATCTCTAAGGCGTATTCATTGCGTGCCCGTTTGTCGAGCTCTGGGCGATGCAGTTCCAACACTTCATTGATCTGCCGGCCAATGCTGTGCACCGGATTGAGCGCCGTCATCGGATCTTGAAAAATGATCGAGATACGATCACCACGCATCGCATACATCTCTTGCGCAGGCAGATTAACCAGGTTAGTGCCGCGATAGAGGATTTCACCGTTGACCACTTGGCCATAAGGCTTGGGCAGCAGGCCCATGATCGCCATCGAGGTGACGCTTTTACCACTGCCCGATTCGCCTACTAGCCCCAAAGTGCGCCCGGCACGCACATCAAAATTCACCCCGTGCAGCACCTTAACCGGGCCGTCATCGGTGGTAAACGAGACCTCTAAATCTCGCACGCTCAAAATCACATCTTGCTGCATGACTACTCCTTACAACTTATAGGTGTCGTCGATAATCGTCACGGGTTCAAAGGTTTTGCCCGATTTGAGCGCTTTTTCCGTCTCTTTTTTCACTTGTGGATCGATCCAGAAAGTGCCAAAACCGAGCGCGCCACCGCTGCTAAACAAAGTTTCGGTTTTCTTGGTCATCGCTGGCATCGGGAATTTTAGCCAGCGCCAATACCCCATGCGGATATAAGGCACCATGTAGCCGGGCACGATCACGTTGGCATCGCCGACAATCTGCTGGATCTGCTGCGAGTAGCGATACTTCTTCTCCATATCGAACTCGTTTTTGTAGGCCATAATCAGTTTGTCCAGCTCTGGGGTACTGAAGTTAGTGAAGTTATTGGTTTGTGGGCGATTGGCATTGACTGAGTGGAAATATTCCCAATAAGCCGGTGTCGTTGAGGCACTCATATCCAAAAACGCCAGTTGATGTTTTTTCTCCAGCATGAATTTGAACGCGGAAGAGCCATCCACTAGCTTGAGTTCAAACTCCAAACCCGCTTTTTTCGCTTGCTCTTTCAGGTAAGCGATGCGCGGCGTGTGGTGTGCATAGGCGTAGGTAATGGCAAAACTGAGGCGCTGACCTTGCTGATTGACACGGATCCCATCTGGGCCGATTTGATCAAAACCCGCCGCTTCAAAATAGCGAATCGCTTTTTCTGGGTTAAACTCCGGCGCTTTGGCATTTGGCAAGTCGTACTTCCCGTGCCCCGTACCCAACGCGTGCGGCTTACGTGAGTAGTCTCCGCGCGTAATTTTTTCAATCATGCCGTCGTAATCAGTGGCGTAACTGATGCCGCGACGCACGTTGAGATCATCCAACAGCGGCGTGGCAACGTTCATCCATAAGCCGCCTGCGCCCTCTGGCAGTTGGCTGTAGCCCCAGAATTTATGAATGTAGCCTTTCTGGTACGGCTCGCCGTTGGATTTGTCGTGCCACAATTCAGGCAAGACTAGAGCGAAACGAATCGAGATCACCTTTTTCAAAATGCTTCATCGCGATGTCGTTGTCACGAATGACGTTAATGCGAATTTTTTCCACATTATAGCGATGTTGATAATATTGGTTGCTGTACCCCCACCAATCTTGCCCAACGTGCTCAAAAGTCACGCTTTTGCCTTTTTTGATGTCGTCCAGATAGTAGGCGCCGGTGGTTGGCTCAGCTTTGAAGTTGTACTTGCGCACATAGTTGTCATCAATGCCGTCGCCGTTTTCATCTTTACTCGGGTTGGCATAGAAATGGGCCGGACGTGGGCGTAAGCCGCCTAACGTCTCAAGCAGGTCTTCTGGGTTTTTCTCCTGCTTACTCACCACCATCAAGGTGTGCGCATCGATCTTTTGTACATCGCTCACCACGTTGGTGTAGTACTCGTTATACCAAGGGGCGACCAGATCTTTGGAGCGATAAAACTTAAGCATAAAGACGAAATCGTCGGCGGTGACTGGTTTGCCGTCGGACCATTTGGCTTTGGGATTGAGTTTAAAGTAGACGGTTTTGTTGTCGCCTGTCAGCGCCCATTCGTTCGCCAGCGCCGGGATCCAAGCATCCGTGTTGGGGTGACGGTCCAGCAATCCTGGCGTTTCATCGAGTATGTAATAGCGCAGGCCAGAGTTGGAATCGGGCCCGACGCTGCGCAGTGTTTGTGGAAAGCTTTGCATGTAGGTGCGCAAGGTGCCACCAAATTTCGCTTCGCTTGAAGCAAACAGCGGCTCATTCCAGTTGGTCTGCCAGTTGAGATCCGCAGGTAAAGTGGCGGCGTACAAGCCGCTACTTAACAACGATAAGGTGGCCGCTAACATTGATTTTTTCATTGTGATATCCCTATGAATTCCAGTCCGTTGTCCCATGGTATCAGACATAGCGGGTAAACTTCTTCGGATCGAACGCAGCGCGTATCGCTTCTCCGATGAAGGTCACCATCACTAGCACCGCGACAATCGATGCCACGACCGAAGAGACGATCCAAGGTGCATCCAGATTCGATTTCCCCTGCTGTAATAGCTCGCCCCAGCTCGGCGTCGGCGGCATTAGCCCCAGCCCAAGATAATCTAGGGCCGTCAGCGCGGTGATGTTGCCAGCAATGGTGAACGGCGCGAGTGTCACGATCATCACCATGGTATTGGGCAGAATGTGGTTAAACAGAATACGTCCGGTCGAGGCGCCCAGCGCACGGGCTGCCATCACGTACTCACGCGCCGACTCTTTATAGGTCATGGTACGCATGTACCAAGTCATCCCCATCCAGCCAAACAGCACGTTGATGCCGACAAACAGGGCAAAGGTTGGCTGCACAATAGAGACTAAAATCATGATGACGTACAAAAACGGCACCATCGACCACACTTCAATCAAGCGTTGCACAAATAGGTCAAACTTACCGCCCCAATATCCCATAGCGCAGCCAACGGTTGTGCCTATCGCGTAGGAGATGATCATCGTCAGCAAGGCAAAACCCATCGCAGTGCGAAAGCCGTACACCAGACGCGCCAAAATGTCGCGGCCAATCACATCCGTGCCCAAGTAGTGCTTGCTTTGTGCATCCGGAGCGGTGGGTGGGTAATCGCCAGAAAAATCCTGCTCGTACGGGTTCCAAGGCACCAGCGGTAACAGGACGAAATTATCGCCCCCTTGCTCGGCAAACTGCTTTTGCAGCTCACGGTAGTTGGCTTCGCTGGCCGACTCTTGGCCAAATTCACTGCCCGTGCGCACATCGCTAAACACTGGGAAAAAATACTCGTCTTGATATTTCACCACCAGCGCTTTGCTGTTAATCAACAGCTCGGCAAACAGTGACAACACCAGCATGATCGACAGCAGCACGAAGGAGTAGTAACCCCGCTTGATGGCTTTAAAACTGCGGATTTTCTTTTGCGTTAATGGACTCAATGTGATCATCGTCTAGGCTCCAAATTTCACACGTGGGTCGACCAGAGCGACACAGATATCAGAAATGATGTTGCCAAGCAGCAAGAGCGCCGCGTTGATCGCCACTATACCCATCACCACCGGGTAATCGCGCTCAATGATCGACTCATAACCCAACAGGCCAATGCCGTCGATGTTGAAAATCACTTCAATCAAAAAGGCACCGGTCATAAAAAACAGCAATGAGTTACCAAAGTGGCTGGCAATCGGAATCAAGCTGTTGCGCAGTGCGTGCTTACGTACCGCTGTCTGGAATGGTAAGCCTTTGGCAATTGCGGTGCGGATGTAGTCTGAAGAGAGATTTTCCATCAGGTTGTTTTTCATCGTCAGTGTTAGGGTGGCGAAATCGCCGATCAAGTAACAGATCAGCGGCAGCACCGCATGCCACATCACATCCTGCGCGCGCTCGAAAAAGGTTTCCAGATCGTCAAAATCATCGCCGACAAAGCCCCCCATCGGGAACCACTCTAAATGATAAGAGAACAAGGTAATCAACAGCACGCCAACCACATAGCCGGGCAAGGCATAGCCAACAAAGATCAGTATCGAGGAGGCGGAATCAAATACGGAACCGTGTTTAAGCGCCTTGTAATACCCCAAGGGTATCGAGATGAAATAGCTGATAAAAAAGGTCATGCCGCCATAAAACAGCGACACCGGAAGGCGCTCGGCAATCATGTCGCCCACCGGCTCGTAATAGCGGGTGGATTCGCCAAAATCGAACACCGCCAGTTTGCTCAGCCATTCCGCGTAAGCTTGCACGACCGGTTTATCCAAGCCGTAAAATGCGTTCAACTCCGCCATCTGTTCATCTGAAAGCGCCGAGTTGCCGCCTGCTGTGGTCATCGCTGCGGCGCCATCGCCTTGCGACTGCATTTTTGACAACATGCGTTCAACTGGTCCACCGGGAACAAATCGAGTGATAGCAAAGATAAGGATCGTGATCCCAAGGAAGGTGGGGATCACCAACGCCAAACGGCGTAGAAAATACGACAGCATATACAACTCACTCCATGTCACTGTGCAGAATCGGCAAGTAAGGAAAACAATGAAATCATCCACACCGACGCGTGGAATCAACGATAGACCGCTAAACCTGTCGAAGTGTTCATCCTAAACAGCCTCAATCTCTGGTTTTCGACTCTGACGCCCGATAATCAGCGCCATATTTATATCGAAATCCCAAAAGCTTCAAGTGTTTATCGCCAAAACATGACAAACCACCGACACTCTCAACCTTCTGCGTCTCTATTGGTAAAAAAAAATAAAAATCTGGGTTTTTAGCAACTACAGAACATCAACCTGTTTAGTTTAGAGCTCTAACACTACATAAAAACGCAAAAAATGAGTATAAAAAACCACCAATAGCACAGACAATAAAACACTATAAATGAGCATGAGCTCTTGTATCAACAGGGGTATCATAATTTGATACCACTCGACTCACCGCAAGCTTATGCTGAACAAAGCGGCCACCCAATGCAATCAGAGTAATATTCTACAGACAATCGTTTTCCAAGGTAAATTCACCCACTAAACGATCATCAGCAACATATGGCGTTACTGGTTAAGAAAAACACAAAATACACTGTTTTATTGAAATTATTCGTTATCGAGTGCGATTTTTATAGACAATCCTCTCGATAAAAACACTCTCTTATAAAATTTTACATATTTTTTACAGCCAACACCCCGCCAATCTCACTGGTTTGACTTCTAAAATCCACATCATGTATATCTTTCGCGCAACGTTAACGAAATATTAACGTCACATTGGGTCATTTTTAGACCACAAAACATAGGAAATAATGAAAACGGAGCAACAAGGATGTACAAAAACACAACAGCCTTATCGGTTGCGATCAGTCTTGCCTTAGGAACAGCCTCGCTGTCACCACTCGCTTTCGCAGAAGAGCAGCAAGTTGAGCAACTACAGAAGATGAAAGTCACGGGTTCGCGGATCTCAACCACGCAGATGGAAGGTCCGTCACCTGTCACTGTCATCACCAGCAAGGATATTGCGGCGAAAGGATTTAACAGCGCGCAAGATATCCTCAACAGCTTGACGCAAAACACCGGCGGCGCGTTGGCGCAAACCAACTCCTTCTCCTTCACCCCAGCAGCCCAGTCGGTCAACCTGCGTGGCTTAGGTGCCTCTCGCACACTGATCCTGATTGACGGTCGCCGTATGCCGCAGTACCCACTGGCAGAGAACGGTGTATCCAACTTCCAAGACATCGGTCAGATCCCGATTGCGGCGATTGAACGTGTCGAAGTGATGACCGACTCAGGTTCAGCGATCTACGGTTCGGATGCGATTGGTGGGGTGGTCAACTTCATCATGAAGAAAGACTTTGACGGCGTATCAGTCAAAGCGCGTTACGGCGATGCCACCGAAGGCGGCTACCAAAATGGTCGTTTGGATATCGTTGCGGGTAAAGACATGGACGACACGCGCGTTCTGTTTGTCGCCCAGTTAGCCAGCAACGAAATGCTGATGCAAAAAGATCGCAGCTGGGCTGGTGACGACGGTTCCGATCGCTCGGCATTCAGTGCTTACTCGAGCTACGGCGCTAACTTCTACCCGAAAGACGGCTCTGCCACGATGACCCCCGCCGATATCGGCAAATCGTGTAAAGAAGTGGTCGGTGATGCGGCCGTGGAACTGTCTCGTGGCCGTTGTGGCGTCAACCGCTCGGCATACCGTACATTGAAGCCAGAAAACAAGCAGGCTGATCTGTTGTTGCGCGGTGAAAAAGATATCGACGATAACTTAACCGCCATGGCGGAAGCGCGTTTTAGCTACAAATCCACCGAGTCACTCTTCGAGCCCAACCCTTACTCGGTTGAAGTGGACGCGACACACACTGTTAATGGTGTGAACCGCGGCGAAGGTGAATACACTCGTCGTTTGGTCGAATTTGGCCCACGTGAGAGCAATACCGAAGCGACCGCATTTGGTGTAACGGCGGGTCTGACTGGCCTACTTGCTGACGCCTACGACTGGGAACTGTACGCCAGCTTCTCACAGCAAAACGTCGACACCGACAACCCAGCGGTATACACCACCATGGATCAAGCGGTGCAAAACGGCGAGATTGACCTGCTGGACACCATCTCAGCGGAAAACGTCGCCAAGTATACTGGCACGTCAAGCAAAGAAGCGTACTCCAAACTGTACTCGATCAATGGCTCCATCGCGGGCGAACTGTTTGAAATGCCAGCGGGCATGTCCGGTTTCTCCGTCTACGGCGAGTGGAATCGCACCGACTACAACGAGAAAACCGATGCTGTGACTGCCGCAGGTGGCTTCTCTGGCCTTGGCGGCACTTCTGGCGGCGGCGAACGTGACCAAATTGGTCTTGGCGCTGAGCTGCTGATCCCGATTTTAGAAGAGTTAGAACTGACTGTGGCTGGCCGTTACGACCACTACTTTGATGATTCCGCCACTGGCGGTGCGTTCACGCCGAAAGTCTCACTGGCGTATCGTCCAACCGACACCTTACTGCTACGTGGTAGCTACGGTTTAGGTTTCCGCGCGCCTGACTTAAAACGTCTGTTTGGTGATGAGACGCGTGGCTTTGGCTCTGGTTTTGACCCAGTACTGTGTGCTTCTGTTGGCGGCACTGGCCCAGATGAGAATATTCCAGAATGTTCGACTCAACACTTTGATACGGTCAACGGTCCAAACTCCGAGCTAAAAGAAGAAACCAGCACCAACATCAACCTTGGTTTGGCGTGGGAGCCTGTTGACGATCTTGGTCTAACCGTCGACTGGTATCACATCAAGATGGAAGACGTGGTTGAAGCGCCGAGCTATCAAGACGTGATCAACGACCCGAGCAAGTACCCTGGTACGCAGGTGATCCGCAATCCAGACGGCACGATTGATAAAGTAATCTACGGCCCGGTCAACCAAGCGTTTGAAACCCGTTCAGGTATCGACGTATCGGTCAGCTACGCTTACGACACCAATGATATGGGTTCTTTCTCAAGCAAAGTCTCGGTTACCAAGCTGCTCAAAGCAGAATACCAAGAGAGCAGTTCAGAGCCAGTCAAAGACGAGATGGAATACATGCCTGAATACACCGCGACCTTGAACCTAGGCTGGGCGTATCAAGATGTCAACGTCAACCTGTTTGGTAAGTATCGTGACAAGATGTGTTCAAGCTTTGCCAACGATTACTACTTCGAAAGCTGTGATGCTGCCAAAAAAGCGGGCTACGAAACCAAGATTTCGAGCATGACCACTTGGAACCTGACCACCTCGTATCAGTTTAACGAAAGTGGTCGTGTGACACTGGGCATCATCAACCTATTCGACAAAGAACCGCCAAAGGATCCATTGAGCGATACTTCACCGTTCTACGCGGATGAGTACGATGACCCGATTGGCCGTCAAGTCTACGTAGAAGCATCTTACGACTTCTAACCGGACTCACCCATTTGGCGCGGGAGTTTCCCGCGCCCTTTTCGACTGACAAAACACGAAAGGATGCAACCATGACGTTAAAGGAATTTGGCGTAAGTGCACTCACCGCCGCGATGCTGACCATCAGTGGCAGCGCGTTGGCCGCTGACTCAGGCAGCGTAATTTCCACCCAAGCGGGTAGCAACAAAGCCGCACAAGCCTCACAACAAAAAATCGACGGCTACGCTGACAACACCGAAGCGATGCTGGCAGAGTACAAAGCCATCATGCGCCAAGTCGACAGCATGAAAGTCTACAACGAGCAGATCAACCGCATGGTTCAGTCGCAACAAAGCGAACTGGACTCACTCAATCGACAGATCGCCCAGATAGATCAAACCGCGATGGAAGTGGTGCCTCTGACACTCAAGATGATCGACGCACTGGACGATTTCGTTACGCTTGATCTGCCTTTCCAAAGCAAAGAGCGTCGCAAGCGCATCAATGAATTGCGCGATTTAATGGACCGCGCCGACGTCACCACCTCGGAAAAATTCCGTAAAGTGATGGAAGCCTACCAAATAGAAGAGGGCTTCTCGCGCTCAATTGAATCTTACAAAGCCAGCCTTGATCGCGGCGGCGAAGTGGTGACTTACGACTTCCTACGCATCGGCCGTACTGCGCTTTTGTTCCAATCTCCAGACGGCATTGAAACCGGCATGTGGAACCAACAGACCCGCCAATGGGAACAACTGCCGGAAAGCTACCGCCTTGCGGTTCAGCAAGGGATCCGTATTGCTAAGAAACAGGCGCCACCGTCACTGATCAAACTGCCTGTCTACGCTGGGGAGAATAAATAATGAAAGGATTCAAAACCGTCGCCGCGGCCCTATTGGCAAGCCTACTCATGGCAGGAAACTGCACACGCTGACAGCGCCAAATCACTCAACGATCTGCTCAAAGAGGTGAAATCGGAAAGCATCGTTGAATCGAAAGAGAACAAAGCGCGCGAGCAAGCTTTTCTTGCCGATCGCAACCAACAAGCCGAGTTGCTCAAGCAAGCTAAAGCGCAGCTCAAAGCCGAAACGGCGCTGGGCGAACAGCTCAAAGTCACTTTTGACAACAACGACAAAAAACTCACTGAACTGAGCGAAACGCTGCGTCAGCGCTCAGGCACACTGGGTGAAATGTTTGGCGTGGTGCGCCAATACGCGGGTGAATTCAAGGGGCTGTTTAATGCCTCGCAAAACGCGGTGCAGTTTCCTGCGCGCGACGCTTTGCTGACCAAGCTGGCTGAAAGTAAAGAGTTACCTTCCACCGAGGAGCTCGAAGCGTTCTGGCACACTATGCTGCAACAGATCATCATATCCGGTGAAACCTCAACCACCCCGGCAACCGTGGTCTACGGCGAAGGCAACGAAGCGGTGCGTGATGTTACTTTGGTCGGCGAGTTTAACGCGATTGCCGATGGAAAATATGTCACCTACGTGCCGCAAACCGGCAAATTCGAAGAGCTCTCTCGTCAGCCTGGTGCCAACATCACCGGTTTGGTAGCCGGTTTTGAGCAAGCCTCAACCAGCTACGAGCCACTGTTTATTGACCCATCACGCGGCGTGATCCTTTCACTTTTGGTACAAAGCCCAACCGTGCAAGAGCGCATTGATCAAGGCGGCATCGTCGGTTACGTGATTCTCGGCATGGGCTTGATTGGCGCTCTCATCGCCCTCTTCTCTTACCTGCGCCTGTTGGTCTTGGGTGGCAAAATGCGTCGCCAAGCGAAATCGGATGCGGTGATCCCGGGCAACCCGCTCGGTGAAGTGATCCAAGCATACCAAGAACACCAAGGGGATAACCTCGAGGATCTGGAAGCCAAGCTAGACGAAATCATTTTGCGCAACGCACCACGAATCGAACGCTTTATCGGCTCCATCAAGCTGTTCGCTTCCGTCGCGCCGCTGCTTGGCCTACTGGGTACCGTCATGGGCATGATCGGCACTTTCCAAGCCATCACACTGTTTGGTACTGGCGATCCAAAACTGATGGCGGGTGGCATTTCCGAAGCGCTGGTCACCACCATGCTTGGTCTGGTTGTCGCCATTCCACTGCTGTTCCTCTACACCCTGGTACACAGTAAAGGGCGTCGTCTGGTACAGATGCTGGAAGAGCAAAGCGCTGGCTTCATCGCACGCTATCAGGAAAGACTGCACGCGGCGCAGCGCTAAGGAGGCGCCATGTGGTGGTTAATTGAAGAGTTAGACTCCATCAGACGATTTTTAGGCATGGGTGGCGATGTATTGGTCGCTATCTTTGTCCTCAGTTTCATGCTGTGGGTCGTGCTGCTTGAGCGTTGGTTTTATTTCGTTGCCGTGGCTCCTCGGGCGATGAAAAAAGCCGTCGCTATCTGGTCAGGACGCGAAGACCACAAAAGTTGGAACGCCAAAATGATCCGTCAGGAGATTGTCTCCAAACAGGACATCGAAAACAAAAAAGGGCTGCCGATCATCAAAGTGCTGATCGCCCTCTGTCCGCTACTTGGCCTGCTTGGCACTGTGGTGGGCATGATTCAGGTTTTCGACATTTTGGCCATCGTCGGTACAGGAAGCCCCCGTGCTATGGCATCGGGGATCTCAAAGGCAACCATTCCAACCCTTGCGGGCATGGTGGCGTCGTTATCCGGACTGTTTTTCAGTACGCGTCTGGATCACTTAGCCAAAGTCACCACGCAAAAGCTGGAAGATAAGCTCAAACACATTGCCTAGTGCAGGGTCGCCATGGCCGCGAGCAACGCGCGATGGCACCTGTGCTCATAAACGGAATTAGAGGTATAGGTCATGAAAAGACGCTATAGCAACGACAACAGCGATGAAATGGCGATCGATATGACGCCGATGCTCGACATCGTTTTCATCATGTTGATCTTCTTTATTGTTACTACGTCCTTTGTTAAAGAAGCGGGGATTGATGTGAATCGTCCCAGCGCCAACTCAGCGCAAACAGTCAAAAAAGGCAACATCATGGTCGCGGTCGGCGCGGCGGGCGATGTCTGGATTGACAAACGTCGCGTTGAAGTCGATGCGGTGCGCGCCAACGTTGAACGTCTGCGTGCCGAAAGCCCAGATGGCGCGGTGGTCATCCAAGCGGATGAAGAAGCCAACGCGGGCGTGGTGGTGAAAGTGATGGACCAGATAAGAATGGCCGGTGTGGCAAACATCTCGATTGCCGCGACCAACAAGGATTAAGCCTATGCGTTATCTGGCCTCCATTGCACTGGCGCTCGTTGTCTCCCTCGGACTCTTCTGGGGGATGGACAAGCTGGTAAATAAAGAGCGCCACGAGCTGGCGTCGAATGACGATCTGCGCATGGTCGATTTCATTCGCGTCAAACCCGAAGAAAAAGTACAGGAGAAAAAACGCGAACTGCCGAAACCACCACCACCGAAACGCCCGCCGCCACCGCCAGAAATGAAGGTGACGTCGACGGTCAAGCCGGTGATGGAACAGATCCCGATGGATATGCCCAAACTCGACCTTCCAGTGAACGTCACTGGCGGTTCGATTCTCGGCCACTATTCACAAGGGGGCGGTTCGCAAATCGCGGGCAACAGCGGCCCAGTACCCAGAGCGACCTTCCAACCTCAAATGCCGCGTAAAGCCGCCAAAGCGGGCTTGGAAAAAGGCAAGGTATTGCTGGAATTCACCGTCAACGAACATGGCGCAGTGGAAGACATCAAGATCCTCGAAGAAGATCCACGCCGTCTCGATTTAGGCAAAGAGGCACGTAAAACTGTCGCTAAATGGACCTTCACGCCGAAAATGGTCGATGGCAAAGCCGTCAGCTCGCGCATGGCGCAAGAGATCGAGTTCTCAATTAACTAAGGAGTCCACCATGATGAAATCCTTCACCAGTGTGCTGGCTTCTGTGACCTTAGTGGCGGGTGCAGCGCTTGCACCCGCTCAGGCAAAAGAAGCGCCGCAGCTGACCGACCGCACCTTCCGCATTGTCAATAAAGTGCAGGAGCTGATCGCCACTGAAAAATACCCAGCGGCACTGGAAAAACTCACCGACACCCTAGAGGGCACCACCAAGCAGTACGACCGCGCAGTGCTATTGCAACAAACTGGCTTTTTGTACTCACTGCAAAGTGATTACAGCAACGCGGCGAAATATTTTGCTGCATCGCTCAAGCTTGATGCCTTGCCCGTGCCCGTGGCGCAGCAAGTGCGCTACAGCTTAGCCCAGTTGTATTTAGCCGAGGATAAGTACGCACAATCGGTCGAGACAATGAAAACATGGTTTGAGATCGGTAAAACCAGCGAAGAAAAACCGCAAGCACACGCTTACATCACCTTAGCCAGTGCCTATGTGCAGATGGACGACTACAAAAACGCCATCGCACCGCTCAAACAAGCGATCAGCATGAGCAAAAACCCGAGCGAGACTTGGTACATGCTGCTGATGGCCTCACATCACGAGCTGGGGCAACTGAACGAGGTCGCGGCGGTGCTCAAAACCTTAACCACCCTCTATCCGCAGAAAAAGCGTTACTGGATGCAACTCTCCGGCACCTACCAAGAGTTGAATCAAGATCGCAATGCGTTGGCCGCGTTGGAAATGGCCTACAAACAAGGCTTGTTTGAAGAAGAGAAAGAGTACCTGCGCTTGGTGAACTTTCTCGCCTATCAAAACATCCCTTATCGCGCCGCCAAAGTGCTGCAAAGCGAGATGGAGAAGGGCAACATCACCCGTAATCAGGAAAACCTCGATCGCCTAGCCAGCTTCTGGCAACAGGCGAAAGAGCTGGAGAAAGCGATCAGCGCGTATCAAGAAGCGTATGCGCTCGCGCCAACGGCCAGCAGCCAGATCCGCATTGCGCGCCTGATGTTGCAAAACAAACAGTACGCCAGCATTACCGAGTTTACTCAGCAACCTGCCGCCGATGCCAAAGCGGAGCAGAAAGCGGAACTCGATTATGTGCGCGGCATGGCCTACTTCGAGATGAACGACGCGCTTAATGCGCTGCGCTCAATGAAAAGTGCCGCCGAGTCAGAAAAGATGCGCCAAGTGGTTAGCCCTTGGATCACTTATTTGGCCAGCCAAGGATAACTTGAATGCCCGGCCCAAGCCTTGCGGCGAAGGCCGAGTATTGAGGTTTAGTGTGAGTCAGTCGCACGTCTGGGGAAGCTTGTCTTCCCCTTTTTTCTCCCGGCGGAGCGCTTTTCGTGCACAATCAGGCGCACCAATATCAACTGGCAACCGATAGCGGATCGTGATACTCTTCGCCTCCATTTTTCTGGCCTAAAAGTAACCAATCGGTCACGCTGCTAGGCTGGTGCTATCTTTATTAATAGCCGATTTTCCCGATCAGCTTTCAATCCAACCAAATGTGGACCAAAACAGATGGGTAAAGGTACTCTTTATATCGTTTCCGCCCCAAGCGGCGCAGGTAAATCAAGCTTAATCTCCGCGATGTTGGAAAAAAACCCAACCTACGCGATGAAAGTCTCGGTCTCGCACACCACGCGTGGCATGCGTCCGGGCGAGCAGGATGGCGTGCACTACCATTTTGTGGAAAAAGAGCACTTTGAAGCGCTGATCGAACAAGGGGAATTTCTGGAGTACGCCGAAGTGTTTGGCAACTACTACGGCACCTCTCGCGTTTGGATCGAACGCACACTCGACAAAGGCATCGACGTTTTCCTCGACATCGACTGGCAAGGCGCACGACAAATTCGCACCCAAATGCCAGCGGCGAAAAGCATCTTTATTCTGCCGCCCTCTAACGGTGAGCTGGAAAGACGCTTAAATACGCGCGGCCAAGACAGCGAAGCGGTGATCGCCAAACGCATGGCTGAGGCGAAATCGGAAATTTCCCACTACAACGAATACGACTATTTGATCGTCAACGATGATTTCGATACTGCTTTGGTGGATTTTAAAGCCATCCTCCGGGCAGAAAGATTGAAGCAAGACAAACAAGCTGCTAAATATAGCGGTATGCTTGAAGCGCTTTTAGCGGAATAAGTCCCCGACCTTAGTGTTCAGGAGCGCCCACACGGGTAGAAACTGGACACTAGGAACGGAGAGCTTGTATACTTTCTCGTCATTCAAAATTTAGTTAACTAATCTGGAGTTCTCATGGCACGCGTAACTGTTCAAGACGCTGTTGAAAAAGTTGGCAACCGTTTCGACCTAGTTCTGATTGCGGCTCGCCGCGCTCGTCAAATACAAACTGGCGGTAAAGATTCACTGGTGCCGGAAGAGAATGATAAAACCACCGTTATCGCCCTGCGCGAAATCGAAGAAGGTCTTATCACAAAAGAAGTTCTCGATGCCCGCGAGCGTCAAGAACAGCAAGAACAAGAAGCAGCAGAATTGGCGGCAGTTAGCAGCATCGCTCACAACCGTTAATTCCGCGTTTAGCAACACACAACCTTCCGGGCCCATAATTTGTATCTATTCGATAGCCTCAAAGACGTTGCCCAAGAATATCTTACAGAGCCTCAAATTGAGGCTCTGCGTCAATCTTATGTGGTAGCGAGAGATGCCCATGAAGGGCAAACCCGCTCTAGCGGTGAACCTTATATCATCCACCCCGTCGCTGTGGCGCGAATTTTGGCCGAAATGCGTCTGGATCTCGAAACATTGCAAGCGGCGCTGCTGCACGATGTGATCGAAGATTGCGATGTCAGCAAAGAAGATCTTGAAGCCAAATTTGGCCAAGCCGTGGCCGAGCTGGTGGATGGGGTTTCTAAGCTGGATAAGCTTAAATTTCGTGATCGCAAAGAGGCTCAAGCCGAGAACTTTCGCAAAATGGTCCTGGCCATGGTGCAGGATATCCGCGTCATTCTGATCAAACTGGCTGACCGCACCCACAATATGCGCACACTTGGCGCTCTGCGCCCAGATAAAAAACGTCGTATTGCTCGGGAAACACTGGAAATCTACGCCCCGCTGGCCCACCGATTGGGTATTCACAACATTAAAACCGAGCTGGAAGAGCTGGGTTTTGAAGCCTTGTACCCGAACCGCTATCGCGTCTTGAAAGAAGTGGTGAAATCGGCTCGTGGCAACCGTAAAGAGATGATCCAACGCATTCATAGCGAGATTGAAGGCCGCCTGCAAGATGTCGGGCTCAATGCACGTGTGCTTGGTCGTGAGAAGAATCTGTTCTCCATCTACAACAAGATGAAAACCAAAGAGCAGCGCTTTCACACCATCATGGACATCTACGCGTTTCGCGTGGTGGTCGACACCGCCGACACCTGTTACCGCGTGCTCGGCCAAGTGCATA
This sequence comes from Vibrio cidicii, assembly GCF_009763805.1. Lineage (NCBI taxonomy): Bacteria > Pseudomonadati > Pseudomonadota > Gammaproteobacteria > Vibrionales > Vibrionaceae > Vibrio > Vibrio cidicii. The sequence continues at coordinate 2,997,105 of NZ_CP046804.1, read as the reverse complement.
GCCTGTACAAGCCCCGCCCGGGACGGATGAAAGATTACATCGCCGTTCCCAAAGCCAACGGCTATCAGTCGCTACACACCTCCATGGTCGGTCCGCACGGTGTGCCCGTCGAAGTGCAAATCCGCACCGAAGACATGGATCAAATGGCGGATAAAGGGGTCGCGGCGCATTGGTCTTACAAAGGCAACGGCGATCGCACTGGCACCACCGCACAAGTCAAAGCGCAGCGCTGGATGCAAAGCCTACTTGAGCTGCAGCAAAGCGCGGGCAACTCCTTCGAATTTATCGAAAACGTCAAATCGGATCTTTTCCCGGATGAGATTTACGTCTTTACGCCGAAAGGTCGCATCGTCGAACTGCCGGTTGGCGCTACCGCGGTGGACTTCGCCTACGCAGTGCACACCGATGTCGGCAACACCTGCGTCGGCGCACGCGTCGATCGCAATCCGTACCCGCTGAGCAAAGCGCTGAAAAACGGCCAGACGATCGAGATCATCAGTGCGCCAGGGGCAAGACCCAACGCCGCTTGGCTCAACTATGTGGTGACTTCCCGTGCTCGTACTAAGATTCGCCAAGTGCTGAAAACCATGCGTCGTGAAGAGTCGATCACCTTAGGTCGCCGCTTGCTCAATCACGCTTTGGGTGAGCACTCACTCAGTGACATCAGCCCGGAAAATATGGAGCACGTGTTGAGCGATCTGAAAATCGCCTCTCTCGACGACTTGCTGGCCGCGATTGGCCTTGGCGAGCGCATGAGCATCGTGATTGCCCGCCGCCTACTGGGGGATGCCGAAGAGCTGACCGAAGTCGCGACGCCGGAAGGCAAGCCGAAGAAAAAGCTACCGATCCGTGGGTCGGAAGGGTTATTGCTGACCTTCGCCAACTGTTGTCACCCGATCCCGGACGATTCGATCATCGCCCATGTCTCACCGGGGCGTGGTTTGGTGGTGCACCGCGAGACGTGTCCAAACGTACGCGGCTATCAACGCGAGCCGGATAAGTACATGGCGGTCGCTTGGTCCGAGGATTACGATCAAGAGTTCATCGCCGAGCTGAAAGTGGACATGCAAAACCACCAAGGCGCGTTGGCCGAGCTGACCAATGTGATCTCGAAAACCGGTTCCAACATTCATGGCCTCTCGACCGAAGAGCGCGATGGCCGTTTGTACACCGTGACTGTGTTGCTGACCACCAAAGATCGCGTCCACTTGGCTGGAATTATGAAGAAAATCCGCGTGATGCCTTCATGTTCGCGAGTGCGTCGAAGAAAGAACTGATCGACAAAGCGGCTCAACTCATGGCCCTTGAAATCCCGGTTTCAAGGGCTTTTTATTTTATCCAACCATCGTCTATCGCATGAATTTAGAACGTTACCAAAAAATCCAGCAGGTGCTCAAAGCGCGCCAAACCGACCTCACCCTCTGCCTTGAAGAAGTACACAAACCCAATAACGTCTCGGCGATTATCCGCTCGGCCGATGCCACTGGCCTGCACAAAGTGCACGCGGTGTGGCCAACCGAACAGATGAAAACGCTGAAAAATACCTCGGCAGGCGCGCGCAACTGGATCGAAGTCGATACCCACGACTCCATCGCCGACGCCGTTGGCGAACTGAAAGCGCAAGGCATGCAGGTGCTGGTGACTAATCTTTCCGAAACAGCAGTGGATTTTCGCCAAATCGACTACACCAAACCAACCGCGATTATTCTTGGCAGCGAAAAAATCGGCGTGTCCGAGCAAGCCAAAGCACTCGCCGATCAGGACATCATCATCCCGATGGTTGGTATGGTGCAATCGCTCAACGTGTCGGTGGCGTGCGCAGTCATCCTGTATGAAGCGCAGCGCCAACGCGAAGCCGCTGGAATGTATCAGCGCGAGACCAGCAGCATCGATGCACAGACGATCAACCGCATCCTGTTTGAACGCGGCCATCCGGTGCTGGCGAAAGTCGCCAAACGCAAAGGGCTCGCTTATCCAGCACTTGATGATACAGGCCAAATCGTCGCCGATGAGCAGTGGTGGGCCGAGATGCAAAGAAAGTAGGCGTTTTCTAGTTTTCTAGTTTTCTAGTTTTCTAGTTTTCTAGTTTTCTAGTTCCTAGATTACTAGTTCCCTAGCTTCCTAGCTTCCTAGCTTCCTAGCTTCCTAGTTTCCTAGTTTCCTAGTTTCCTAGTTTCCTAGTTTCTAAAGCATATTTTCCCTGTACAAAAACACAGCCAGATGGTTAACATAACGCTATGTTTATCATTGCCTTGAGGCCGTTATGTCTGCGCAACTGTTATCTGCCATCCCACTAACCTCACTCAGTGGCGTGGGTGCGAAAGTGGCGGAAAAACTGGAGAAAGTCGGTTTGCGCACGGTGCAGGATCTGCTGTTTCACCTGCCGCTGCGCTATGAAGATCGCACCCGTATTTACCCGATCGTCAAACTGCACGCCGGGCTGTGGGCGGCGGTACAAGGCAAAGTAATGCAGGTCGATACCCTGTTTGGCAAACGCAAAATGCTCACGGTGAAAATCAGCGATGGCAATGGCACCATCACCCTGCGCTTTTTTAACTTCACCGCGGCGATGAAAAACAACTTTAGTGACGGTAAGTTAGTGCACGCTTATGGCGAGGTAAAGCGCGGCAATATGGGGCTGGAAATTGTTCATCCCGATTACAAATTTTTCGCCCCCGCACAAAAACCCGATGTAGAACAGAGCCTCACGCCCGTTTACCCCACTACCGATGGCTTAAGGCAAATCACCTTACGTAATTTAACCGAGCAAGCGCTAGCGCTGCTCGACAAAAGCGCAGTCAGCGAACTGCTGCCACCCGGTCTGTACGATCAGCAATTGACGCTCGGCCAAGCGCTGCACATCATCCATCGCCCGCCGCCATCCATCGACTTAGAGCAGTTTGACCAAGGGAAACATCCGGCGCAAATTCGCCTCATTATGGAAGAGCTGCTGGCACAGAATCTCTCGATGCTGGCGGTGCGTAGTAAAGGGCAACAAGATGTCGCTCTGCCGCTCGCCCCGGTCGATAGGCTCAAAAACCAGTTGTTAGCGCAACTGCCTTTTTCACCGACTAAGGCACAAGCGCGGGTGGTGCGCGAAATTGAGACGGACTTAGAGAAAAACCACCCAATGATGCGCTTAGTGCAAGGCGATGTCGGCTCCGGCAAAACCTTAGTCGCCGCGCTCGCCGCCGTGCGCGCTATTGAGCACGGCTACCAAGTTGCGCTGATGGCGCCGACCGAAACTGCTCGCCGAGCAGCACGCCATCAACTTTGCCAACTGGTTCTCTGCTATGGGTATCCAAGTTGGCTGGCTGGCGGGCAAGCTCAAAGGCAAAGCCCGTGAAAGCGAGTTGGCGCGCATTGCCAGCGGTGAAGCGCAGATGGTGGTCGGCACGCATGCTTTATTCCAAGAACAAGTGGTGTTTCATCACCTTGCCTTAGTTATCATCGACGAGCAGCACCGTTTTGGTGTCCACCAGCGTTTGGAGCTGCGCGAAAAAGGCGCAAAGCAAGGGGCATATCCGCACCAGTTGATCATGACCGCGACCCCGATTCCGCGCACGCTCGCCATGACGGCTTACGCCGATTTGGAAACCTCGGTGATCGATGAGCTGCCGCCCGGACGCACACCGATCCAAACCGTGGCAATTCCTGACACCAAGCGCGACGACATCGTTGAACGCATTCGCCATGCCTGCCTCCAGGAAGGCAAACAGGCGTATTGGGTTTGTACTTTGATTGATGAATCGGAAGTGCTCGAAGCGCAAGCAGCGGCCGATACCGCCGAAGAGCTGCAACGAAAATTGCCCGAAGTGAAAATCGGCTTGGTGCATGGCCGGATGAAACCAGCCGACAAGCAAGCGGTAATGCACGCTTTTAAAAACAATGAGCTGCACCTGTTGGTCGCCACCACGGTCATTGAAGTTGGCGTTGACGTGCCCAACGCTAGCCTGATGATCATTGAAAACCCCGAGCGCCTTGGCTTGGCGCAGTTGCATCAGCTGCGCGGACGCGTTGGTCGAGGCTCGGTCGCCAGCCACTGCGTGCTGCTGTATCACGCGCCGCTGTCCAAAACCGCGCAAAAACGCCTTGCCGTGCTGCGCGAAAGCAACGATGGCTTTGTCATTGCCCAGCGCGACTTGGAAATTCGCGGCCCCGGTGAGCTGCTTGGCACCAAGCAAACTGGCCTCGCCGAGTTTAAAATTGCCGATCTGGTGCGCGATCAACGACTTATCCCAGAGGTGCAACGCGCCGCCCGCTTTATTCATCAGCAATATCCGCAAAATGCCGCCGCGATCATCGAGCGCTGGCTCGGTGAGCGCGACGTTTACGCCAAAGCCTAATCGTGCTTTGGCGTGCCTGCGTATTTGCCAACCACCAAGGCAAACGATTGCTTTTTAGAATAATCGCCCTATAATGCCGCTCAAAATTTGTGATCTCACACACCTCCAAACCGAACTGATTTCTGAGTAACAGCAATCACAGAACATGTGATCAGTTCCACTTAGCCTCCCATTCAGCGAGCGCTAAGCTTTTGATAAAATTAGGAAGCAAGATGACAACGCCACACAACACGTCTAAGCACGATTTAGTTTATCAACTCAATGACCGTCCACCACTGCCACAAACGCTGTTCGCCGCCTTGCAACATTTACTGGCGATGTTCGTCGCGGTGATCACGCCGTCGCTGATTATTTGTCAGGCTCTTGGCGTCTCTGCTGAGCAGACCAACACCATCATCAGCATGTCGCTGTTTGCCTCTGGCCTCTCCTCTTTTATTCAAATCCGCACCTTTGGTCCGATTGGCTCAGGCTTGCTCTCGGTACAAGGCACCAGCTTCAACTTCCTTGGCCCAATCATCGCTGCTGGCCTCTCTTTGAAAGCGGGCGGGGCGAACGTGGAAACCATGATGGCGGCAATTTTTGGCACTATTCTGGTCGCCTCCTTTGCGGAAATTTTGCTATCGCGCGTGTTGGAATACGCACGCCGCGTGATCACGCCATTGGTCTCGGGCATTGTGGTGACTCTGATTGGTTTAACTCTGATCCAAGTCGGGTTGGTGTCGATGGGCGGCGGCTATGCTGCACTGGGCGATGGCACTTTTGGCAGCCTAGACAAACTGGCGCTGGCGGGCACCGTGCTCGGTTTGATTGTGCTGCTTAACCGGGCGAAAAACCCTTACATCCGCGTCGCATCGATCGTGATCGCGATGTTTGTCGGCTACCTGATGGCCTACGTTATGGGCATGGTCAACACCCATCAACAGGCAGAAACCGACCTGATTGCCCTGCCCATTCCGATGCAGTTTGGCCTGAGTTTTGACTGGTCACTGTTCATTCCTCTGGTGCTGATTTTCTTTATCACGGCACTGGAAGCGATCGGCGACATCACCGCCACCTCGGAAGTTTCTGGTGAGCCAGTCAAAGGCCCAGTGTACATGAAGCGCATCAAAGGCGGCGTACTGGCCGATGGCCTTAACTCGGCGCTGGCGGCGGTGTTTAACAGCTTCCCCAACTCGACGTTTAGCCAAAACAACGGCGTGATCTTGCTGACGGGCGTAGCCAGCCGTTATGTGGGTTATTTTATTGCCGGTATGTTGGTGCTGCTGGGGCTGTTCCCGGGCGTAGCCAGCTTTGTGCAGTTGATCCCTGAACCGGTTCTCGGCGGCGCGACCATTGTGATGTTCGGCACCATTGCCGCGGCTGGGGTGCGCATCATCTCTCGCGTCGACCTTGATCGCCGCGCGATTTTGATTATGGCGCTGTCGTTCTCGATGGGCTTAGGCATCGCGCAGAAACCGGAAATCCTGCAATTTATGCCGGACTTCATTAAGAGTATTTTCTCCTCGGGCGTCGCGGCGGGCGGTATCACTGCGATTGTGCTCAATCTGCTGCTACCAGAGAAATTACGCGACGAAGAGAGCGAGCAAGCACAAAGCGCGACCCAAGCGCAGTAACCAAATCATCGTGAAAAATAGGGTTGCCATTGGCAACCCTATTTTGTTGTTAACTAGCTAGTTCGCTTAGCGCGTCGGAAAACTGATTTGCACTTTCAGCCCGCCTTCGCTGCGGTTATTGACCACCACCGAGCCGTGGTGCTGGCTGACGATGCGCTTAACAATCGCCAATCCAAGCCCCGTCCCCTCGCTGCCGCGCGCCGTATCGCCGCGAGTAAAGGGTTGAAACAACTTCGCCACTTGCGATTTGTCGATCCCCGGGCCGTTATCTTCCACACAGATCCACACCAGCTTGTTGTCGGCGGTCATGCCGGTGCTGACTTTCACCCAGCCGTTGCCGTAGCGCAGCGCGTTGACCACCAAGTTGCTGATCGCACGCTTAATCGCAATCGGATTGCCAAACGCATCACGCACCGTCGGCTGAAAAGCGGTTTCAATCGCCACCTCGTAGCCCCCTTCGGCGCTGGCCACATCGCCGGCGATGGTGTTGATGTCGACTTGGGTGAAAGATTGCGCGTTGACTGGTTTTAGGTAGTCCATAAACTGGCTAATGATCTCATTGCACTCTTCGGTGTCGCTGATGATCCCTTCGGCGAGATAACTCTCTTCTGGCGACATCATCTCCGTCGCGAGTCGAATACGCGTTAGTGGCGTGCGCAAATCGTGGCTGATGCCCGCCATCAGCAGCGCGCGGTCCGCTTCCAACTCTTGAATACCACGAGACATCTGGTTGAAAGCCCGCGTCACCGCGCGAATTTCCGTCGCCCCTTTCTCCGGCAGTGGCGGCGGAATTTCCCCGCGCCCCACCTCTTTGGCGGCTTTTTCCAGCGCAATCAAAGGGCGGTTTTGCAAACGAATAAACAACCAGCCACCCGCGACAATCAGCAGCGCCACAATCAAGCTGTTGCGAAACAGCGGCGCGAAATCTTCCTCTTGCAGCTCCGAGAGCGGAATGCGGATCAGCGACCCGGGCATGGCTTCGATTTTCATCCACAAAATATAACTTTCACTGCCCAGCAAGAGACGCACTTCGGTTGCCGAAACCGAGCTCCTGGCTCATCTCTTCACTCATCAGCTCAATCGACATCGCATGGTCAAACTCTTTCGCCTGTTCGCTATCTTCTCGGTGCACCGTCACGCCAAGCTGCTCAAGCACTTGGCGGCGCAGCGGCTCGTTGGCGTGCAGATCGCCGCTGTCATCCAGCACTAAGTTGAGCTCGTGAGCGAGAATTTTGTTGAACTGCTGCAAACTGGGCAACAAAGCGTAGTTAAACACGGCGTAATAGGAGAAAACTTGGCTGGCCAGCAGCAAAGTGACAAAGATGAGGATCGATTGAGTAAAGGAACTGCGAATTCGCATGACAAGCCTCGGCAGATGAAACGTCAATAAACGACAATCCCTGGGCAAAGCCAGGGACTGTGGAGTGAATTATGTCGCGCTTTAGGCCTGTTTGCCATCAGGGACAAACACATAACCCAAGCCCCACACGGTTTGAATGTAACGCGGTTTGCTTGGGTCTTCTTCTAACATGCGGCGTAAACGGGAGATTTGCACATCGATGGAACGCTCCATCGCGGAATACTCACGGCCACGCGCCATGTTCATCAGTTTATCGCGCGACATTGGCTCACGCGCATTGGTCACCAGCGATTTCAGCACGGCAAACTCACCGGAAGTGAGCGGCATCGGCTCATCGCCACGAAACATCTCTCGGGTGCCAAGGTTTAAGCGAAACTCACCGAACTCGACAATTTTCTCTTCCGAGCTGGGTGCGCCCGGCAGCTCGATGATTTGGCGACGCAGCACCGCTTTGATGCGAGCCAAGAGCTCACGCGGGTTAAACGGCTTCGGCAGATAGTCATCTGCGCCCACTTCGAGGCCGACAATGCGATCCACTTCGTCGCCTTTGGCGGTCAGCATTAAAATAGGCAGCATGTTGTTAGCGTTACGCAGACGACGGCAAATCGACAAGCCATCTTCGCCCGGTAGCATGAGATCCAGCACCATCAGGTGGAAGTTTTCGCGCGTCAGTAGGCGATCCATCTGCTCTCCGTTGGCGACACTACGCACTTGGAAACCTTGTTCAGAAAGGTAACGCTCTAAAAGCGCCCGTAAGCGAGCATCGTCATCGACCACCAAAATTTTATAATTTTCTTGCATCTGTCTGTCCACCTATCTGCAAAATCGCCACCCAATTCGGCCGAGTAAAATGTAACATCAATTCGCACACTTAAGCACAAAGAATTGTTAGCGTTTATTACCTTTTAGTGGAAGATTAGGCGAGTTGCCAGCGCACTTCAAACTGCGTTGCGTGCTCCGTGCATGTACTATTGATAAGCTCGGCGTTGTAACCTCCTGCGGCTTTGCTGAAAGCGACTTAATCCGCTATCGCTTCCAGCAAGCATGCCCTTCAACTCACTCGGTTGTACAGTGCCCGATCGAGTTTAAGCAAATACCAAGTAGGGATAATGCAGAGTAAGGTGAGGATCACTAAACCCACAAGCACTGCTTGAGTGGATATGATGCCTGAATCCAGCGAGTAAAGTAGGGCGACCAATGCAGGCCCAAAAGACGCACCTAGCAAAGTGGCGATCCGAGACAACACACTGGCATCTGCAACATACTCTGCCTCTACATCATGATACACATGCGACATTGCCAACAAGGTCAAAAGTCCCATCCCCGCACCTCGAGCAAACATCAACACAGCGATCACCACAGGTAAAGAGCCAATACTTGGCAACAACATGGGGGCTGTCCCTATCATCGACAGCAGGATAGCAATCAATGCCGTGTTACCAACACCGATACGTTCGCACAGTGCTTTCAAATAAGGGCGAGCGACTAGTGCACCAACACCATGAGCACCAATCAACAGACTGGTTACCCATTCACTTTGCAACAAGCCTTGAATGAACAGAATCGGCAAAGCAAATAAACCCGCATAGAAGCCAATGCTCGCTAAAAATAACAGCCCTATAGCCGATTGAAATGAGCGTTTCACGAAAAGGCTGAAGACGAATCAGAGCGCCCTTTTCTTCTCGTCTCATGTGTTTAATAAACCGCACTAATAAGATAGCACCAAGCAAACAGGCTCCGAGCGACATGACCAGAGCGTTATCTCTACTGTAATCCGTCTGCGCCAATGATGATAACGACCAAACAAGCAGCAGCAAGGCCGTGGCCAAATAGGTAAAGCCAATAACATCAAACGCCTTACTTTCTTGTAAAGGGTCACGCTTAATCTTGATCAGAGAGAGGCACATCGCTAGCAAACCTATCGGTACGTTGATGTAGAAGATCCAGCGCCAATTTGCTACTTCAAGAAGATAACCCGCCAACACGGGCCCTACAATGGGGGCAAGTACAGTGGGTACTGCCATTGTAGCCATCGCCGTTTTCAGCAGCGGCTTACCGACTGAATACACCAATACCGTCTGCATACCCGTCATAATAATGCCGGCCCCAATACCTTGAAGGGCGCGACTTAGCAACAATGTTTCAATCGTTGAAGAGAGGCCGGCAAACAATGAACTTAGGGTAAAGATACCAAGGCCCCAAAGCCATAAGCGCTTAGCTCCCCATTTACGTGTTGCCCAAGCACACACCGTCACGGTTACGGTAGCAACTAACGTATATAGAATAGAAACCCATTGTAGCTTTGCGATATCGGCTTTAAAGCTGTGCGCTAAACTCGGCACCGCGACACCTAAAATAGTGGCATCGACTAAAGGCAAGCAGGCTCCAATGACCAAGCAGACAATGACCCAAGACTGCTGTCGAGTAAAGACGGAGGCTTCTCTACTTTCCATACTCGACCTCTGATGTGCAAATGTCGGAAGAGTCAGGTTGCACAAGGCACTCTTTATGAGGTGTAAAATGCAGGACTAAACTCGAAGGCCCTCGAGTATAAAGACCCGTTTCACAGTAGGAGGAAGGGTTAGCCATACGTGGTTGGGGCAACAAATCGAGGATGATGTTGGCAGATACCTCAAGTGGCATCAGCGGTTTAGTTGTAAACTGAGGAGACTTCAGAATACGCTCAACGTCCTCAAACTTTCCAATAAAGTAGCTATTATTCTCCTGATCAAAATAGATCAAATCATCTTGGTGTAACCGTTCATAAAATGAATAGGGATCATGGGTAAACTGAGCATTAAAAAGGCTCAGTGAAGCAAGCTTTGACATTGTTAGTTATCCTGATTGTTATGAAAATTGTTCCGTTTTAGGCGTTACCACCGCATAGCTCTGTCGCGAATCGACTTGAATGGGATAAGTTCCACCGTAAAGACCTTGACCAATTGGCCATGGACGGTGATAGAAAAACGTTGATCGGGTAACACCAAGTAGAGATGGGGTATTGAGGAAAAACGGTAACTCAGCAAAGATGTGACGAAGCTCGCGCTCTGTTTTCTTAAACGCCTTTTTTTCATCTATCCCTGAAGCAATCAGCAACCTTGATGCCTCTTCAATACAAGGCATCAAGATATCGACTTGGCTAAAACGCTCTGCAATAAATAGGACGAGTGAACTTACATACGCTTTAGAAAAGCGAGAGTTAAACGGACTAATACAGATAAGGGCATGTTTTCCTTGTCCGATAATTGCCTCACAGCGCGAGGTTTCACCTTGAATAACAAAATCGCCATCTTTTCCTGCCAAAGTTAAGTTGGACTGGACGATTGGAATGGATGAATGAAGGCTGTCATTCGGTATCGACAGATTGCCCATAGATTGCTCACATAATTATTGAATAAAAAAATTTTCATCAGGACTAGATAAAAATATTTATCTAACCTCATGATGTTATGAGAGTATTTATGCAACAAATTGCAATATGGGAATTTCGTAAATATGGCAAAAACTATTGAGCAGACGTCAATCTTCCGAACCGAGCCCATGCAGCAACTGGAACTAAGTAACCAACACCCAATCAGAGCAATCACTAAAGTCGTAGAGCAACGCGCAGAAGTCTCATTACATTTGCATCCTTGGGGACAGTTAGTCTTTTCTGATACGGGTGTCGTTTTGGTTAAAACCCCTAACGCCAGCTACTGGGTTCCACCGCAACATGCCGTTTGGATTCCACCCAATAAACTGCACTCCGCCTCACTACTCGAAAGAGCAAAACTGTTTTCCGTTTACTTATTCGCTCAAAACCGCTTTAGCACAGGCAATTGTGGGCTTGAAACATGGACTGAGTGTGGATGTTTTGAAGTTAGCCACCTATTGGCCGAGTTGGTGAGAAACGATGGCGAAAGGCTCGCCAAATGAGTGGGACGACGCGACATACGCTTCACTATGCCATCTGATCGTCCGTGATATTCAACAGAGCATATTGCTCCCCGTTGGTGTCCCCATGCCGACAGAAAAGCGTTTGTCTCACTTATGTACACTGTTTTTACAAGCACCACAGCAACAAACCAGCCTAGCGGAGTTAGCTAAGCAAGTCGGAGCAAGTGAGAGTACCATTGGCAGATTGTTCAAACGTGAACTGCATATGACTTTTAGCCAATGGCGCCAGCAAGCCTTGCTCGCACGGGCGATAGTATTGGGCGCACAAAAAATACCTATCGGCCAAATTGCTCAAGAGTTGGGCTATGCAAGCCACAGCGCATTTACCGCTATGGTGACTTCGATGGTGGGAAAGTCTCCCAAGCAGTTTTTATATCGCTGAGTAAATTCTTAATTGAGAAGAATATTTAGGGGCTTCATGATTGACGATAAAAGCGACCGCAGAATAAATAAGTTCCTCTAGCGTCGACTCAACCATTGCGCACCCCTTGTTAAGATAAAGAAAGACCAACGGAGAGTTTCCTCACTCTCCCTTATCGTACTCAATCGCGTTAATGAACCACTCTTTGATACCGCTTGGCGTCGGCACTTGCACTTCGTCGTCCACCTGTTTTTTCAGCAGCGCGCGCGCCATTGGAGAATCAATCGAAATGTAGCCTTTGGCGTCGCCGTAGATCTCTTCGGGGCCGACGATGCGAAACTTCATCACTTCGCCCGCTTCGTTTTCAATTTCCACCCACGCGCCGAAGAAGACTTTGCCCTCTTGTTGCGGTGCGTAATCGACGATCTTCACTTCCGGTAGCAATTTGCTCAAAAAGCGCACGCGGCGATCAATTTGGCGCAGCAAGCGTTTGTTGTAGGTGTAATCTGCGTTTTCAGAGCGATCGCCAAGGCTCGCGGCCCACGCCACTTTCTGTGTGATCTCAGGGCGCTGCTCTTTCCACAGGTAATCGAGCTCTTTTTTGAGCTTGTTGTACCCCTCACGGGTAATCATTTTGGTTTTCACGCACTTTCCTTTATCGGTTCGAACGGAATCAGATGGAGCGAAAAGTAACGACTTTTGCCCGCTTTTACCAGTGCAGGCCAAAGAATTGACTGTATGCTCTCAAAAGCCACGGCGAAACGTGCTATTAATCCCCCACTGCGCCCTTGCTGGCCGATTCATACATTGCGGGGTGGAATCGACGCATTACCATCCCCATATTAGCCACATTAACGAAGAACAAAGAGATCCCACGGATGAGCCAAGCTATCTGTAATCTGATTGCTCAGGAGCTGAATGTACGCCCGGAGCAGGTCATCGCCGCCGTCACCCTAATTGATGACGGAAACACAGTGCCCTTTATTGCCCGCTACCGCAAAGAGGTGACGGGTGGGTTGGACGACACGCAGCTGCGTAACCTCGATAGCCGTTTGTCTTATCTACGCGAGCTGGACGACCGTCGCCAAACCATTCTTAAGTCAATCGCCGAGCAAGGTAAACTGAGCGCCGAACTGGAAAAAGAGATCCTCAGCGCCGACAGCAAAACGCGCTTAGAAGATCTCTACCTGCCATACAAACCCAAACGCCGCACTAAAGGGCAAATCGCGATTGAAGCGGGCCTCGAACCGCTGGCCGATACGCTGTGGAACCAACCACAGACCGAACCTGAAAGCGAAGCCGCGCGCTACATTAACGCTGAGAAAGGAGTCGAAGACAGCAAGGCCGCGCTGGATGGCGCACGCGCGATCATCATGGAGCGCATCGCCGAAGACGCCAACTTGCTGGAAAAAATCCGTACGCACCTCACGCGTAATGCGGAAATTGTTTCGCGCGTCGTGGCGGGCAAAGAGCAAGAAGGCGAGAAGTTCAAAGACTACTTTGAGCACAACGAGCTGATCAGCAAGGTGCCATCACACCGCGCGCTGGCAATGCTGCGTGGCCGCAATGAAGGTTTTTTGAGCTTGACGCTCAACGCCGATCCGGGACAAGAAGAGAACGCACGTCAATCTTACTGTGAGACGCTGATTGCCGATCACTACGGCGTGACACTCAGCAGTGCACCAGCCGACCCTTGGCGTAAACAGGTCATTAGCTGGGCATGGCGCATCAAGGTTTCGATGCACATGGAAACCGAGTTGATGGGCGCGATGAAAGAGCGTGCCGAAATCGAGGCGATTGAAGTATTTGCCACCAACCTCAAAGATCTGTTGATGGCCGCTCCGGCTGGCCCACGTGCCACCTTGGGACTCGACCCGGGCCTGCGCACCGGTTGTAAAGTAGCGGTAGTCGATGCTACAGGCAAAGTGCTGGCCACCGACACCATCTATCCGCACGTACCACAAAACCAGTACGATCGCGCAATGCAAACCGTGACGGCCTTGATCAAGCAACACAATGTCGATTTGATTGCGATTGGCAACGGCACCGCTTCACGTGAAACCGACGCGTTCGCAGCCGATTTGATCAAACGCGGCAACCTCAAAGTACAGAAAATCATGGTCAGCGAAGCGGGAGCGTCGGTTTATTCGGCATCCGAACTGGCGGCGAAAGAGTTCCCGAATATGGACGTTTCGCTGCGCGGTGCGGTGTCTATTGCTCGTCGTCTGCAAGACCCACTGGCGGAGCTGGTGAAAATCGATCCGAAATCGATCGGCGTGGGCCAATATCAGCACGATGTCAGTCAAGCCATGTTGGCGAAACGTCTGGACGCGGTGGTGGAAGATTGCGTAAACGCGGTCGGCGTGGATGTGAATACCGCCTCGGCCGCCCTGCTGACTCGCGTTGCGGGGCTTTCCACCACATTGGCGCAGAACATCGTCGATTTTCGTGACGAAAACGGCCGCTTTGCTAGCCGTGCAACCTTGAAGAAAGTGCCTCGTTTGGGGCCAAAGGCGTTTGAACAGTGTGCGGGCTTTTTGCGCATTATGGATGGCAAAAACCCGCTGGATGCCTCGGCGGTGCACCCGGAAGCCTACCCGGTAGTGAAAGCGATTGCCGAGAAAAATCACAAAGAAGTCAAAGCGCTGATCGGCGATTCCACCTTCCTCAAAGGGCTGCGTGCACTCGACTACATTGATGAACATTTTGGTCTGCCAACGGTCACCGACATCATCAAAGAGCTGGATAAGCCGGGCCGCGATCCACGTCCGGAGTTTAAGACCGCCACGTTTGCTGAAGGCATCCATGAAGTGCGCGATCTGGAAGTTGGGATGATTTTGGAAGGCGTGGTATCAAACGTGGCCAACTTCGGCGCGTTTGTCGATATCGGCGTGCATCAAGATGGCTTAGTGCACATTTCCGCTCTGACTGATCGCTTTGTTGCCGATCCTCGTGAAGTCGTCAAAGCAGGCGACATCGTCAAGGTCAAGGTGATGGAAGTGGACGTGCAACGTAAACGCATCGCCCTTTCAATGCGCTTAAACGATGAACCGGGGCAAGATAACCGCAGCCAACGCGGCGCGGCGCCTCGCTCCGCTCAAGAGCGCCGCTCGCCACGTCGTGATGAGCCACAAAGCAATGCACTCGGTGGTGCGATGGGCGGCGCATTTGCGGCTGCTTTTGCCAAAGCGAAAAAATAGCGCGGCAATCAACAGAGTTATTTGAGCAAAACAAAACCCACAACGGCTGCCCATTGTGGGTTTTTTATTGAATTGCGCTTACAATACCGCAATCACTTCCGAAGGAGTGTGGGGCACGACCGAATGACCATAGTGGTATTTGATGATCTTTCGGCGCTTTTCCATCACGCCTTCTTTTATCGCCGCATCCAAAACGCGCTTAGGTAGACGGTAACGAATCGCATAGCCTTTGCCCTGATCTTCTGCGTAACTGCCCAGTGATATCAAACTAAAGAGCCGATCAATCGCATCTTTGGCTTCATCGTGATACACCGCGATGCCATCCGCAGTATCCATCTCGTAGCCGGGATGCTCGGTCGGATCCCAAGACGACTGCCGTCGCCGTTTATCGTCACTTTTGACTTTACGTTCCGCATTGGACTTTGCCAGCGCCACGGGTGGCGCGACGGGTTCACGCACTCGATTGTCACGCGCAACCTGCTCTGTTTGCACATTTACCGATGGGGCGATCAGTGGCACACTCACAGTGGTCGGTGACACAATCATCGCGATACCTCCTCAAAGAATCGCCCTCAGCCGTGCGCATTGCTGCGAACAGCGCCAATTCATGCTCCCGAGAGGAAAACCTTCAGTGAGAATAACCTTGGTCATTTAGTTATCGACCAATATTTAAACAATTTTAGTTTTTATTTCGCCGCAAACCTGATGAGTTGATGGCAAAAGCTTTCGGGCTCAGTGATAAAGGGCGCATGGGATGATTGGCTGAAAACAAACTGCTCGCTACTCGGCAGTGCAGCGGTAAGTTGCTCGGCAATCTTAACGGGCACTAAACCATCCAAGCGACCATACAGACGTAGCATCGGCATACTGAGATGCGGCAAGTGCTCACGCAAATCCACTTCGGCCAACATTTTCAACCCAGCCAGCAAAGCTTGCGGGTTTCGGCTCCGGACGCGACAACACCGCCTGCTTTAAGTTTTTCACATCCTGACGCGCCGAAGGGCTACCCATGGCTTGCAGTGCCATGAAGCGCTCTACGGTGGTGTGAAAGTCTTCACTGAGCTGCTCGGTAAACGCGTGCAACACGCTGGGCTGAATGCCACGCCATTTAGATTCCGCGGCAAATTTGGGCGAGCTGGCGACCGTCACCAGTTTGCTAACATAGTCGGCGTGATGCAGCGCCATGTGCGTCGCCACCAGTCCACCGAGCGACCAGCCGACCCAAATCGCTTGACGAGGTGCGCGCGGCAACAATAACTGGGCGATCGCTTCTAAACTGCTGGCAGGCAGATGCGCGCTGTGACCATAACCGGGCAAGTCCACCACATGCACCCGAAAATGCGTTTGCAAGCGCTCCACACTCTGCTGCCACACCGCCCCGTTCATTCCCCAGCCGTGCAGCAACACCAAATCTTGCCCTTCCCCACTCACTTGCCAATGCAATTGTGTGTCCATGCTCAAACACTCTCCCACTTTTTCCACTCCGCTCAGTCTCGCCTGTTGGCTACATTGAGTGCTCGGTCTGCTTATATTTCGAAGTGATTATGTTAACTCATTGGCTGCGTGAAAAAATACTCCGATCACTGCCTAGGCTGTGTCACCTGTGCGGCTTACCCTGTTCACCTGCCAGTGTCTCTCTGTGGTGTGACCATTGCCTTGGCTATTTTTCGCCTACGCCTCGTTGTCGCCACTGTGGCTTGCCCACCTTAAGTAACGTCGCCGAATGCGGCCAATGTCTGCGCACCCCACCCGTTTGGCGACGCTTGTATTGCCTGAGCGACTACCAATTTCCTACCGCTTGGTATGTCAATCAGATCAAACACCAGCGCCAATTTCGTTTCTGCCAACCCGTTGCCGCGCTCCTTGCCGAGCGCATTCAAGACCCCGCCCCACTGCTGCTCTCTGTCCCCATGCACTGGCGTCGACAGTGGCGACGTGGCTTTAACCAGAGCGACCTTTTCGCCGCACAGTTGGCCCACGCCCTTGGGCAGCACTATCTGCCCGACGCCTTTCGTCGCACCACTCACACGCCGCCACAACAAGGGCTCAACAAACAGCAGAGGCAGCGCAATCTCGCGGGCGCTTTTCGCTTAAATCGGCCAATTGAGGCCAAACACGTGGCGATTGTTGACGACGTCGTCACGACCGGCAGCACAGTGCGACAATTATGCCAATTACTGCTTGCAGTCGGGGTGGAAAGCATTGATATTTATTGCATCTGCCGCACTCCTGAGCCGAAGTAGCTCCATCCGCGACCAATCGTTCAAGCGGTACATGCGCTGAAATTGGTGGTTTTTTCGCTGCAAAAGACTAGATCCTTTCGCTATCAGGAGTAGAATGGCATCAATAACCTACAAATTCACTCGGGTATTTAGTCGTGTCAAATATTACTATTACTGAAGCTGCACAAACTCACTTCGCTAACTTGTTAGGCCAGCAGCCTGACGGTACCAACATTCGTATTTTCGTCGTCAATCCGGGCACACAGAATGCGGAATGTGGCGTTTCATACTGCCCACCAGAAGCGGTTGAAGGCACCGATACCGAAATTCCGTACCAAGGTTTTTCCGCTTACGTTGACGAGTTGAGCCTGCCTTTTTTGGAAGATGCCGAGATCGACTACGTCAGCGACAAAATGGGCTCACAACTGACGCTTAAAGCGCCAAACGCTAAAATGCGTAAAGTGTCTGACGACGCGCCGTTGATTGAACGAGTTGAATATGCGATTCAAACTCAAGTGAACCCGCAGCTGGCGGGGCATGGCGGCCATGTCAACTTGGTGGAAATTACCGATCAAGGCGTGGCGATTGTCTCTTTCGGCGGTGGTTGTAACGGTTGTTCTATGGTGGACGTCACGCTCAAAGAAGGCATTGAAAAAGAGCTGCTGCAACAGTTTGCCGGAGAACTGACCGCGGTACGCGATGCGACAGAACACGATCGCGGCGAGCACTCGTACTATTAATCGCGCCAGATGGCGATAAAGAAAAAGGTTGGCACATTGCGCCAGCCTTTTCTTTTCGATTATTTTTCCTTTTCGTTTATATTGACTCAGCAAATCCCTAATATTGCCGATTAACTTAACGCAGCTAACCATCTCGCGGTGAAGGAGTACACGCAATGAGCCGAAGGAAAGAACCTGAAATCCTCAAGAGTGACATTGTTGCCAAGTCCAGACTGTTTGCCATCGAAGCTCTGCAATTGCGTTTTTCCAATGGCGAAGAACGCATTTATGAACGCATGAAGCCAAGCGGCAGAAATGCCGTCATGATGGTTCCCATCACGGAGCAGGGTGACCTACTATTAGTAAGGGAGTACGCTGCAGGCACAGAACGTTATGAACTCGGTTTTCCTAAAGGGCTGATAGACAGTGGTGAGAGCCCAGAGCAGGCAGCGGACAGAGAACTAAAAGAAGAAATCGGCTTTGGCGCAAAAAAACTAACGCCCCTTAAACAGGTTGTGCTCGCTCCGTCCTATTTTTCGAGCAAAATGACGCTGTTCATTGCGCAAGATCTGTATCCAGAAACGCTGCAAGGCGATGAGCCTGAACCTCTGGAAGTGGTGCGTTGGCCTTTGCAACAAGCAGAAGAGCTGCTCAATCACCTCGATTTTTGTGAATCACGCAGCATCACTGCATTGTTACTGGCCATCAAAGCGCTCAATCAAGCCGGGTAGTAAGGACAAGCCCCATGCAGACAACAAAAGATTTATCTCAACTATTACCTCAGGTCATCGATATCGCCCGCTCTGCCGGACAACTGATCCTCGATATCTATCAAACCAAGCAGTACGAAGCCTTCACCAAAGACGATGCGACGCCGGTCACCAGTGCCGATCTCGCCGCGCACAAACTGATCACCAAGCAACTCAGTGAGTTAACCCCGGATATTCCCGTCCTGTCTGAGGAGGCTGCCGACATCAGTTTAGAAAAGCGCGCGCAGTGGAATCGCTACTGGTTGGTCGACCCGCTGGATGGCACACAAGAATTTATCGCGCGCAGCGGCGATTTCGCCACCATCATTGCATTAGTGGAGAACAATCGGCCCGTAATGGGTGTCGTCTATGGCCCGGTCTCTGGCGTAACTTACTACGCTTACCATGGCAAAGGCGCATGGAAAATCCCACAGATGGATCAAAGCCTGAGAATTCAGACCCACAAACATGAGCTGCCCGGACAAAATATTGCGATTGCCATCAGCCGTCGTCAGGACATCAATCGCATCACCAACCGCATGAGCAGTGCTTGGAACTACGATCTGGTGCCACTCGGTTCGGCAGCCCTTAAGGCCTGTTTGGTGGCCGAAGGCGCGGTCGATTGCTACCTCCGTTTAGGCCCAACCGGAGAGTGGGACACCGCCGCGACGCAATGCATTGTCGAAGAGGCAGGGGGGCGTATTCTCAGCACTCAACTTGAGCCTTTGTCGTACAACGAAACGCGACACGTTAGAGAACCCAAATTTCATTGTGTTGGGCGATGCGGATTTGCCGTGGCATGAGATTTTGCAGGGCAAAGACTAAGGCAAGAGCAATCAGACAAAGACAAAAAAGCGAGTGGAAGTCCACTCGCTTTTTCATTGTGTATTGCAACTGGAGCAGCTAGAAGCGCCCTTTGTAGTCAAACTGATACTGCCCCTGAGCATTAGGATTGCCCAACCAGCTGAGTTGTGACTTCATCGAAGCGGGAAACGCGGCGCCCGGTTTAAACCACGCCGAGGTAACATACTGACGGTTAGGGCTCACTTCCGCGCTAAAGGCGGCGCTGACCTGCTCGCTCTGCTGCGATCCTTTGGCCAAAAGTAGGCTATTTTCACACTGAATGTCGGTGATCACTGGGCCCAAGTCGAGCCCACCAATCGGAGTGCCCACTTTGGCCGAGCTCCACACTAAGGTGCCAGCGCCCGTGGCGCACCAAGGCGCTTGATACACCGCTTGGGCGACATTCAGCTCCACTTGCCCTTCGACATCAATCGGTAACGGCATCGGAATTTTGCTGGCGATGTATTTCGCTGGGAGCGATGCCACCAAATTTTCTACGTAAGCGCCTCGGCTTAGGCTATAACCAACACGCCCTTTACCACGTAAATTCATCTCGCTGCCGCGACCAAAACGCAGCATCACTTCCGCATTGCCCGTGAGCAGCGGCATCCACTGCACATCCCAGTTCACTTCGCCGAGATCTTGTCCTTGCCAAGAAATTTTGTGCGCACTGCCTTGCCAGATGGTTCCCGATGGGCCTTCAATCGCAAGCCCACGTACGGGCGGAAGATAGCCGAGCACAAAACTGGCCGGAATACTCGAAATCAGGCTGATGCTGAAAAAAACAATAAAAATCAGGCTATAAACTATACCGCGTTTCACATTAACCTCGCTTAAACTGCAATCGGTTAATTTCCACCACGCCCGCTTCTTTTCCGCGGTCAATATCCATAAATTCCACTTCGATGCCTTGTTTCTCTTTTAAATAGGTCAACCAATCGATAAAACGGTTGAACGGCATCGGCGCCACCCACACTTGCAACATCTCATTGCGCGGTTGCACCCGTTGCAGCTCAATGTTGAATTGGCGAGTGGACGATGAGATCACTTGGTTGAGTGGCTGATTGGAAAACTGTACCCCTGCACTCGCCCGTTTTTGGCTGATGTCGTCCGCTTTCTCTTTCACCCAGCTAAGCAGTTGCTTTTCGCTCTGAATACGCATCTGCGCCTGCTCAGCTCGCATTTCGATTGGCTGCAAAATGCCCCAATAAATTGCCCCCAACAAGGCAAAAATACTGCACACCATCACTAGGCGCTGTTCGCGAGGGCTAATGCCACTCCACCAAGTTTGCAGCATGGTTCGTAAATTTGTCATTCTGGCCTCACTTACGCTTCAACACAAAGCTGCCCACTACCGAATCGCCGGTACGGTTAAGCTGCCCTTGTTCGACCTGAAAATGTTCGCTCAGAGCGACTCGGGCTTGTTCGAAAATCTGGAAGTCTTTGCTCTGTGCTTGAATGCGCACTTCGCCGCGATTGCCATCGTATTTAACGCTCTGCACCTCAAAGCTCTTCACTTTCCCAATGGTGTCGGGAATAAGTGCCATCCAATTAAGAATAGAATCACCACCCGCGCCCCCAGACAAACGACGTTCTTCGTCTTCCATCTGCCGTTTAAGGTAACTGACGGTCGGGATCTTGTTCTTACCAGGCAAAACCTGGCGGAAAATACGCTCACTCTCCGCGCGATAGGCGTTGGCCTGCGATTCATATTGTTGAATGGTGAGCACCTGCTGCGCCACCACCGCAGCAATCAGTAGTACGCCACTGATTGCCACCTTCTGCCACACCTTCCAGTGTTTCAGCCAAGACGATTTCGGCTTAAATGCTCCAGTCAGCAAAGAGAATTTGATGTTTGCCACCCCTTGGCTCAGCAGCGCCATGGTCATCTCGGCTGGCTGAGCCAACCAATTCACTTTACCTGTCTCTGACGGTACGCTACTGAAACTGGCTACCGTTAACGGTTCGTCAGGGCTCAAAGCGTCAAGATAGAGCGGCATCCAGCTTTGATCGACCGCACTGCCTTGGTAGGCACTGCGGCGAAATAACCACTGTTCACCCAGTTGGGCGGCGCTCATTCCTTCTTCACTCAGCGGCAACGCCAAAGAATCCGGTACGATGCGTTTGATCTCTATGCCGTGCTCACGAAATTTCGCCACAATGTGATGCAGCCAATCTCGCTCTACGGCGCAAACATGAGCAAAGCGACCTTCTTTGGCCAAAATAGAAAAGTGCAAGTCATCCACGTCTTGCGCTATCTCATCTTCGAGCAGGTAGGGCAACATGTTGTCAAGCTGACGAGAGGCGCCAGCGGGTATCTCAACATCCGTAAGCACAAGGTCGCTCGATGCTAGGAGTACCACCACACTTCTTTGTTCTGCAAAAGGTTTTAATTCTTCCAGTTGCTGCCAATCTGGCAGCTCGCCACTGGCGATCACTTCTTGTTGGTCTGCAGACCAAACCAGCCAAGGGATCGGGCTATATTGTTCGCTACTCAGCCGAACGGTCAGAAACTCGCTCACTGATTCCTCCAAAACGACGACGCACGACGGTCACTGTTTCTCTGTTTTTACTGTACATTAGGCTGCGAATTCTCACTCGTGAGTCATCAACAAAGACCTGCGCATCCAATTCAAAATAAGCACTATCTACGGTGAGGTACCTTTTTGATTGTTTTTTAATCTCATCACTGACTCCTGCCAGCTCTGATTCTGCCATAAATGCATCGACACTCGCCCAACCGTCAAACGGTCGCTTTTCAATCAAGTCTTTGGCACTCGATTCGTTAAGCGTCGGCGACAGGAGCGCAACCAGCAATGAGCTCTGCTCCTCGGCAAGTGTGTTGACATTTAATCGCCAGTCATCGGTCGGCAGCGCACACAGCAAGGGTTGCAATTTTTCCATCATCTCGCCCGTGACCTTGTACACCGCACGCAATTCACTGCTATCCGCAAGAAGTCCGTTAGCCGCTAAATACGCGGGTTGCATGCCTTCGTAAGTGGCATCTTCCACACCAGAACTGGAACGAATTGCATCATCACTATCGATAAATTCCCAAACTGAATCCGCAACCACCTCAGATTCATACGTTTCCACGCCATTTTCTTCCAGCAGATTGCGCAGCACCTTGACGAGGTAAGGACGCTCAAGCTGTCCATCCTGAGGTTTTACACTCGCCAACACATTGAGATTAAAGCACGCTTGGCGATCATAAATTCGCCCGCGCGCTTCACCGTAATCCAGTGGATAGGTTTTCTCTTCCACCGCCCACGGCTGGTTCAAGTTCACCGTGGTGTCACTGTCTTTGTAGCTCTGTTCAATCGCCACTTTAGCCAGCGCTTCCACACCTAAGCTGTACCAATAGGCTTGCTGGTAGCTAACTTGATTACTACCGCGTTGAAACTGGGCAAACAGCCGTTCCGACATCGATGCCGCTATGGTCGCCATAATGGCCAGCAGCATGAGGATAATCACCAGTGCCACACCAGATTGACGGCGGATGGTCACTTTAGCCATTGTTGTCATCCTTGCTGTCTTGATTACCCGAGTCGCTGCGTTTTTGCAGCGTCCCTTCTGGAGTCAGATAGACGCGTGAGATCTTACCGTAATCTTTCAGTGTCAATTCAACCGAAACGGCAGCGGGTAACGTATTCTCCGCATCCCATTCGTCGCTCCATTTCTTACCATCGGAAAAACGCATTTCAAACGTTTCCACCCCACTCAGCAAAGGGGTAATCACTCCCATTTGCCCAGCAGGCGTATCGGGGTAGCGCCACCATACCCGTTCAAACATGTCGTCTTTGATGCGATAGCCGACTTTGGTCACTTCACCACGCGGAAATTGCTGCTGAGGGTTATGCCAGCCTAAACGGACAAACATCACCCCTTTGCTGTCCGAGTCGAGTAGATAATCCGCCCAGACGATCAATTTTGCCGATGGACTCTCACCATTGGTGCGCATCGGGCGCAGCGCCATTTGGCGAAAATCGTTGTCCATCATTACCAAGGCACGCTGTAGCTCGTTGAGACGCGCGCTGCGCTCTTGCGACAACTGATTGCTACGCTGCACCTGATTCACCACCTGATAAGCGGCCACGCTTAATGTGGCGAAAATGGCGATCGACACTAACACTTCAATCAGGGTAAAGCCTGGTTGACGCTTTCTTTTACTGGCCGACATAGCTTCTCACCGTCACAATGGGGTTCGCTTCTTTTTCCGCGGCAACACTGACATCAAACGCTTTCAACAGCGGTTGCGTGGTCGCCACAGGTGCCACTTTCCAGTACCAAGTTCGCCCGGCCATCTCTTCCTGACCAGAGCGCGCTTTGAGCGATTTAGGGTCGAGCATCACACTCGCCATCTGGTTATCCGCCACCATGGCGGCAAACATCTTCTCTTCCAAATAGCCAATGGTATTGATGTGTTGGCTGACCGCTCGAATTACGCTCATCGCCGCGGTGGCAAAAATCGCCAGCGCAACCAGCACTTCCAGCAGCGTCATGCCTCTGCTTTTACGTCTGTTGGCCATTACTCTTTCTCTTCTTCGCCTGGAGCAAGCAGCACAATCTGCCCGGTATCTTTCGCCCTCACACGCCAACCATCTTCTGTCGCATCACGGTCTTGTGGGTAGAAAGAGAGTGAGAACGGCGTCAGTTCACCACTCGACAAAACGAAAATTTGTGGTGGCGACTCTTTTTTCTTTTTGCCTTCTTCTTCGGCAAACATATCTTCGTCAAACAGAGATCCCGGTTTAAACAAGCGATCATCTTGTTGCCAAACACCGCCGCCGAGGGAGAGTTGCAGCGCAACATCATTCTTAAGTTCGGTTGTCGCGGGGATTTTGTTGAGCGCTAAGCTCTGCCACCCCTGAGCTTGCAATACAAGTAAGGTATAACGGGATTTATCTTCATTGATACGAATACCAAAATCTTTACCACTGAGGAGAGCTTCTTCATTGAGTAACTGCAATCGTTGGTAAAAACTCTGAGCGTATTTTTTGGCGCTGTCATCGGTGCGGGTTGGAATGGTGGCGATCACCGCCACCGCCGTCAGAGAAAGCAGCACCAACACCAACAAGATCTCGATCAAGGTGAAACCACGCTGGTGCTGATTGGACATGTTCTTCAAACTGCTTTCTCTCACTGTTATTGCGTTGCAAGCGGATCCGAATTAACGGAAGTCTTGCATATTCCAGTTGCCGATGTCCGCTGCCGCGCCTTCACCGCCTTCTTGACCATCCGCCCCTAAGGTAAAGATGTCAACAGTGCCTTTGTCACCTGGGCTAAGGTATTGGTAATCGTTGCCCCACGGATCTTTTGGCAGACGTTTGATGTAACCGCCATCGCGGTAGTTACGCGGCTCTGGGCTGCTTGGCTTGCTCACCAGCGCTTCCAAACCTTGATCTGTGGTTGGATAAACACTGTTGTCGAGCTTGTACATATCGAGCGCGTTTTCCAATGCGACGATATCGGTGATCGCTTTCTGTTGGTCCGCTTTCTCTTTGTTCCCCAGCAAGTTAGGTACAACGAAGCTGGCCAAAATGCCCAGAATCACTACCACAACCATGACTTCTAACAGGGTAAAACCCGCCTGCTTTTTACGTTTGCTTTGCATTATTTTCTCCACAATTAATCGTTCAGATAGTTACTCCACCCGATCGATAACCTTAGCCACTCATTAAGTTATTCATTTCCAGCATCGGCATCAGCGTTGCCATGACGATAAACAGCACCAAGCCCGCCATCAATGCGATCAACGCGGGAGTAAAGATCCCCAACGCGATATTGACCGTCGATTCAAAGTTCTGGTCTTGGTTATCCGCTGCACGCGTCAACATGCTCTCCAACTCACCACTCTGCTCACCACTGGCGATCATATGCAGCATCATCGGAGGAAAGAGACGGGTTTGATCTAGGGCTTTGCGCAAGCTGGCCCCTTCACGCACACTGTCCGCTGCTACTAAGACCTGTTGCTTGACAAATTGGTTCGACATCACATCCACCGCAACACGCATTCCTTCCAAAATCGGAATGGCGCTGGAGGTACAAATCGATAGCGTTCGTGCAAAACGCGCCGTATTCAAACCCTTAGAAATTTTCCCAAGCAGCGGCAGGCTTAAAATACGTCTATCCCACGCCATACGAAAGTTTGGCTTTTTCAGGGCGGTTTTTAGCAGATAGATCGCCACTACCACGCTGACAAACAGTATCAAGCCCCATTGCTGAATAAATTCACTCGAGGCGAGAAGAAACTGTGTGGACTGCGGCAGCTCTTGCCCCATTTGAATGATCGGCTCAACGATTTTCGGCACCACGGTCGCCAGCAAAAACGCCACAATCGAGACCGCAAACACCACCAACACTACAGGGTAGATCATCGCTTGCATCAGCTTAGAGCGCATTTTCTGCCGATTTTCACAGTAATCAGCCAGCCGTTTCTAAGACGGCATCGAGGTGACCGGATTTCTCCCCCGCCGCCACCATCGAACGATACAGCTCATCGAAGATGTGCGGATAATCGGCTAGGCTGTCGGCTAAAGTGTAACCTTCGGTCACTTTGGAACGCACCGCGGCCAGCATGCTTTTGATGCGCGGCTTTTCCGCTTGTTCCGATACCGCGCGTAAGCACTCTTCTAAAGGCATACCCGATTGAACCAAGGTCGAGATTTGGCGCGTAATCAACGAAAGATCAGGAGTACTGATCCCGCGTTTGAATCCACCGGAAGCGTTGCTTTTCGCCTGCTTCGCTTTGGTCTCGATCACCTCAATTGGCACCAAGCCTTGCTCTTTAAGCCGCTGTCTAACCTGACGAGCGTTATCGCCTTCGATATTGCCTTTTTTCTGTCGCCCTTTGGCATCGAGCGCTTTGTATTCAAACGCTGCCATCAGGATTCCTTAGTGACACGCATCACCTCTTCAAGTGAGGTGACACCTTGCAATACTTTGCTCAAACCATCGCTGCGAATGCTCGGCGTATGTTCACGGATCAGTTTATCAATCGCCTGCTCACCCGCTTCACTGTGGATAAGCTCCTGCACTTTTTCATCCACCATTAGCAACTCGTGGATGCCGGTACGGCCTCGGTAACCTTTGTGATTACACTTCTCACAGCCTTTGGGACGGTAGAGGATAAGAGGCTCTTTCTTCTTACTATCAAACAGTTTGCGCTGCTCTTTATCGGCTTCGTAGGGCTCTTTACAGTCGTGGCACAGCGTTCGTACCAAGCGCTGCGCCAACACCCCAAGCAAAGAGGAAGAAATGAGAAAAGGCTCAATTCCCATATCACGCAAACGGGTAATCGCACCGACCGCCGTGTTGGTGTGCAATGTCGACATCACTAAGTGGCCGGTTAACGACGCTTGAACGGCAATTTGCGCGGTTTCCAAGTCACGAATTTCCCCGACCATCACCACATCCGGGTCTTGACGCAAAATCGCACGCAAACCGCGAGCAAACGTCATGTCGACTTTCGGGTTCACCTGAGTCTGGCCGATGCCATCGATATCAAACTCAATCGGATCTTCGACGGTGAGAATATTGCGCTCGTTGCTGTTGAGCTCCTGCAACCCTGCGTACAAGGTGGTTGATTTACCCGAACCTGTAGGCCCCGTGACCAGAATAATCCCGTGTGGACGAGCGATAAGGTGACGGAAGTTATCGTGGTTGGCAGGCGTCATACCAAGGCTGTGTAAATCCAAGCGGGTGGCGTTTTTGTCCAGCAGACGCATAACCACACGTTCACCATGCGATGAAGGCATAGTCGAAACCCGCACGTCCACTGCGCGACCACCGATGCGCAAAGAGATTCGGCCATCTTGCGGCACGCGTTTTTCAGCGATGTCCAGCTTCGCCATGACCTTGACCCGCGATACCAGCAGCGGTGCCAGCTTACGGTTCGGAGCCAGCACATCACGCAGTACCCCATCAACACGGAATCGAATCGAGAGCGATTTTTCAAACGTTTCGATATGAATATCCGATGCCCCTTCTTTGATCGCCTCGCCAAGCATGGCGTTAATCAATTTGATGATCGGCGCATCGTCTTCCGATTCAAGCAGATCTTCCCCTTGCGGCAACTCTTCTGCCAAGGAGAAGAAATCGTCATCGGAACCAATGTCTTCCATCAGTTGTCTCGCCTCTGACGAGTCACGCTGATAGGCTAAGGTAAGCTTTTTCTCGAACTCTTCTGCGCTGAGCGCCTTGGGAATAAACGTCTGCTTCAACACTCGGCGTACTTCAATCAACGCCGATGCATTGAGAGGTTCGACATAATAAAGCATCATCGGGCGCTCGGGATGTTCCACTTCAAGCACCATCTTAAAACGGTTGGCAAAGCTAAAAGGCAAACGGCGAAAAGCAGCCACCGTGTCCAACATATCTACCATTAGTTGCTTTCCATCTGTTCGATAAAGGCCTGAATTTCAGCAGGATGACGCTTATCGTCTCCAAATTTCGGCAAAACAGGGATGTTACCATCGTCCATAAGCTTCAAACCTTGATCGGCCTTGTACAGTTGTTCAGCACGAATGTAGTTGTATTTGCGCTGGGTGATGCCGTCAGCCGTCATGCCATCGCGAATAATGGTTGGCTTGATGAAAACCATCAGGTTCTTTTTCTCAACTTGGGTACTGGTCGATTTGAACAGGTGGCCCAAAATTGGAATATCACCCAGCAGCGGCACTTTCGATTCACTCTCCAGTGCTCGTTCATCGATCAAACCACCGAGCACCAGCATTTGCCCATCCTGAACAATCACGGAGGTATTTAACTGACGTTTAGCAAAGCGTACGTCGACCGCGCCGTTGGCTCCAAGCACGTTGGAGACCTCTTGCTCAATATTCAGTTGTACTGAGTCGCCTTCGTTGATTTGCGGTACCACTTTCAGTTTGATGCCGACTTCTTTACGCTCCACCGTCTGGAATGGATTGTCGTTGTTCGAGCTGGCCGATGAACCGGTTAATACTGGCACTTCTTCACCAACAATAAACGACGCTTCGCCGTTGTCCATCACGGTAATACTGGGCGAGGAGAGTATGTTCGAATTGGAGTTGCTGGCGACTGCGCTGATTAAGGCTGTCCAATCACCCATGACCAAACTCATCGCTGCGCCATTTACACCTGATAAGGCAGAGGCTAGAGTGGAGTAATCGCCTTTGTCTGTCGTTGTTTCATTGCGTAGAAACTCACCATCAGAGTTATACACAGCTTTCGTATTTGTTGTATCCTTAGCTTCTTCCAAACCAATCATCACCTGACCAATTTGCGCACCACTGTTGCCGTACTGAATCAAAGCACCACTTTCCAGTGAGCCCCACTGTACGCCAAGGTTAATGCCGTCGCCTTCCGCCATTTCAACAATCAAAGCTTCAATCAATACTTGTGCACGACGAATATCCAACTGAGAAATCACTTCTTGCAGCGCAATCATGATATCGGGCGGCGCAGTCAGCACCAGCGAGTTGGTGCCTTGGTGCGCCGCAATCACCACGTCATTACGTTGCGAAACCCGCGGTTTTCTGGCCGGAATTTTTCTCCGCTTGCAGGTTATCGGACACGCCCTTGAGCACATCGACTAAATCTTCCGCTTTAGCGTATTTGAGATAGACCACGCGGTTGTTGCCTTTGGTTGCCATCTCAACATCCAGCTTCTCAATCAGGTTTTTCAGGCGTTCACGCACCTTAGGATCACCCGAGATTAAGATGGAGTTGGTGCGTTCGTCTGCCACCAATTTCGGCAACAGATTGGCTGGGGTATTTTTGGCGTCTTGAGATTTATTCAGTGCATCGACAATGCGCACCATTTCAGAGGCAGACGCATTTTTCAGTTCAATCACTTCCACTTCGGTATCGCCCGCTTGGTCGACACGTTTGATGATTTCCGCCAGGCGATTCACCACCGCAGCACGTCCAGTGATCAAAATGATGTTAGCTGGGTCGTAGTGCACCACGTTACCCGCACCTGCGTTGTCGATCAGTTGGCGCAGCAATGGAGAGAGTTCACGTACCGACACATTGCGTACCGCGACCACACGTGTAATAACATTGTCGCCTTTGACGGTGTCATCACCCACCACAGGAATGGCCGAGGTTTTCGAATCTTTCGATTTGACGACTTTCAGTACGCCATTTTCCATTTCCACCACGGCATAGCCGTACACTTCCAGCACATTAAGGAAAAAACTGTAGTACTGCTCTTCATTTAGCACATCGTAGCTGCGGACATCAATTTTGCCGCGCACTGACGGGTCAACAATGATGGTTTTCTCCAGATTGCGTCCGACGATCGTAATGAATTCCTGAATGTCCGTACCTTTAAAGCTCGCACTAAATTCGCTTGCCCACGCGCCGGACGTACAGGCTAGCGTCCCTGCTAGCAACCATGCGCTTTTGCTAAACCAATGTTTCACGTATATCTCCCACCACTTACGCTCTAGCGCCTAAGTATTAAAATTGGATGTAAATGTCATGCTGCTGACCATCACGCTCAACCGTCAGGTTCAGCTCTGTCAGCTCTGAAATTGAATTGAAAATTTTGCCCATCGCTGCGGGATCGGTCAGATCGTTGCCGTTAAGCTGCACGGCAATATCGCCATCTTGCAAACCAACCGACTGGAAAAGCTGCGGATTTTTACCCGGACTGACCCGATAACCGATCACTTGTTCGTCTTTCTTTACTTGGGATAAACGGACATATTGGAAAATCTTCTGCGGATCGGCGGTGATCTCTTGACGAATCTGTGCCAACTGTTCGTCGGTATCGGGCGGGTTATTCTTCGCAATGGTCGACGAGGCAGGCGCATGCGAGGTGCTATCACCAAGTTTCTTGTACTCAAGCCCTTCGAGCATCACGGTTTCATCACGCCCTTCATTATCAATGATTACGCGATCCACCAACACGGCTTTTAATTTGGCACGAGTCCCTTCAATTTCTTCGCCTAAGCCGTAAGTCGCTTGCTGACCTCGGTTGGCAATGACCGCCAAGCTGGCACTCGGGTTACTGCTCGCAACCGCACCAACTAACACCAAATTGAGTCGAGTTTTCGGCGCATCTTGCACAACTGGCGCGGTTACGACGGGTTTCGCTTTGTTTTCGTTGTAAACACCAAATAAATTCATCGCCTGCAACCCAGCAAGAGAAAGGCCCTGTTTATTGTTGCTTTGCCCACCGACTATTGCAGGAGCTTGCCAAGCGACAATCTCATTTTTTGCTGGCTGTGTGAGCCAAACAACCTGACCTAGAGTCCAGCCTGTCATCGCAATCAAAATACCAGCTAAGATTTTGCTTACATGGCGCTGAATTTCGCCGTTATTCGCAATGACGCGAGCCAGTAGCGGGCTGCTTTTCAATCCAGCACTTAGCTCTGATGGTTTCACTGAGTTGATTCCTTTTTTGTTACGATTCAATGACCGCTTTGTTATCGGCAGTGTTCTTCTATGATTTCACTGCACTCCCTGACGACATCTTCACCAGTCATAAACAAATGGAAGACATCCTGCTATGTTTTTGACTGCAATGGAATTGTCTAGTCGACAAAGAGCAGTGAACTATATCACAGCATAATAGTTACACGCTTTTCAAATTCCGTTTTTGCCAACTCCCTTGAAATTTTTGCTGCATGTCACCATTGTAAGAGTCAATAAGCAGCAATCATTAATCATTCACAGCACTGATTAGAGAGTAAGACTTCCTATGAGTTCCCAACTTGATGCCATTCGCTTAGATAAATGGCTGTGGGCTGCACGATTTTATAAGACCCGTTCCATCGCCCGCAACATGGTCGATGGAGGTAAAGTCCACTATAATGGTCAGCGCACAAAACCAAGCAAAATAGTTGAAATTGGTGCAACAATTAAGTTACGCCAAGGAAATGAAGAAAAAGTGGTGGTGATTGAGCAGATCTCAGATCAGCGACGTGGCGCACCAGAAGCGCAAAAGCTGTATCGCGAAACCGACGAAAGTGTGGCGAAGCGCGAAACACTGGCACAGCAGCGTAAACTCAACGCCAACCCAAGCCCAGAAAGACGCCCAGACAAAAAACAGCGTCGTGACATCATCAAATTTAAACTACAGTAACAACGCCGGAAAAACCGACGAGGAATCCCTAAATGGCAAGCAATGTTTTGAACCGCTACTTATTTGAAGACCTTTCAGTGCGTGGCGAGCTGGTACAATTGGATGAAGCGTACCAGCGTATTATTTCGAGCAAGGAATATCCGGCAGCCCTGCAAAAACTGTTAGGCGAGCTGTTGGTGTCAACCACTCTACTCACCGCTACGCTCAAGTTTGAAGGTTCTATCACCATTCAGTTGCAAGGCGATGGTCCGGTATCTTTGGCGGTCATTAATGGCGATAACGAACAAAAAGTTCGTGGTGTCGCGCGCTGGGAAGGTGAGATTGCCGACGATGCTAGCCTGCACGACATGATGGGGAAAGGCTACCTTGTCATCACCATTGAGCCGAAAAAAGGCGAGCGCTATCAAGGTGTTGTTGGTCTCGACGGCGACAACCTTACTCAAGTGATTGAAGGCTATTTCGCCAATTCAGAGCAGCTTAAAACCCGCTTGTGGATCCGCACTGGCGAACATCAAGGCCAAGCGCATGCCGCTGGTATGCTGATTCAAGTTGTGCCAGACGGCACTGGCTCTGCCGATGACTTTGAGCACCTCGAACAGCTAACAAACACGGTGAAAAATGAAGAGTTATTCACCTTAGGAGCCAACGATCTGCTGTATCGTTTGTACAACCAAGAACAAGTTCGTCTGTTCGAACCACAACCTGTTGAGTTCCATTGTGGCTGTTCTCGTGAGCGCAGCGGTGCCGCAATTGTCACTCTCGATAAAACTGAAATTTATGACATTTTGGCCACCGAAGGATCCGTTTCTTTACATTGTGATTACTGCGGCACGACTTACTCGTTTGACGAGCCGCAAGTGGCTGAGCTCTACACCAACGCCACTTCTGAGCGTAAAACGCTGCATTAATTTCCTTGGATTATCAAGCACGTAATTTACCCGTCAAAAGGCCAGCATACGCTGGCCTTTTTGTGATCAAAGCCTAGTAAATCAATACTTTCCCGTAATTTAATAACCCCTTATTTTTTGTTAATTAATAATCCCTTAACGCTGGCGCAATGGTTTGCGTGCACGATAAACTATCTCGGCCAATATGTGACGGGACACCTAAAACCTCAGGAAAATTAAGGATAATTTTTGAACTATATCCCTGTTTTCTCCCCCACCCGTTGTTAGCATGGTGAGCAGAAAAATTAAAAGATTCTTACAAAATCCCTACAAAATCCTATAAGGAGCACCTATGACCGTTATGGAACATACCAAGGCTGCAACAATTGATTTAACCAAACATGGACTGCGCAACGTAAAAGAGGTTCTACGTAACCCAAGTTACGAAGTGCTGTTTGCAGAAGAGACGCGTGCGGATCTCGAAGGCTACGAAAAAGGCGTAGTCACCGAGCTGGGCGCGGTTGCTGTCGATACTGGCGTTTTCACTGGCCGCTCACCAAAAGATAAATACATAGTGAAAGACGCGACGACGGAAGAAAACATGTGGTGGACATCCAGCGCAGTTCCGAACGACAACAAACCAATCACTCAGGAAGTGTGGGATGACCTCAAAGAACAGGTCACCAACCAGCTTTCTGGCAAGCGTGTGTTCGTGATTGATGGTTACTGTGGTGCGAACCCTGACACACGTTTAAGCATTCGTGTAATCACCGAAGTGGCTTGGCAGGCGCATTTTGTGAAGAACATGTTTATCCGCCCTTCCGAAGAAGAATTGACCACCTTTGAGCCGGACTTCGTGGTGATGAACGCCGCGAAATGCACCAACCAGAAGTGGCAAGAGCATGGTCTGAACTCGGAAAACTTTACTGTGTTTAACCTGACCGAGCGCACCCAACTGATTGGTGGTACTTGGTACGGCGGCGAAATGAAGAAAGGCATGTTCGCCATGATGAACTACTTCCTGCCGCTGAAAGGCGTCGCATCTATGCACTGTAGTGCCAACATGGGCAAAGATGGCGATGTCGCAATTTTCTTCGGCCTATCTGGTACAGGGAAAACGACTCTATCCACCGATCCAAAACGTGCCCTGATCGGCGATGACGAACACGGCTGGGATGATGACGGCGTGTTTAACTTCGAAGGTGGCTGCTACGCGAAAACCATCAAACTGTCGAAAGAAGCAGAACCAGACATCTACAACGCCATCCGTCGCGATGCATTGCTTGAGAAACGTTACGGTACGTAACGACGGTTCAATCGATTTTGACGACGGCTCGAAAACCGAGAATACGCGCGTTTCTTACCCGATTTACCACATTGATAACATCGTCAAACCCGTTTCTAAAGGCGGTCATGCCAACAAAGTGATCTTCCTGTCTGCCGATGCCTTTGGCGTATTGCCTCCCGTGTCTAAACTGACACCAGAGCAAACCAAGTATCACTTCCTCTCTGGTTTTACCGCCAAACTGGCGGGCACTGAGCGTGGCATTACCGAGCCAACGCCAACCTTCTCTGCCTGTTTTGGTGCTGCGTTCCTAACGCTACACCCAACCAAGTACGCAGAAGTTCTGGTTAAACGCATGGAAGAAGCAGGCGCAGAAGCCTACCTAGTGAACACCGGCTGGAATGGCAGTGGCAAACGTATCTCGATTCAAGATACGCGCGGCATTATCGATGCCATCCTTGACGGCTCGATTGAAGAAGCGCCAACCAAACACGTGCCTATCTTCAATCTAGAGGTACCGACATCGCTTCCTGGCGTCGATCCAACCATCCTTGATCCACGCGATACCTATGTAGACCCACTACAGTGGGAAAGCAAAGCCCAAGATCTGGCACAACGCTTTATCAATAACTTTGCTAAATACACAGACAACGCCGAAGGCCAATCGCTAGTCTCAGCGGGTCCTCAGCTTGACTAAGTGATCGAGCAATAAAAAAGCCCTCACTCGAGTAATGCCACTCGCTTTATAGCGAGTGGCATTTTTATGTCTAGATCGCGCTCGATAGTTTGGTTCTACGCTGTTATTTGACGGCCTCATAATATGTCGACTCAAGCTATTAAACGCTTGGATCATCTTGGCCTCATTGACGCTTTTTGCCATGAAATCAGCCTAGCACGGGTGATAGATGCGCTCATTCCCAGCTATTCCGACCACCATGTTTCTCATGCTGCCGCTGTCTTGGCCATGCTCCTAAATGGACTTGGCTTTCACCGCAGAACACCTCACCTGGCCAGTTAATTTTCCAGATGGGTATCACTCTTTAGAAAATTCGGACATAAAAAATCGGACTCAACAGCGTTGAGTCCGATTATGAAGCTTAGGATCGTTCAATTACTTAAAACGATCGACATTATCCACTCGGATGCCTTTGTTTTTCTCTGATTGTTCGTTTACCAGAAAGCAACAAGCAGCCCCAATGCCAATACCATGCCGACGTAGTTGTTATTCAGGAACGCTTTAAAGCACAGCTCCCG
This sequence comes from Vibrio cidicii, assembly GCF_009763805.1. Classification (NCBI taxonomy): domain Bacteria; kingdom Pseudomonadati; phylum Pseudomonadota; class Gammaproteobacteria; order Vibrionales; family Vibrionaceae; genus Vibrio; species Vibrio cidicii. The sequence continues at coordinate 2,962,257 of NZ_CP046804.1, read as the reverse complement.
CTCGCGATGGCGAATCAAATGTTGCTGATAAACAAACAAAGCTCCCGCGGCCAGTATGCTCCAATAGAAACTTTGCCCTAACTGATAATATTGACCCAGCCACAGCAACATCACTAAGGTCGCCAGTTGCAACAATCCGATGATCAGTTTGTCAAAACGACCAAATAAAATCGCGGTCGATTTCACCCCAATAAGCAGGTCATCATCGCGATCCACCATCGCATACTGGGTATCGTAAGCGATGGTCCACAGCGCATTAGTAGTAAAGAGGAACCACACCATCCAAGGCAATTCATTGGTTTGCGCCGCCCACGCCATTGGAATGGCCCAGCTAAACGCCAGTCCTAGCACCAACTGCGGGAGATGGGTGTAACGCTTCATAAAAGGGTAAACAAACGCCAAAGCAATGCCACCAAAGGAGAGCTGAATGGTCAGCGAGTTCATGGTGAGGACCAAGAGAAAGGACGTTATCCCCAAAGCCAAAAACAGCAGCACCGCCTCTTTTGAGGTCACTTTGCCCGCTGGCAATGGGCGCTGTTGGGTGCGCTTGACATGGCCATCGACGTGGCGATCGGCAAAATCATTGATGACACACCCGGCGCTACGCATCAAGAAAACGCCCGCGGTAAAGACCAGTAGAAACGTCCCAATCTGGCATCCCTTCCGCAGCCAGAAGCAGCGACCACAACATCGGCCAGAACAGTAAAAAAGAGCCAATCGGCCGATCCATTCTCATCAATTGCCAATATGCTTTGGCTTTTTCTGCCGACATTTACACGCTCTCCTTGGAGTAAATTGGTGCATGGGGTAAAAACAGTTCGGCCACCAGCATCGGTTTGTGGTTCATCCATAATCGTGAGCGGCGCGCAAGTAAACGTCCAGATGGGGTCTCAACCCAAGCCACTTGCAGCGCATCGCGTTCAACATTATCCGCACTAAATACGGTTAATCCAAGTGGTAGCTCGCCTAGCGTGGCCAAATCGTACGGCTGATCGCAAAGCGTCGACTGTGGGATCAAAGTACGTCCAAGCACCCAGCGAGCACCGTCACCAGAGAGGATCACTTCTCGCAGTAAACATGGCCCTTGACTGAGCAACGCTTTTTCTTCTCCCAGTAAGAGCGGCTCATCCAGCGCCTGATTGCGCAGCAATTCAACCGTCAAATTCAGACAATGCTGGTTCAAGCGACGCGATAACGAGCCCTGCTCATGCAGCCAATGTTTGGCCTGCTCATTGGGGTAGGCAAAATGTTCGGTAGTTTGCCATCTCGCTTGTGATAATAAAGCAAGATAGGGCGATATCGGCTGATTCATACTAGTATTCAATTGATCGCTTTATGCGTACAATAAAGCAACACATTACGGCAACGACTTACCGTAACGATTGTTATAACTTATGTGACATTTGGACCGCCTATTGTAACAAGACAAACGCGTTTCGAGTATCGTAATCAGAAGAAAGAAAAGATAGAAATATGTACAAACGTTATATAGTCCAAATAATTCTCGCACTCAGTGTGCTGGTTTCGCTTCCTACGTTCGCGGAGGAAGAAAAAGCAGGGCCGAAACTGGCTTATTTCACTTTGGAACCGGATCTGACGACCAACTTCTATACCAAAGGGAAAAAGCTCGGTTACGTGCAAGTGCGCATTGATGTGATGGTGATGAGCAGCGAAGATCTCGCTTTGGTCGAGCGTCATCAACCGCTTATCCGCGATGCTGTGGTAGAAATGCTCGGTCAGCAAACCGAGGAGACGGTCAAGTCACTGGCTGGACGAGAAGATCTGCGCAAAAACTTGGTCGCATACTTAAACGAGATTTTACTGCCAGAAACAGGCAAAACCGTGATTGCCGACCTGCTATTTACTAAGTATCTCTATCAGTAATCAGCAAAACGGATGACCACGTTAAAAAAGCGGCTCAGGCCGCTTTTTGATTTTTTGCTTTGGTTGAATCAAGATACGCCAGCGCCATCCCCGCGAGTAACCCAACCAAATGCGCGGTATTGCCAATTGGCATAAAGGGCTGCACGTAACCAAGCACCAGCCACACCAACATAAATGCCACGATAGGTTTAGGTAAGAAAAGGCCCTTGTGTGGACAGCGATAGCCGAAAATCCACACATAGCCGACAAGCGCGTATACCACGCCAGACAAGCCACCAAAATTGGCACCATGGACCATAAACTGACCAACACCAGACAACGCGGCAGAGATGACAAACAGTTGCAATAGTTTGCGCGTGCCAAGTCGCTGCTCCAGCTCACCGCCCAACTGCCACCACCACAAAAGGTTGAAAGCAATATGCAGCACAGAAAAATGCAGCACAGCGTGGCTGACCCAGCGCCATAGCTGCCATTGCTGTTCGGCCGCCGCAGGAAAATGCAACAGAGCAAATACCGCATCCGCTAGGCCAAAGGTTTGCAAAAGATAAATCACACTACACAGCAGCATGATCGCCAGCGTAAGTGGTCCCGCTTTGGCTTTGACCATCGCACCGAGACTGGGCGAACGGTAGCGAAAACGTGCTTTGCGCGTTTCCGCTACCTGCCACGAAGCTGCACTGTATTTGCTGTCCAATGGATTGGCTAAGAAGCGATCGAGCTCCGCTTCAACCTCAAGCAGATACTGCTCATCTAACAACCAGAGGGCAAACATCCCCTCACCTTCTGGCATCATCTGCAATTCAATTTGCTGCGATGCCATGTAATCGATAAATGCTTGCATCATCCTTGGGTTGTTTAGTGCCACTAATCGCCTCATACCCAAACCTCTCTGCTTTTACTTTTACGCCACTAGCTACGCTCTACTGGTAAGTTTGCACGGTGCCATGCTTCAAAACCACCATCAACGCTGTAAACCTCTTCAAAACCTTGATTCACTAGATACTGAGCGGCCCCTTGACTGCTGATGCCGTGATAACACATCACCAGAATAGGCTGATCCAGCTCAACCTCATTAATAAAGGAAACCATGCTGTCATTGGTGAGATGGAAAGCGGAATTGGCATGTGCCACAGCAAAGGATTGCGGATCGCGAATATCCACCAAACGAGCTTCACCGCTCTCCAGCAACGCTTGCGCACTTTGTACATCAATGTGTTTGAACTGCTCCATTTACTTTCTCTCTGTTCTTGTTGTTAGCTGACGGGATTGTAACCTATCCAGAGGCAAACTTAGACACATAGTTCTTCAGGGCATTTTTTGAAGTGCAAAAATCAATCAATTGTGGATAAAGCTGTGGATTGCGTTGATAAGGTATTTTTTGATCCAAAGATCCACAAGATGTAGTAATGATCCTGATCTTCTTGTGCGTAGGATTATAACTATCCCCAAGCTCTGAGCCCGTCTGAACCCTTATTTTGTCCGGCTTGCGAACAGACGATAAATAATTACCTCACAGAGTTATTCACAGGCTTGGTGATGTTTTTACGCCATTTATCGCAACTTTTCTGATCAAAAAATAAAAAAAACCGGGATCTCACGATCCCGGTTTTTTTAGAATAACTCTTTCGTTGGTTTTAGATTTCACCAACCGCCATTTTCAGCTTCTTCATGGCGTTTTTCTCTAGCTGTCGAATACGCTCGGCAGAAACACCATAACGTTCAGCCAAATCTTGCAGCGTCGCTTTGTCGTCGTCCAACCAACGAGAAACGCACAATATGCTGGCTGCGCTCATCCAGACTCGCTAACGCCAAAGAAAGGCGGTTGTTGGTGTGCTCTTCCCAGTTTTGCGCTTCAAGGTTATCCGCAATATCAGAAGATTTATCTTCCAAATAAAGCACTGGCGCTGTCGATACACTGCCGGAATCTTCATCATCAACGGTGAGATCGAACGTCGAATCGACCGCAGCAAGACGGGATTCCATTTCACGTACTTCTGAAGGCTCGACACCCAATTCGCGGGCGACCGTTTCCACTTCACCATTGTTGAACCAGCCTAAGCGTTTTTTGGACTTGCGCAGATTAAAAAACAGCTTACGTTGTGCTTTGGTGGTGGCGATCTTGACGATGCGCCAGTTACGCAATACGTATTCGTGGATCTCCGCTTTGATCCAGTGCACCGCAAACGACACCAGTCTTACACCGACTTCTGGGTTGAAGCGCTTAACCGCTTTCATCAGGCCAATGTTGCCTTCTTGTACTAAGTCGGCCATCGGTAAACCGTAACCGGAATAGCCACGGGCCACGTGAACAACGAATCTCAGATGAGATAAAATCAGCCCTTTCGCTGCTTCAATCTCGCCTTTGTAATGCAAACGCTCTGCGAGTTCACGCTCTTCGTCCGCACTCAGCATGGGATAGCTGTTTACCGAACGAATATAACCATCAAGGCTATCTTGCGTTACTAGAGCCATCGGATACGCTTGATTTGTCATTCGATTCCTCATCAATCTCTGATCTGGAGTAAAACATTGCCAGTCGGCGCTGCTATCTTGAACTGATCTTTCTTCAGTTTCAAGCTGGGTTAGCCATTATCCATAAACAATCCATCGATACAAGTCAATCGATTTTTCTTGTCAGGATGAGCACCGAATATAAGACCAGCATCACTTAAACTGGTTCAATTTCTTTTAAATGTCGCTGTGCGGAAAATCTCGCCGCGACACAGCCAAGAAAGGTTCCGGTCATCAGCAGCAGCAAGGATTCATCCCAACTGAGACCGATCAAACGAAACTGGCTGTCGTACAAGGTGGCCAAATCTTCCACCGCGCCGTTAAGCAGAATAGTAATCAACGCGGTTAAAATCCAGGCAATCACACTGCCCAATAAACCAAACCACATACCGGAATACAGATACGGACGGAGGATAAATCCATCGGTCGCACCAATCAATTTCATGGTTTGGATCTCTTCTTTGTTGGCAAGTACATTAAAACGCAGCGTATTGCCGACAATCAAAAATACCGCACCGAGCATCAGAAGTGTCAGGGTAATGACAATGATGCTCGCCAGTGTTTTTATCGCATCGAGACGGGTGAGCCAATCTTCATCTAAACGCACATCGGTCACATCGTCGCTGGCAGCGACAATTTGTGCTAAGCGTTTGACCGCCAACTGCTCTTCGCTACTGGGCGTGATCACTAATACCCCAGGCAAAGCATAGTTATCGAGCAAGCTTAGTGCCTGCTCAAAACCGGAGTATTGACTTAAATCTGCCAATCCTTGCTGCGGCGAAATGTATTCCACTTTGCCGACATCCTCTTGCGCTTCCAACTCATCTTTGAGAATCATCACTCTCGCTTCTGGAACACCTTGACGCAAGTAAGCACTAACTTGAGCAGGAGAGGTCACATGCGATGTCGCCCCTGCTATGTTTTTACCGAGCAGATAAAGACACGCGGGCATGGAAAGCGCTACGGAGATCACTGCTAACGTCAACAGATTGCCCAAAGGGCGCTGCCAAATTGCGCTTAGTGATGCTTTCGCCTGCTTCAGGTGAATGGCAAAAAAGCTGTCGGTTTTCGGTCGATTACTTTTGGCTTTGGGGGAAGACTTTTGTATGCGTTTATTCGCGGCCATAATCTTCTACCTCGCTAAGAAAGCCTTGATTGAGCTCAAAGTGACGATATTGAGGGCGCGAGTTAACCAAGCTGATGTCGTGGGTAGCGAGCAAAATGGTGACGCCAGCACGATTAAACTCTTCAAACAGACGCACGACGCGGTTGGACAACTCCGGATCTAAGTTACCGGTCGGCTCATCGGCCAGCAGCAAGGTTGGTCGATTCACCACCGCGCGGGCGATACCGACACGTTGCTGCTCCCCACCGGAAAGCTGGCTCGGCAAACATCGCGCTTTGTCCAATAAATCGGTTTTGTCTAGCGCCGCCGAGACACGTCGTTTGATCTCCAGTTCAGAAATGGACTCAATGCGCATCGGCAACGCCACGTTGTCATAGACGCTGCGGTCCATCAATAAACGGTGATCTTGAAAGACAATGCCGATGTTACGGCGCAAAAACGGAATATCGCGATTCGGGATGCGTGTGATGTCGTGACCATTGAAACTGATACGCCCATCGGTTGGCCTTTCAATGGCACAAATCAGCTTAAGCAAGGTACTTTTACCCGCGCCGGAATGTCCGCCCAGAAAAGCCATTTCTCCACGACGTAAATGAAAATCGACCTTTTGCAGTGCCTGGCGGCCACCACGGTACGCTTTGCTCACCTGCTGAAATCGGATCACCACTTATCCCTCTGTTAGTTTTACTCTTCGCGGCTAAACAGGGCGTCGATGAATTCTTGCGTCTGGAATGGTCGCAAGTCTTCAATGCCTTCACCTACCCCGATATAACGAATAGGGATGCTAAACTGGTCGGCGATGGCAAAAATTACCCCACCTTTGGCTGTGCCGTCGAGTTTGGTTAATGTAATGCCCGTAATGGGCGCAACATCGCTGAACAGCTTGGCCTGACTGATCGCATTTTGACCCGTGCCAGCGTCCAGTGTCAGCATGATCTCATGCGGCGCGGACTCATCGATTTTCTTCATCACACGAACAATTTTACGCAGCTCTTCCATCAAATTGCTCTTGTTTCTGTAAACGGCCTGCAGTATCGGCTATCACCACATCGACCCCACGCGCTTTCGCCGCTTCGATCGCATCGTAAATCACCGAGGCGCTGTCGGCTCCGGTGTGCTGGGCAATCACGGGCACATTATTTCGCTCGCCCCACACTTGCAACTGCTCTACCGCCGCGGCGCGGAAAGTGTCGCCAGCGGCCAACATCACCTTTTTGCCTTGGCTTTGGAACTGTTTCGCAAGCTTACCAATCGTGGTGGTTTTACCTACTCCGTTGACGCCGACCATCAGGATCACGTAAGGAGTTTTGCTGCTGTCGATGTGCAATGGCTGTTCCACCTTGGCAAGGATCTCGGCCATCTCTTCTTTGAGTAAACCATACAGCGCTTCACCGTCACGCAAGTCACTGCGCGATGCTTTTTCGGTCAGGTTTTCAATGATTTTGAGCGTAGTCTCCATGCCCACATCAGCAATCAAGAGTTGCTCTTCGAGCTCTTCAAACAGCTCATCATCGATTTTTTTGCCTTTGAACAGGCCAAAGAAGCCAGCGCCGATATTGGCTTTGGTGCGGCTCAGGCTGCGCTTTAAACGGGCAAAAAAGCTCTCACTGGGTTTTTCCTGCTCTTGCACGCGCTCCACAACAGGTTCAGGGTCAGTGCTAGAAAGCGCTTCGCTCTCTTCTTGCGGCGTCGCAAATGTACTTTCTGGGCTTTCTGCGCTCTCCGCGACACGCTCGGCTGGCTGCGAATCGCTTAGACTTTCTTCAACTAACTGCGGTTCTTGTTCTTCAGCGGATTGAGATGGAGTGGCTTGGTGTTGCGTTGCTTTGGTTTGCTCTTCTTCACCAAAACCAAGCCATGATAATAATCCGCGCTTTTTCTTTTCCGTCATCGGGAGATATCCTGATTTTTACTGACTCTCTGCTTTTCTCCAGCACAAGGCACAAAGAAAAGTGAACTCTTCAACCAGTGCACTCTGGGCTATTCCGTTTTTCTCAGCGGAATAGTGGTACACTCTGTCACAATGAAACTCTGGGCTCTATCCAGGCGCTGCGCCTGGAGGATTGGCTATAGTAACACTTAATTAGCGGTCAAAAAATCTATGGTAAGACGTCACCAGCAAAACACATCACAAAATAAGCCATCCGTTGGCTGTGTGCGCATCATCAGTGGCTTATGGCGAGGCCGAAAACTGCCGGTACACGACGCTGAGGGCCTGCGGCCAACCACCGATCGGGTCAAAGAGACACTGTTCAACTGGCTAGCGCAAGAGATCCCACACGCGCATTGTTTGGATCTGTTTGCTGGCTCCGGCGGGCTCGGGTTTGAAGCGGCCTCACGCCAGGCAAAGCTTGTGACCATGGTGGAACTCAACCCTAAAGCGTTTGCCCAATTGCAACAAAATGTCACGGCAGTCAAAGCCAATAATATCCAGTTGGTCAGCGGTGATGCGTTGCAATTCCTTAAGCAGCAAGGCACACCGCAGCACGTGGTGTTTATTGACCCACCGTTTCGCCAAGGCTTGCTGCAAGAAACAGTGACACTTTTGGAACAAAATGGCTGGCTGGTCGAGGATGCGATGATCTATATTGAGGCGGAAAAAGAGTGGCAGGGAGAAAACTTGCCCGCGACCTGGCACTTGCACCGTGAAAAAACCGCCGGTCAGGTCAGTTACCGTCTCTACCAACGACAACCATCGTAAAAGGATTCTGTCATGAAAGCGTTGCTCCTGCTGGCCAAAGCCGCGATTGCCTTCGTCTGGTTTATTCTGATTTTCAACATCTTCGCCCCCTTTCCGGGCAATGCGGCGATTGTTTCTGTACATCATGGCCGCCTTTCTGTTCATTATGCACGGCTTGCAAATGGCAATTTTCATCGGTGCATTTGGTGACAAAATCGCCATGACTCGCTGGGACAAATATTCGATTTTGCTGTTTGGCATCTTCGCCCTGCTCGATATTCGCCGTAAATACATGATGTAAAAAAATGCCGCTGAATGTCAGCGGCATTTTTTATTCCATTTACATTCCCATGTAACTCTTGACCCCGTTGAGAAACATCTGGGTGGAAATCATCACCAGCAGCAGCCCCATCAAACGCTCCACCGCTTTAAGGCCGCGTTCACCGAGAATGCGATGGAAGAAACCGTAGAACATCAAAATGATAAAGGTGGCAAACCACGCCAAGGCGACCGCCGCCGACAGTTCCGCCAAATTGTTCGGATGCTGAGTAGACAACAGCAAGAGCGCAGCAATCACCGACGGTCCAGCGATCATCGGGATGGCCATCGGCACAATGAAGGGCTCTTCACCTGCCGCAAGTCCGGTGATACTGCCTGCACTGGGGAAAATCATTTTAATCGCGATGATGAATAAGATGATTCCGCCTGAAATGCTCAGCGTTTCCGGTTCGACATGGAGAAAATTGAGAATACTCTGCCCGGCAAAAAGAAAGAGCATCAGGATCATCAGAGCAAAGAGTAACTCTCGAATCAGTACCTTACGGCGTCTTTTAGGATCGATATGTTTTAAAATGGACAAGACAATCGGCAAATTGCCCAAAGGGTCCATAATCAGAAACAGCATGGTGGCTGCGGCAAGAATGTCCATCAGAGATCTCGAAGTAAAACAATGGCGCCAGTATAGCAGTACAATACTGGCTTGACGATGAACTCAAGGAGCAGAGAGGCGCTAGTAGATAATAGAAGCGACGATCAGTGCATGGGCAAGAAAGTAGCTGCCCGACACCCAAACATAGGCGCGCTTCATCGGCTTGCGATAGCCGTGAATAGCATAAGCCAGTGCCGAGTAGATCATCACCAACGCACCACCAAAACCTACCGCATTAGCCAGCGAAGCACTTTGCAGCCACACTTCCCCAGCCGCCCATGCCATTTGCACCAACATTATCCCCATGATGACCACGGGAAAGACCAGAGAATCGAGTTGAGGTAGCAGCAAAAAGAAGGCAACGATACTGGCCGCCAGCAACAGGGCAAGCAACCACCAGACAATCTCGCCATTGAGTTGCACCCAGAAACGATTTGCTATAGCAAAGTTGCGCCACTAGAAAACCAGTAAAGTAAAAGGTTTTTCTGGCGCGTAGGGTATGTAACACATCGGCAACGATAGAAATCATAAGGCCAGCGGCAACCCAGTAGGTGTATCCCTGCTTCGGCCCTTGAGTGACGACTAAAACGCAGAGCAGTGCCAAAGTTAACACTTTAAACACCAAGGTCTGAGTCCGGCTCGATTGACGCGCACCCAATACGGATGTCACTCCTGATAAGCCTATAGCCAGCCAACTCCACATCTGCATTACCCTTTCACTTTTAACGCGGCTAGTCTAGGTAGCAGAAACTGTATGTAAAGCAGTAAACCACGAAAGTTGGATCTTGATAGCGAATAACGACCTACTGGTAAAACGCAAGGGCAAAGGAATCTGTTTATTCAGCTGGGCGAAGAAAAACCTTTAGCGTTGCAATCCCCAACCAGAATGCCAAGCAATCCGTAGAAAAAACCAGAAAAGCAAACGTTACCGCATCGTGGCCAGACCAGCCATACCAATAGAGAAAGTAAAAATGAATAAAAATCACATTTTTCACTTAATAAAATAGTAATCAACACGAAATATAATCAATAATTTCATAGTGTTAATCATAAAAAATTAATCAAAGACCAAGAAAATTCATCGTAAACTGTCTTAACTATCATTCTTAACAAGAAAATTCTCAAATAGTGATAAAAGCCACCATCAAAAGTGATTGACTTTTAAGAGCATCGCAATCGAAAGAAATAAACATAGTAACAACCCAACAAAAATCCAGATACCAAGCCAAAGCCAACAAACAAAGCCAAATGAAAATTGACCAACATCAACCAAATTATTATTCCTTAAATTACATAAACTTAAAAAACAAAAAACACATAAACAGCGACTAAGAACAACAATAAACCAATCAAAAAACACTGTTTTATTAATGAAAATCGCCATATATAAGCGACTAAAGTTATTTTTTTGCAAGATTAACGTCAGATACTTGATCAACGAAAGAAAAGGATGCTATATTGATTACATAAAGTTCATCAACAAAAGTCTGGAGGTAGTATTGTGATGTCTTCTTCTCAAAAACAAGGACTGGTAATGATCGCAGTTATCGTTGGGCTAATGACGCTACCCATGATGTACTAAGATTGATTTCCAAAAAAAACGGGATGCTGATGCATCCCGTTTTTTATTCTATTTACTTCTTATTTCAGGTGCTGACTGAGCACCTCCCAATTGGCGTAGTAAAAAGCCACCGCACCAGCCGTTATCAGCAACATCAATAGGATAGCAACGCGCCAAATAAACCGACCGCTACGCGGTGTCAGCTCTCGCTCACACTCATCACAGGCGGAGAAAAAGCCTTGCTTATCATCCAATTGATATTGATCTTCATGCACCACTTTATTCCTGATTGTGGCAATGAAGCGCAGTTTGGCGATCACATCATGCGGCAATCGCTCTTCACAGCTGGTGATCAACTGATGTAACCCCTTGCCTTGCGCATGGTATTGGTTACGCAGCAATGTTTCCAACCTTCGGGTACGAGTAACTACGCTTTCAATGTCTGACATCGTGCCCTCCTTATCGAGGTGTTTGCTTTAAAAAGATTCTGCTAGAAAACCATCCACTTTTCGAGCCAGCTTTGACTATTTTTCCTCGCTTGGTCGACGCCATCGAGCATAAAACGTGAAGTACGCCGAGTTTTTGTTATACCTTTTTCATCAGATCACGAATCAGCCACACTCAAACGCTGATAATTCAGGGAGTTCGGTAGAATAAGGCTCCCATTACTCTGGAGGTTATCATGCCTGTTTCTCTGTTTCTGGCGCTCATCGCGCTCATTGCTCTTGGCGCTTGGCTGTTTATCCATTTTTTCCATAAACACATTCAAGGTAGAGATGCACCTGAGCAGAGTGTGCAAGTCACTGTGCTGGATAAGCAGGTGATTCCCATCACTGACGCCAAGCCCGAAGAAGAGGACCAAGAGTACTGGATCTACGTGCAACGGGGCGCGTTTCGGGCCAAAACGAGAATTTCAAGTAGGTATTCACTACTACCACGCCCTCAATCCCGGAGACAAAGGGATGCTAACTTATCAAGGCGATAAATTTCTTCACTTTGCCCTGCAACGCGACAAAAACTAAGGTAACAACCAGCGCGTTTTCGCGGAAAGAGAAAAGAGATAACTGAGTGCCAAAGCGCCCACCCCACTCAATACAATCCACAGCGGGATCACCCACGCAGGATTTCCCTGATGCCAGCCGAATGCTTTCATCGGCCAGAGGAAAATCGGATGTAGCAGGTAGATCCCCAAACTGTGACGGCTCACCAAACCAATTGTGCGCCACCAACCGCTGGGTAACTTGGCCGCGACATAACGACACAAGGCGAACACCATCGTCGCTGCCAACACCACATTGAGCGTTTTATACGACAGCCAACGTCCGACGCTGTACTGACCCGCTTCAAGACTATTGGAAATCAACATCGTCACCGTCAGCGCGAGGGCGGCCAAGCCAAGTAAGCTGACCCACAGCACAGTTTTCCCCGTGTCCGGAAAACGATGAAACAGCAGATAACCCAGTGGTAAGTAACCGGAGTACAGCCAAAGTTCATGGCTCCAAATGCCATCGATGCCAAGCAAATAGAGTGCGGTCGTGATCAGCCACACACTGGTGTAAGCATACAATACGCGATCTTGTCCCTGCATGACCAACCAGTGGAAAATAGGGATAAGAACGTAAAGGGGAATAAAGTAGTAGAAAAAGCCAAGGTGGTAATAGGTCGCATGCTGGGGGCTGTGCGCCAATACGTCCTGAACCTGCTGCGCGTCAAAACCGCTGGCGCTCCAACCGCTGAGATAGGCATAAAACAGCGACCAAACCACGAAGGGCAACAGCACTTTCCCCAAACGGCGTTTGATGTAGTAAGACGCAGCAAAAGGGCGAGTATCACTGAGCATCAAGGCGCCGGTAATCAAAATAAACACCGGCACCGCCCAGCGGGTTACACTGTTGATACTGACCGCCGTCGCCCAATGTGAAAACGGGATGGTACCCAATAGCTCGCGGTAAGGCGCCAAGACATGGATGGCAATCACCGCCACGGCCGCAACACAGCGGAGTAGATCAAAAAACAGCACTCTTTCGCGCATCACTTTTTCCTTGATTGTTTTCGCAGCGAAAATATAGCAAGAAAAAAGCTGACAAGTTCAGCGAACGAGTCAGCTTTTGGTCAGAACTCAGCGAAGGTTGGCGGCTATATCTGTGATAGCTCCTGCGACCAGCGTTGCGCTTCAATCAATTCGTATTTAACCTCTTCCATCGACAATCCCAGTTTCTCGGAGATCTGTTCAATGCCACTCCAGTCGGCTTGCTCGAAACATTCTTCCAATGCGATGAGGTCACCATAAGCGCCCTCACGATGCAGTAGCGCTTGTTTCACCACATCACTGAGCGGCAGACTCCCCACCAGCGTGTCGACAGAGAGATCCATCATTGCATCCAAAATCGACAGCAAACCGATCATAAAACCTTGTTCGTGATGACGACTGAATGGGTGGCGACGCGACATCAACTCACAAAACTGAGCACGCTGCAGAGAAAGGTTATACAGCTCACGTGGCTTGCGGGCCGAAATGTACGAAGCAACCACTAAGGAGACAAATATTTTCAGCTTGTCCTGACCAAGATAAATCAACGCTTGACGAAATGAGGCTATCTTCACTTCCAAGCGGGTCGACTGGGTATTGACGAATTTCAGCAGCTTGTAGGAGAGCGTCACATCTTGGCTGATGATTTTCTCGATCCGATCAAAATCTGGCTCCGACTGACACACCTCGCGAAACAGATCCAACGCAACCGCATGCTCTGGGCTGACGTACTTGGTTTCGATCATCTCAGGTTTACTGAAAAAATAGCCCTGAAAGAACTTAAAACCCGCTTCTTTGGCTTGCTCAAACTCCTGCGCGCTTTCGACTTTTTCCGCTAAGAAATGGTACTTCACCCGACGCGCTTGATGCTCACGCACCAACTCGCAGGCATTATCGAGCCCCAGCGCAATCACATCCAGTTTAACAATATGTACAAAAGGCAGAAAACGGCGCCATTCCGGCATCAAAGTGAAATCATCAAGCGCGATCACGTAACCTTCACGGTGCAATTCGCGAATCGCGTCAAGCAGTTCGTCGGTTGGCTCGCAGGTTTCCAACACTTCCACCACCACTTTGTTTTTGGGCAAACTCAGTGGCAAACGACGAATCAAGCTTTGGTAAGGGAAATTGATAAAACAGCGTGAGGATTGGATCACCGGATTGATACCGATGGAGAGAAAATTCTCCACAATCAGACGATAGGTCGCGCGGTTCGAAGCAATATGCGTTGGGTAGGCGTTACTTTCGCCATCACGAAACAGCAGTTCATACCCCAAAGTATGCTTTTTGCGATTAAAAATAGGTTGCCGCGCGACGTAAGTGGATTTCATCTGCTTATAAATTCTTTTGCTAGCACTGATTGATTTTAATTATGTTTTTGCTGCCGCTAATAATGCACCACAACCCATAAACATTGAACCAAATAGTTTGTTTATTTTGCCCATCACCCGCTCAGAGCGAATAAAACGCCCCATTTGCGCCGCAAGCGAGGTATAACCGAGCATCACCAGTGAATCGATCACGACCGTTGTCAGGCCTAGCACAGCAAGCTGCGTCACCTGATCTCGGCTCGGGTCGATGAACTGGGGAAACAGCGCGACCAAAAAGACAATCGATTTCGGATTGGTCAAGTTAACCAGCACCGCTTTATGCAGCAATGACCGCGAAGAAACGGTCCCTTGCTGCTGCACGGTTGCTAGCCCAGAAGTATCACGCCATTTTTGAAGACCAAGCCAAACCAGATAAATAGCTCCTACCCACTTAATCACGGTAAACGCGGTGGCCGACTGCGCAACCAGCGCACCAATACCCGCTCCAACAAGAATAATGTGGATCGACAAGCCAATTTGCAGACCAGCAATAGCAGCAAGAGATTTGCGCGTACCGTAACTAATCCCGTTGCTGATCGAGTTCACCGTGCCAGAGCCCGGGGCGAGGCTGAACACGATCGCCGTAAGGACATAGGCGAGCCAGACATGTGTATCCATTGCAATTCTCCGCTAATTCTCTGATCATACTCGGCTAGAAACGTCGCATTCAGGTAGTTTGTTAATGGTTAATAACCCTTCTCTTCCCTCTTATACTCAAGAGAACTTGTTTGAGCAAGCAATAGCTGGTCCGATTGCTGCCCTATGGCAACAGCGCCAAGAGGGGTATTTCAAGAGCAGCGACAAAACCAAATTGTACTGGTGCAAACTGACCGACCCAAAGCACAGCAAAGCGGTGCTACTGGTGAATGGCCGCATTGAGTCATCGTGGAAATATCAGGAGTTGCTGTTCGATTTCTATCGCCAAGGCTATGACGTCTACAGTTACGATCATCGCGGCCAAGGGCTGTCGGATCGCCTAGTGCAAGATTCGGATATCGGCCATGTGTATGAGTTCGATGATTACGTGCGCGATCTCGCCAGCGTTGTGCAACATTTTGCGCTGGAAGGCTATCAGCAATGCCATTTGGTCTCGCACTCGATGGGCGGCGCTATCGCCACTCGCTACCTGCAAACGAACCCACACCATCCCTTTGATAAATTGGTGCTCAGTGCACCGATGTTTGGCATCAACCTGCCGTGGTATCTCAGCCCAGTCGCCATCGCCGTCAGCCAGATCCTCACCGCGGTATATCCCACACCTACTTACGCGCCCGGCCACCAGCCTTATTACGCCAAACCATTTGAAGACAACCCGCTCAGCCAGAGTAAAGCGCGTTACCACTGGTTTCGCCAACTCTATACTGACAAACCGGAGCTGCAAGTCGGCGGACCGAGCACGCGCTGGGTTTGGCAGGGATTAATGGCAACCAAACAGTGTCTACAAATGACTCGCCAGCTCAAGATTCCGGTGTTACTGCTGCAAGCGGGTAATGATCGTATCGTCAGTAATCAGGCGCAGAATCAGTTCTATAAAAAGCTCTGCAAAACCAATAAGAACAGCCAAATGATCACCATTGACGGCGCGCAACATGAACTGCTGTTTGAACAAGATCAGTATCGCAATCAGGCGTTAGATGCGCTGTTTCGCTTTCTGCAATAAAACCAACCGATGTATACGGCGCAGAGCATAAAGAGGAAAGGAACAAAACAGGATTTACCCTCTTTTTCTTCCGTATTTTCCCCTACACTGTGGCCATTCCCCCTTGTTGCACGGGCTCGTTGACCGCTGGGTTGACCACGCCCTGTGCAACACCCAATCCTGTATCGCACGCTCTGCGCTGGTGGATTGGCCCTACTTCCTTCGCCTTTGCTGATATAAGAGAGTTTCATGACTACGCGCTTACCTTGTAGAGAGATCACCAAAATTGTCGCTTCTGATTTAGACGGCACCTTACTGGCCCCCAACCACCAGTTGAGCGAGTTTTCCAAACAGACGCTGAAAGCCCTGCACAACCAAGGCTACACGTTCGTTTTTGCCACCGGTCGCCACCACGTGGATGTGGCGGGCATTCGTGCCCAGACGGGCATTCCTGCGTACATGATCACCTCAAACGGCGCGCGCGTGCACGATCAACAAGACCAATTAATGTACAGCAACAACGTGCCTGCCGAAACTGGTGCAACCGATCATCGATATCGTCAAAAACGATCCGATGCTGTTTGTGCACATCTACCAAGATGATCGTTGGTTGATGGATCGAGACGATGAGACGCTGCGTCACTTCCACGAAGATTCGGGCTTTACCTACCAGTTGTTCGACATTGACCAAGCGCCTACCGATGGCATTGCCAAGATTTTTTTCACTCACCCAGCGCAAGACCACGAGCATTTGGTGATGTTTGAAAACGAACTGCGCGCCGCCTTTGGTGAGAAGCTTAACATCGCCTTTTCCACCCCTTGGTGTTTGGAAGTGATGGCCAAAGAGGTCTCGAAAGGGGATGCATTACAAGTGGTGGCGCAATCGCTGGGTCTTGGTTTGCAAAACTGCGTTGCGTTTGGCGACGGGATGAATGATGTTGAAATGCTGTCGATGGCGGGCAAAGGTTTGGTGATGGCAACCTCACACGAGAAAGTAAAACGGGCACTGCCTGACAATGAAGTGATCGGCAGCAATACAGACGATGCCGTCGCCCACTACTTACAGCAACACTTGCTCTAAACCGCACATTGGGGCAGGTCTATCCTGCCCTTTTCTTTCAGCGCCGCGATGGCCGGGTTTCTTGCTTGATAATTGCGTACTCCTTCCCAACATGAGATGTTTTGTACGCGCAAGGTGTCGATGGCAAAGGTGCCCGGTTCAGTTTTAAACAACCAATATGCCATAATGGTGTCCAAGCAGATTTCGATACACAAAAAGGTATACCATGAAGGCGCTGAAAACCCCAGCCACACTCTCGCTGCTGATGCTACTGCAAGCCTGTTCCAGCTCTGATAACGTCGCTATAGAATCTGCCCCGCCCCCCGAGGCCAGTTTAAACAAGCCAGACAGCGTAGTGGCGCAGCCTTTTCTTTTGTCTGGCACTGCGGTGGTGGGCCACGAGACGCAATACCTCACGCCGTGTGGTAGCAACCAGCAATATTGGCTACAGCTCTCGGCGCAGCAGCGCCAGCAAGTGATGTCTCTCAATCAGACGCCTTATCAAACTCTGTATGGTGAGTTCATCGGCCATCTGGAAAGCACTACCGCTGAAGGCTTTGCCGCTGAGTACGATGCTCGTTTTGTGGTGGAACAAATCAACTACGTCGATGCCACTCGCCAGCAGCAGTGTGACCAAGCCAAACGTCCTACCCGAGCGTTTGGCAACCAGCCCGATTGGTCGCTGAGTTTTAACCGCGACAACCTGACGTTCACGCAAGCAGGCACGCCGACTCGGGTACTCGACATTGAACGCAGCCAGTTGAGCCCACGTAAACGCGACTATCAACTGAGTTCAGGCCGCCTGTTACTGACCGAAAACCTGTGCCGCGATGCAAAAAACAACGCCCTATATGGCTGGAAAGCCACCCTCACACAGGACAAAACCACCTTTAATGGCTGCGCGACCACTTCCAACCTCGATGCCACAGCCAACTGGAGCGGCCTATACACGGCGACCTCAACCCAATCGGCCGGATTTTCTGTCCATCTGGAGTTGAAGGCCGACCATAGCGCGCAAACCCGCTATCTCTACGCCGATCAAGAGCGCCCGCTTTTAGAGCATGGCTACTGGCAGCAGTTGAATCCCAATCAGATTCAAGTGGTGATGACCCGTCACCAAGGGCAAAAACTGATCACCGAACGCATTTTTACTCGCACGGGATCACAGCTCAAAGCGGAACAAGAAAAGGTCGGCAGCGTGGTTTACCCTATTGCTCAAGGTGGGCTGGTACTTTACCCCGCGAAAGTGTCCTCAAACGTCTCTGTCGAATCTGACACTGAGCAACAAGTGGCGCTACCAAGCAGCGGCGACATCAACGCCAGCGCCGACTACAACGCTAAAGTGGACAGTGCTGTGCGTGAGTACTTTCGCTTGCACAAAACCGACCCGAAAAATAACCAATATCGCTGGCTCACCTACGATCTGAACGGCGATGGTAATCCTGAGCTGCTTACTCAGCTTGACTGGTGCGGCTCTGGCGGTTGTACCTTACTGATTTTTGAAAATCACGCCGACCAGTGGCGCTTTAACAGCCGTATCACGCTGGTGCGCAGCCCTATCTACCTTGGCACGCAGCGCAGCTCTGGCTGGCAAGATCTGATTTTTGAGGTAAGCGGCGGCGGCGCAGCATCAGGCAAACACCGGATGCAATACAACGGCCTTAGCTACCCACTCAACCCAAGCTTAGCACCAGAGGCGAGTGCGGCGCAGATAAGCGGCGTCAAACTGTTTGCCGATGGCATCAGCCCAGTGCGAGATGGGGTGCGTTTGTGATGGCGCAACCTTGCCCGCATTGCGGCTTTCTGCACCAGTGCGTGTGCGGAGATATTCCACAGATAGAGAGCTCGCTGCGTTTCGTTTTGCTCCAGCACCCAAATGAACCCGCGCGTTTGAGCAACAGCGGCAAACTGTTGCACTGGTTTGGAATTAAGGTCGAACAGATGATTTGGCAGCGTCAAACGCCACCACCACAGTGGCAGACGCTGGTGGAAGACCCGGCCCTCTACCCCGTGTTGCTCTACCCGCATCCACAAGCGCAAACCTTGCCTCAGGTGCAGCAAAGCAGCGCGGATCAGCAGCGTCAAAGCGTGTTTGTGATTTTGGATGGTACTTGGAAGGAGGCGAGGAAAATGCTCAATAAGAGCGAATGGCTGGCACAATTGCCTTGTTTGAGTATCAATAGCCGAGCGGAATCGGCCTACCAATTGCGCCGCAACCAGCAGCCGGGCAATTTGTGCACCATGGAGATCGCCGCCGAACTTTTAGCGCAAAGTGGCGAGGTAGCACAGGCGCAGCAGATGCAGCAGTTTTTGCAACACTATTTGCAGGTTTTCCACGCAGACCGAAGTGGCCACTCACTCAAGTGAGGAAAGCACAACAGCAAGGCCCGCCAGCCTTGCTGTTGGCTTTAAGCACTTAAAACAGCCGTTGCGGCTCACCTAAGAAATAGCCCTGCAAGTAATCGACTCCCATGTCCTGGACTATCTGGCAAACCTGCTGGTTGTGCACAAATTCCGCCACGGTTTTTGCATTCAACACTTGGCACAATCGCACCAGTTGGTTAGCAATTTTGCGCTGCTTCTCATCTTGATCAATATTGCGGATTAAGCTGCCATCGAGCTTAATGATTTCCGGTTCCAACTTGATGATTTCATCAATATTGGAGTAACCAGAGCCAAAATCATCGACGATGATGCGCGCCCCCAAGCGGCGAAAGTGGCTACACACTTCGATCATCCGCCCGTAATCTTTAATTTGCTCCGACTCCAGCACTTCCAAACCAATGCGGCTAGGATCGTTGAGCTGGTTGATCGAGGCTTCAAGCAACAAGAGCGTTTTGTCACTGAGCAAATCTTGTGGTGACAAGTTAATCGAAAACGCCTCCTGCTTATCTTGCATGTAGTCGAGAGTGCTTTGGATCATATGCCGGCTTAAACGAGTGTAGAGATGAGTCCCCGTGATAATCGGCAGAAACTGCCCCGGCAACACAATACGCCCGTCGTTTTCCACAATGCGCACCAAACACTCTTTGGCTGAAGGCGTTTTGCCATCGGCGTGAAAAATCGGCTGCGCATAGGTAACGATGTTTTGCTGCAAGATGGCGCGGCTGACACAACCCAGCCAGCCGAGCTGCTCACGGCGTGCCTCTTCACTGACTTGTGCTTCTTTAGCGTCACAAATGTGGGTGTTGTTACGCACCCCGGCCCGACGAGCTTCAATCGCTTTGAGCAAGAGCTCATCACCACTGGCATTGGGGAAGTCACGCCGACTCGCCAAACCGCCACAGAGCGAAATGGAGAGATAATCAACATGCTCAAGCCCAGAGGGTTCAAAGTTGGTTTGTTCGATCAGATCGGCAAATCGGGTGAAAAGCTGTTTGATGGTTTCACCGCACAGCCCGGCACGAAAGACAAACGCCCACTCTCCCACCCCAATGCTGTAGATACGCAGATTCGCCCCTTTGCCAAGGCGTTTGCGCAGCCGTGTGGTAAAGTGAGCCGATAGCATCTGCAACAGCTCATCACCAACTTGATAACCGTATTTCTCATTGATGTGGTTAAAATTGAGCAACTTGAGTGTCAGGAGGTGCTCGTCCGCTTGAATATCACTGAGGGACTCTTTAAGCGCAGTACGATTGGGCAGTCCAGTACGGCTATCGCGGCGATAGCTCTCTTGCAGACGCATCGCCTGACGCTCAAGCTGGTACTCCATATGCGCATTCATGTTGTCCAGATCAGCAATGGCGCTGCGGATCAAACAGAACAGAGGTGAAATGCTGCTGCTGATCTCATTGGAGGGCAAGTGAAAACGTGTTACTTCGTCGCTTTCGCGCAGCGCCAAATAGGTTAGGCTATGATGCAAAATCTCCAGCGAGGCACCTTCACTGTATATCTCACCCATGCAATAGCTGCCATTAGTGGTGGCCAGTTCATTGAAGGCACTCACTTCTTCGGCACCGTCAATGAAATCAAGCCGCGAAGCGCAGTTGTAGATAAACACCGATTCGGGCTGATGCATCGCCAGCTCCATTACGCCATGCTTTAACTGCTCCAGCGTCAAAGAGGGGTGGTTATAGCAAAAACGTACCTCATCGCCCACTTGCCAATCACGGTCAAAGGTCATGCTGCCATCGGCGTGGATATCGCACACCGAACACACTTCCTTTTTGTTGTTCACTTCACGATAAAGCGGAAAGTTGATGAGCTGATTCAAAGAGATGTCGCGATTGTCTGCCAGATAATGCTTGTATACGTCATAGGCCGACTTGTTGCCCAGCGCGATCAATCGTCGCCCTTGCGCCGCCGTCACCTTGTGATACATCCCGACCGGGTTCCACTCCGAATAAGCGTGCGTCCATACTTTCAGCGCGTCGCCATGCAGTGCGACCGCCACCGCTGCGTTGTGGTACACCTTCTCTTGGTGCAGCACCCAGCAGCCATCTTCGGTTGCCTGAGCCAAACCGCCAGCCACCGGCGGGCAAGCTTCTTCACAGCGAAATGCGCTATAGATTGGATAGTCGACCCGCTGCACTTGCACGGCAAAACTGACCACAGCGCAACTGGCCGGGCTGAGATTGAGCGCATGACGAAAATCGTAGCTGTCGAGATCGGGCGAAACCGCTATAGGGTTGCACGGCGGAGGTAAGTTGCGTATGCGTAAACTGACTAATGACGATCAAGCAACCATGATGAAGAATTTCACCGGCATGGATCATGTGGCGAGTGCTGTGTCCGATGATTTCAGCACGCGGCAACTTCATGCGAAGAGCGCGGGCATAAGCTTCGGTCACCGACGCTGACTGAGCGGAAAAAAGCTGAATCAAATAGGGGCTATCGACTTGCCAATCATAGCCTTGTATCTGTTCTTGTAACTGCTCGAGATCATCCGCCCAGAGAGAGAAAGTCTGCATACGCGAGTGAGTCCTGACGTTGTGGCTTAGTAAAGAAACTAAGATTATGTTCTATTTATGAGAAATCTAATCTACGTATCTTTATTGAGCTTTGCCAGCTTTGCGCGTTATCAGCTTGTTAAGATTGAGAGTGTGCTTGCAAAAGCGGCAGCAATTGCCGCAATTCCCGAATCTCAAGATGGGGCAGGCTTCGCGCTTTCGCATTGCGGTACAAACTTCGATGAGTGGTGTTGATCCAACACGACATAAATCCGTGCTGATTGGCGGCCGCGACGTCTTTGAGCAGATGATCGCCCACATGCAAAATGTTCGCTGGGGAGCATGGCAACATCGACTGCGCGAGCAGAAACAGATCCGCGGCGGGTTTCGCTGCGCCATCTGGCCCCGCTTGCAATACCGCCTTAAAGTAAACATCAAGGCCAAGCACTTTGGTATCGACGTTGCCATTGGTGATCGCCACCAGCGGAAACTCACCAGCCAAGGCACTCAGTACCTGATGCGTTTGCGGCGGCACAGTTAACCGGCTACGCCAACTAAGCGCCACCGCCACCCCGTCTTGAGCAGCCTGTCGCGCTTCTTCAGGTGCGTAACCCAGTTGCAAGAACGCCGTTTGCAACTGTTTTTCTCGCCATAATGTCACATCGTGGCACACGGCTGGATGCTTGCGGCTGACCGCCGCTTTGATCTCCTGCCATTGCTCGGCACGAAAACGCTGCGTTTGCGGGTGTTCGCGGTGCAACCAGCTCAACACTTCCGCCTCCATGCGCACCACCACTGGACGGTTGTCGTACAAGGTGTCGTCCAAATCGAACGTCAGTGCTTTGATCGGTGCCAGTGAGCGATAGAATTTCATTATTCTTCCTCTTTGCGTTGCGACGACTTTTTCCGCGCCCTGGGGTGAGCTTGGTCATACACATCCGCTAAGTGCTGAAAGTCCAAGTGGGTATAGATCTGCGTGGTGGAGATATTTTCGTGTCCCAGCAGCTCTTGTACCGCGCGCAAGTTATTGCTCGATTCCAACATGTGCGTGGCAAAAGAGTGGCGCAGTTTATGCGGAGTAATGTGGCTTGCCACCGCCTGCTTTTGTCCCCATTGTGCCATGCGCTTTTGCACACTGCGATGGGAAATACGCGCGCCTAATTTAGAGACAAACAGCGCATTTTCACCCGGCGCGGCTAAGCCACTGCGAATTTTTAGCCACTTGCCGACCCATTGCACCGCCATGCCCGCAAACGGCACTTTGCGCTCTTTGTCACCTTTACCGATCACGCGAATTTCGCCGCTACGCAGATGCACATCTCGCACGTCAATGCTCACCAGTTCCGCCAAACGCAATCCTGCACCATACATCAGCTCCATCATGGCGCGATCGCGAATCGACAACGGATCATTTTCATCCACTTCGAGCAGTTGATTGACTTCATCGACATCGAGATTTTTCGGTAGCGGGCGCTTTTTCCTCGGTGCGGAAACCCCTTTAGCCGGATTGGCGACGATTTCTCCGCGCAAAATGAGAAAATCAAAAAAACTGCGTAGTGATGAGAGACGCGTGGCCAAACTGCTGGCTTTCATGCCTTCACGCATCCCTTTGCCCGCTAACTGGCGCACCCAGTTGGCATCGACGTCATGCCACGCCTTAACGTTCATCTCCGCCAGATGCTGCGCCATGGTTTGCAACTGCTGTTTGTAGTTGCGCTGCGTGTGCAAACTCAGCCCTTTCTCGCTACGCAGAAATTCGTAGAAGCGATCCAGTGGCTTTTGCAGGCTACTTGGCAGAGGTGTGCTGGGCGTTGTCGTCATCGTAGTTTTGCCATAGCAGGGTTTGTGCAAGGTGGGCGACCACCAAAGAGAGATGGCGCAAGAACAAGGTATCCATATCGGGTTGGAAATGGCCGCCATCTTCACTGGAAAAAGCCAGCACGCCGAGCGTCTGCTTTTTCACCAAAGGCAAAATCACGTAGGAACCCATTTCTGGCACGTGCATCTCCCCAAACAACGCCTCGCGATCAACTTTGCGCAAACGGCCCAAGTAGGCCTCTTTGCCGTTAAGGTGCGTGGTAGCAAAACGTTGATAGTGCTCTTTGCTCAGCTGCGCGCTGGCATCACACTGACTAAACAGACGCACATAAGCGCACAAGCCAAGTTGTTGCGCTTTCAGCTCAATGGCACTGATCACTTGTTTAAAATCGGTGCATTTTAAGATTGTGCCTTGTAGATCCATAAACTGGTAAAACGTTCGATCGTTACTGGCCGCTAATGACATCAGGCCAGTAATCTCCTCTTCCAGCTCTTCAATTCGCTGACGTTGGCGATTCAGTTGCAGATGCACAAGCGGCACGGCCCCCAAATCCGGATGCGGCAACGACAAGCGATCCACCAGCTCGGGACGTTGCATAAAAAAATCTGGGTGATCTTTCAGATACTCGGCCACCACTTCTGCGCTCAGCGTATCTGCTTCTATATACGACAAAAAATTTCCCCTCGTTCCATCAGCAAGAGAGCTGTCCGTCAAAAACGTGTGTTGCAGGCCCGGTCATGTACAACGGCTTGCCAGGGCCTTGCCATTGAATCTGTAGCTCACCGCCGGGCAACTTGACCGTCACACTCTCATCGAGTAAGCCCTGCACAATGCCCACTGCAACCGCACCGCACGCACCGCTGCCGCAAGCTTGGGTTTCCCCTGCGCCGCGTTCATACACGCGTAGGCGGATCTGGTTGCGATTAACCACCTGCATAAAGCCAGCGTTAACGCGCTCTGGAAAACGTTCGTGCGACTCCAAAAGCGGGCCCAAGGTTTCCACTTCCGCCGTATCGACATCATCCACCACGGTCACGACGTGCGGATTGCCCATGCTCACGGCACCGCAAAACAGCGTTTTCTCGCCAACACGCATGATGTAGGTTTTCTCTTTCTGCTTGGCGCGAAATGGAATTTTGCTCGGTTCAAATTCCGGCACACCCATATTGACGGTGATCTGGTCGTCATCTTCTACGTCGAGAATCATTTTGCCTTTCTTGGTGCTGACGCTGATGCTGTATTTGTTGGTCAGCCCTTTCATGCGCACAAAACGGGCGAAACAACGCGCACCGTTGCCACACTGCTCGACTTCGCTACCATCGGCATTAAAAATACGGTAGTGGAAATCCGTTTCGGGATCATAGGGCGCCTCGACCACCAGCAGTTGGTCGAAGCCAACGCCTGTGTGACGATCCGCCAAGCGGCGGATCAGTTCTTGCGAGAAGTAAACGTTTTGGGTAATGCAATCGACCACCATAAAGTCGTTACCCAAACCGTGCATTTTGGAAAAGTGGAAATGCATAAAAGCTGGTTACTCCGGAAGAATGTGTTCAAGTTCCCACAAGCTGCGCAGCTCTTCACGCTGACGAACGAGGAAACTTTGCGTGCCATCGACCATGATTTCTGCAGCGCGAGCACGAGTATTGTAGTTCGAGGACATCACAAAGCCGTAAGCACCAGCGCTGCGCACCGCCAGCAGGTCATTTTCGGCCAGCACCAGTGAGCGGTCTTTACCGAGGAAATCACCAGTTTCACAAATCGGCCCGACCAGATCATACGTCACCGCCTCGCCGCTGCGTGGCTTCACCGGCACGATATCTTGCCACGCTTGGTAAAGCGCCGGGCGCATCAAGTCGTTCATCGCAGCATCAATGATGGCGAAGTTTTTGTGCTCGGTATGTTTGAGAAACTCCACTTTGGTCAGCAGTACACCCGCATTCGCCGCAATGGCTCGACCGGGCTCGAAAATCAGCTCGAGATCTTGATGGTTTTCCAGACGGCCCAGCAGCGCTTTCGCATACTCTGACGGCTGCGGCGGCAGCTCGTTACGATAAACCACCCCTAAACCACCACCGACATCCAGATGACGGATGGTGATGCCTTGCTCTTTAAGGGAATCGATCAGCGCCAACAGACGATCTGTGGCATCAATGAACGGCGCGAGTGCAGTCAACTGAGAGCCAATGTGGCAATCAATCCCCTGCACATTGAGGTTCTCTAGGCTTTGCGCAAACTGATAAACCGCCGGTGCGCGGTCAAACGCAATACCAAATTTGTTGTCGCGTAGGCCCGTCGAAATATAAGGGTGAGTTTGAGCATCAACATCGGGATTAATACGCAGTGAAATCGGCGCTTTCACGCCCAGCTCACCGGCCACTTTGTTTAGGCGCTCCAGCTCAGGCTCGGACTCCACATTGAAACATTTGATGTTCAGTTTCCAGCGCGCGGCGCATCTCAGCTTCGGTTTTACCCACGCCAGAAAACACCACTTTACGCGGGTCGCCACCGGCGGCAATCACACGCTCCAGCTCACCGCCAGAGACGATATCAAAGCCGGAACCAAGACGCGCCAACACATTGAGCACACCAAGGTTGGAGTTGGCTTTTACCGCGTAGCAAACCAGATGAGGATGGTTTTCAACAGACTGATCAAAGGCTTTCCAGTGGCGCTCTAATGTGGCACGTGAATAGACGTACAGCGGCGTACCATATTGCTGCGCCAGTTGAGACAGCGCAACGCCTTCGGCCCACAGTTGGCCATCATCCTGATAATTGAAATAGTCCAAAATTCGCTTCCCTTATTAATGGTCGACTGCTTTATCTGTTTTTATGCCTACTGCGACTGTTCACTCGGCGGAGTGTCGTCAGGAATATAGAGGGAGCCCGACTGCCCACATCCAGCTAGCAAGGCCACACTGAGGGTAAGCAACACAGTAAGTAATTTTTTCATTTTGCATATCGTGATTATTGATTCAATGCCCCCTATAATCGCACCACACTCAGGAAAAGCAATAGGATAGATAAGATGAACAATACTGAATTTCATCAACTGGTGGATGCCGAGTTGCAACTTATTGAAGAAGCGATTGATGATTCAGGCGCGGACATCGATTTCGAAACCACCGGCAATGTGATGACGTTGGAGTTTGATGACCGCAGCCAGATCATCATTAACCGCCAAGAGCCGATGCAGGAAATTTGGCTGGCATCAAAATCCGGCGGTTTCCATTTTAAATATCAGCAGGATAAATGGATTTGCTCTAAGACTGGCATGGAATTCTCGCAGATGGTCAAACAAGAATGCGAGAAGCACGCAGGCGAAACGATCGACTGGGTACAATAAAAAGCCAAAGAGCACCACCTGGGTGCTCTTTCTCTATTGGTCGCTAACTCTATGAGCAGCTTACTCGCCTCGGCTTAAACATTGACGACTTTCGACATCTTGGACGGAGTACAAGCGTCATTGCGATAAGGCACGATGTAAGATGGTGCCCCCTCTTCTTGTGGGTGCACAATCTGATAGTACTGGGGCAAGTTAAAGTTGATGAACTTGGACGCGACCTGTTGGTCGTCTTTGACCGAGGTGTAGAAGCTATTAACGCTGGCGATCATCTCGTCTTTTGAGCCGCTAAACTGGTGATACACTTCCACCTGATTCGACTCATCCAACACATAAATATTGAAGCCTTTGTCGGTATCTTCAAAGAAAAACTGGATCAAGCCTTCGCTGGCAAATCCATCGACGATTTCTGGCAGCTGGTAGTCCGCTTCGCGATCTAGCATTAGCAGAGGTGAGCCTTTCAGCTTGTTGGTCGAGATGCTGCGGTAAAAATCAACCGAGTTTTCCAACTTTTGTACCGACACACCACGACGCTCAAAGAACAACCCGTAGGTTTGCGCGCCTAAACGAATCGCTTTGAAGCGGCGGCGTTTTTCCTGCTCAACTGGCTTTAAGCGTAAATCAATACACTCAGCCAGCAGCTGGTACACCATGTTGCGCATCACGCCACGCATGTTTTTGCTGTAACAGAAAACATCCACCGACTCGGGCGGAATCGCATCTTGGTGCATTTTCCCTAACACGGTTTTCAGCGCATCCAGCATAGCGGTTTCGCCTTTGAAATGCAGAGTACGCACTTCGTGCCAAGAGTTGCGGTAAACCAGATCGACACTGCCAACCAAACTGCGCTGCTGCGTACCGAAACTGAAAATGTCCGCGTTTTTCAAATCCACTTTTAGAGAGCGCCCCGACAGCTCGGCAGTGGGGTCACTTTCAAAGTTGATGAACATCGCCAGTTGGCTGATCTCACATGGGCTGGCCAACGCTTGCATGGTCGGACGACGTTTGCGCAGCGAGAAGGTGTTGCGCAAGTCGCTGACCATTTGATAGAACTTGTCGATGTCGATCTGCGCATCTCGCACCACCGCATGTAAACGAGTCGACTCGGTGATCAGGCCATTAAAAAACGCCCACGCAACCAATTTACTCAAGTACTCGTGGTGCTCCAAATACGGCTGACCGAGAATGCGGTGCGCCACCAGCGGCTGCTTGTATAAATACCAGCCGGCTTTATTGGTCCGCCCTTCGCGCACTTCAATAAAACTGAGGTCCGCTTCATGTAAGTCCGGCGAAATCTGCGGATTGAGCAGGGTCACTTTGCCCGGCAACACTTCAAAGGCGGCGTACAGCTTACGCGCTAAAATGCTGATATCTTGTGGGCTAATGGCCGAGGTAATGTCGTTACGCCGCGCGAACTGGATCAAATTACGGTAACTTTGCATCAGGGCATCCAGCAGCGCGTGGTGCACCACTTTCACCTGTTCCACTTTCCAGTTTCGGCGATTATCGAGCTCGGCGATCACCTCAGGTGACCACTGCCACTGGGTCGTCAGTTGACGCAGCGCTTCGCGTCGCCAAGCGACCGAACCAACGCCGGGATCACGAGAAAGCTTTTCATGAGTTTTCAGATAGAAACAGCGCCGAACCAGATCCAAACGGGTGGTATCTTTGATGCGCTCCAGATAGCGCGTCACCTTCTCCAGCATCAAATAATACGCATCCATGCCGTAAAGATCCGGCTCATGGGCAAAAAAGCGTCGTTTGGTATCAATGCTGAGTAGCTGGGTGTGCGGGTATTCCCACGAGTAAGCTTCCAGCAAGATCGCTTTCAGCACCGATTTGTATGGCGAGTCGATACTCTTGTACAACTGCCATAAGTTGGAGCCGAAATACTCTTCTGCCGGAATGCAGCTTAACTGACCAAAGTCGATCCACTGGTTGCAGTTGATGTAGCCACCACGGCAAAGCTGATCGACGTACTCGTCATAACACTCTTCCATTTCTGGTGGCACTATCTGCCACAACAAGCGTCGTCCGGCGATACGCACTGCAGAGCGATAGAACTCGTCGAGCAATAACATGTGCTGAGAAGAGCCGCAGTTGTCGCCGGTCATCTGCTCTGAGCGGTTGGAGCGAAAACGCTGCTCATCCATCAAGAAAAAGTTCGCCTCAACCCCGTGCATCTGCGCCCAATCGGTGATGAGTAGGCACTTGTTGGTGAGGCTTTCCCTTTCTTCATGGCTCATGAGGCTTGAGACACACACCCAGATGTCGAGATCGCTGGAGGTACTTTGCCCAATCGACGAGGTACTTCCCATGGTATACAAGCCAAGAATTTTGGCTTTTTTTGCCACTGGCAAAGGGCAACCTAAGGTGAGTTCGGTATCGTCAATAAACTGCTGTTGTACGTCGTTGAACTCCTGACCGTCGATGCCATAAGGTACATCGGCGTCAAAATAGCCCGGAATCGCTGGGTGATTGAAATGAAGTAAAGCAGGAATGAGATGGAAGACTCGCTGGCTTTGCAAATCCATAAGCGCCAGCGCACGTTCAATACGTTGCTGGTTAAGTGTATCTAATCGCTGGATTAATTTTTCGGTATAAGCCTGCAAGGGAGTTCCTTGGTTTCAGTATCAAGACACGTCTGTATAACTTTTATGCCATCCTGGCAGAAAAACGTGATCAATTTAACACTTCTAAGCGTATTGGTAAAGATGTAACCCGTCAATCCCAAACCAACACGAACCTTTGTCGCACGCCCTTTTCAAGGCGCCTCAGTGTCGCTTGTAACGCTGATGACGAATACTGGCGGCGCAGTCAAATGAGAATTGAGTCACACTATTTCAGTACGCTTGTGCAATTAGTTAACCATACCAACAGTTACACGAACTAACAGTAATACTTTAGCAGTGAGGATGGTAGGATTGGGGCAAAATTGACAATGACACTGGGAAGATCATGACACACTCAACACCGATTCGCATCGCAACCCGAAAAAGTCCTCTTGCGCTTTGGCAAGCCTACTATGTCAAAGCAGCGCTGCAACAGGCTCATCCCGGCCTTGAAGTGGAACTGGTGACCATGGTCACCAAAGGTGATGTGATTCTCGATACGCCCTTGGCAAAAGTCGGCGGTAAGGGGTTGTTCGTCAAAGAGTTGGAAGTGGCGATGCTGGAAGGGCGCGCGGATCTGGCGGTGCATTCGATGAAGGACGTGCCTGTCGATTTTCCACCAGGGCTCGGGCTGGTCACCATCTGTGAGCGCGAAGATCCACGCGATGCGTTTGTCTCCAACCATTATGAAAACATTGAACAACTGCCACAAGGCGCGGTTGTCGGCACCTGCAGCCTACGCCGTCAGTGCCAACTCAAGGCGTATCGTCCAGATTTAGTCATCAAAGAGCTACGCGGCAACGTCGGCACACGCTTGAGTAAACTTGACGCGGGCGAGTATGACGCAATTATCCTCGCCGCGGCAGGTCTTAAACGCCTCGAACTGCAAGAGCGCATTCGTAGCTTTATCGAGCCAGAACAGTCTCTCCCTGCGGTAGGTCAAGGCGCTGTTGGCATTGAGTGCCGCACCGATGACGAGAGAATGCTCGAACTGCTAGCGCCGCTGAATCACATCGAAACAGCGGATCGCGTCAAGTGTGAGCGAGCAATGAATCTGACCCTACAAGGCGGCTGCCAAGTGCCGATTGGCAGCTACGCGCTGCTTGAGGGCGATCAGATTTGGCTGCGTGCTCTTGTCGGTGAACCCGATGGCTCCCACATTGTGCGCGGCGAAATTCGCGGCCCGCGCACCGACGCCGAAGCGTTGGGCGTGCAACTTGCGCAGCAACTTCTCAGCCAAGGCGCCGACGACATTCTTACTCGCCTTTATCAAGATCACGAGTAACATGACGGTTCTGGTCACGCGGCCAGCCGAACAAGGGCTGGCGCTCTGCTCCTTGCTCAATGATGGTGGAGTCTCCACACTCCATCATCCTCTCATTCGTATCGCCGCCAACCCCAGCGTCGAAGCACTCCTTTCTCAACTGCGCGACAGCGATATTGTTATTGCCGTCAGCCAACACGCGGTGCAGTTCGCTCAGCAATGGCTTGCAAAACATCAAGCAAACTGGCCGCAGAACACGCGATATCTTGCCGTTGGTCAAAAAACCGCACACTATTTAAGCAAAGTCACGGGGCAAGACGTAAACTACCCGACGGTCAGTGATAGTGAGCACTTAATCCAACTTCCGGAGCTCAACCGGATCGCAGGGAAGCGTGTGTTGATTTTGCGCGGCAATGGGGGCAGAGAGCTCATCCGAGAATCTCTTGCCTCGCTTGGCGCCGATGTTGATTATTGTGAGACGTACCAGAGAGAATTTATCCCCTTTGATCCGCTAAGCTGTGTGGCATCTTGGCAAGCGCAAAAAGTCGATACTCTCATCGTCACCAGTTCTGAACAGTTGGAATACCTCAACCGCATGATGCACAGCCAAGCACAGCAATGGCTGCATCAACAACACCTATTGGTACCCAGCGAACGCATTGCTGCCATTGCACACTCTTTAGGCTTCGCCAGAGTAACCAACGTTGGAAGTGCTGCAAACATGGAATTACTGGCTGCTCTCCAGCCTAAGTAAAAACAGGATAACCTCATGACAAGTAAAAAAAATAACGAGCAAACCACGCCTGAAGAAATGACGTCTACCCCAACCTCCAACGACATTTCGCCCAATAACGATACGTCTGCTTCTGCCGAGATCGCCAACGATGTCCGCCCAGCCTCCTCTGACACCGAAAAAGCGCCACACAGCAACACTCAGCCAGAGCAAAAGCGCGGCAACAAACTGAGCATCATCGCGATTGTGATTGCCCTGCTTGGTACTGGCGGGCTTGCTTATCAAATGCAACAGCAGAGTAGCCACTACCAAGCGCAGATCGCCGCACTGCAAAATCAGCTGCAACAAACTCAGTCATCCTTGACTCAGCAGATGAACCAAGTCAAAACGGAAACGATGCAGCAAGCCAGCAGCACACTCCACAAAGCAGAAGTGGAGCTTGCGCAGCAGCAAAAGAGCATTGAGAGCCTACAACTGGCCATGGCGGATGTGAAAGGACGCCGTCCAAACGACTGGCTGCTGGCGGAAGCGGATTACTTGGTCAAACTGGCCGGACGCAAGCTGTTTCTTGAGCGCGACGCAACGAGCGCCACTCATCTGATGGAAAGCGCTGATCAACGTATCGCCACGCTCAACGACCCGAGCTTGGTCCCACTGCGTAAAGCAATGGCAAGCGACATTACCAAACTAAAAACCATCCCAATCATTGATCGTGATGGCTTAGTACTGCGTCTAACCGCTTTGCAGCAACAAGTCGATCAGCTGCCACTGGCTAATGCTATTCTCCCAGAAGCCAAAGCGGTAGAAAAAACCGAGGTCTCCGAGGACATCAGTAACTGGCAAGACAACTTGCTCACCTCGCTAAAAGACTTCTCAGAAAACTTCATTACCTTCCGTACCCGCGACGGCAATGTGATTCCTCTGCTCTCACCAGAGCAACATTTTTATCTCAAAGAGAATATCAAAGCCAAGCTGGAAACGGCGATCAAAGCCGTCTATCTCGAGCAAGGTGAGCTTTACACCATTGCATTGACGACCGCAGAAAGCTGGTCTGAATCCTTCTTTAACCCTGACGACAATGCCGTAAAAGAGTTTAATCGCAGTCTAAAACAACTCAGCCAGCAGAATGTTCAGGTGGCGTATCCCGTGAAACTGGATACACAAAATCAACTCGCGGATGTGATTCGTGAACGCCTCCGCCGGGATGTCACCTCGCTAACCAGCACGGAGGAAAAACAATGATTCGTATGATTTTTCTTTTTGTCGTGCTCGGCGCAGGATTGTTTGCTGGTACACAATTTTCCGGCCAGCAAGGTTATGTGCTGATCTCTGTAGCCAACAGCACCATAGAGATGAGTGTGACGACGTTGGTTATCTTTATCGTCGCAGCTCTGGCAGGATTATTCGCCTTGGAATACCTCGCCAAGAAAGTGATTTATACCAGCTTCACCACTTGGAACTGGTTTAGTGTGCGTAAAATGCGCCGCTCACGTCGTTACACCAATGAAGGCATCATTAAGCTGCTGGAAGGAGATTGGAAAGGAGCGGAGAAAAAAGTGACACGCTGGGCTAATCATCACGATATGCCGCTATTGTGCTACTTAGTTGCATCCGAAGCGGCTGACGGCCAAGGAGACAAAGCCAAGCGTGATCAGTACCTTGCTCTTGCTGCCCAACAAGAAAACGCCCATTTGGCGGTGGAGCTGACCAGAGCAAAACAGTGGGTTCGTGAGGGCGAGTTTACCCAGGCGTTTGACACACTGCAATCGCTCAAAAGTAGCCACCCTAACAATCCCATTGTCATGGACCTACTGAAAACCACCTATCTAGAACTGAAACTGTGGCAACCCCTACTCGATTTGCTGCCAAGCTTGCAGAAGTCCGGTCATATCAGCCAGCAAGAGATGGAGCAGGTCAGCTTACAAGCTCATTGCGGCCAGCTCAATGATATTGCGACGCAGAAAGGCAGTGAAGGGCTCATCGCTTATTGGAATGGACTGAGCAAAAAGCTTAAGCTGGAAGAAACGCTCATCGCCTGTTTTGTACAACAGTTGATCGCTCGTAAAGCCGATCATGAGGCTCTGACTGTCATCAAAGAAGCACTGAAAAAAACAGCCTCTAGCAAACTGTATGCGCTATTGCCAGAACTTAACCTCTCCGATAGCCACCCAGTGATAGTACTGCTTGAGGAAGCGACAAAGCGCGACAATAGCAACGCAGAAGCGCACAGCGCTTTGGCCCAACTCTACTTACGCGAAAAGAAATGGACATTGGCACAGACACACTTTGAACAAGCACTTAACGTGCGATCCAGTGTCTCTGACTACGCTTACCTAGCAGAAGCCCTAGAAAAGCAAGATCTCAATAAAGCAGCTCATGAGGTTTCACGCAAAGCACTTACTCTTGTGCAGAATGGATAAACGACTGCAACGAAGAAGCCGGCGTTATCGCCGGTTTTTTATGTCATTTTGCAACCACAACTCTTATACCAACCCATTCAGATAAAACCAATGATACTCAAGGCGGACGACTGACTGGAGCCGATATCCACGCTTATATCGTGAAAGAATTTGGCCAGCACTACCACCCTGATTCTATCGATTACCTGCTCGACCACATGGGCTTCTCTTGGATAACTTCACGCTCAAAACACCCCAAGCAATCTCAAGAAGCACAAGACGATTTTAAAAAAATTTAAAATTGAAACGATCCTGAACATCCCAGGACATATCGCTTTGGAGCATGTGGATGTCTGGTTTCAAGATGAAGCCAGATTTGAGCAACAAAACACCACAAAACGGTTATGGGCAGAGAAAGGAACACGTCCCAGAGCCGTGAAGCAACAACAATTTGAATATGCGTATCTGTTTGGTTCTGTCTGTCCCGCGAGAGGAATTGACGAGGCAATGGTCGTTCCTTGGGTTAACAAGAACATTATGGTTGAGCATCTGAAGCAGATCTCCGCGGTGACCGAAAAAGGTCGTCACGCAGTGGTCATTATGATTGGCGCGGGTTGGCATACCAATGACATTGCAGAGCCGTTTAGCCATGTCAGCATCATCAAGCTCCCGCCCTATTCACCAGAGCTCAACCCGATAGAACAAGTGTGGAGTGGGTTAAGACAACACTATCTCGCCAATCCATCTTTTGCGGATTACGAAGACATTGTCTCCAAAGTATGTAGGGCTTGGAATAGTTTTTTGGAATGTTCGGCCAGAGTCAGACTGATGTGCTCGAGAAGATGGATAGACCTGACAGTTAATTTTCCAGATTGGTATGACATGAGCAAGATGCATTCCCTTGAAAGAAAAATTCATCACGCTGAAAACGACAAAACCCAGTCCGAAGACTGGGTTTCTAAATAAGTGGCGGAGCGGACGGGACTCGAACCCGCGACCCCCGGCGTGACAGGCCGGTATTCTAACCAACTGAACTACCGCTCCACACGGTGTCTATTTTAAGTCTTACTTTTTCAGCGCTTCAAATAAACGGATGTTCAAAGCCTGGCGATGTTCTACTCTCACATGGGGAAGCCCCACACTACCATCGACGCTGTTTCGTTTCACTTCTGAGTTCGGGATGGAATCAGGTGGGTCCAAAACGCTATGGTCACCAAGCAAATTCTTTCTCTCTATTTCTAGAGAATAATTCGGAAAACTGATGCCGTTGCTCTTCCTAGTACCTAGGTCCTAGCAACCGCTGTTCTCTTTTACACATTCAATCTGTTCTTGCTTTGAGTCCACCAAAACCCTTTGGGTGTTGTATGGTTAAGCCTCACGGGCAATTAGTACAGGTTAGCTCAACGCCTCACAGCGCTTACACACCCTGCCTATCAACGTTCTAGTCTCGAACAACCCTTTAGGACAGTTAAACTGTCAGGGAAGACTCATCTCAGGGCTCGCTTCCCGCTTAGATGCTTTCAGCGGTTATCGATTCCGAACTTAGCTACCGGGCAATGCGTCTGGCGACACAACCCGAACACCAGAGGTTCGTCCACTCCGGTCCTCTCGTACTAGGAGCAGCCCCCTTCAATCTTCCAACGCCCACGGCAGATAGGGACCGAACTGTCTCACGACGTTCTAAACCCAGCTCGCGTACCACTTTAAATGGCGAACAGCCATACCCTTGGGACCGACTTCAGCCCCAGGATGTGATGAGCCGACATCGAGGTGCCAAACACCGCCGTCGATATGAACTCTTGGGCGGTATCAGCCTGTTATCCCCGGAGTACCTTTTATCCGTTGAGCGATGGCCCTTCCATTCAGAACCACCGGATCACTATGACCTGCTTTCGCACCTGCTCGAACCGTCATTCTCGCAGTTAAGCGGGCTTATGCCATTGCACTAACCTCACGATGTCCAACCGTGATTAGCCCACCTTCGTGCTCCTCCGTTACTCTTTGGGAGGAGACCGCCCCAGTCAAACTACCCACCAGGCACTGTCCGCGACCCCGATGAGGGGCCAACGTTAGAACATCAAACATACAAGGGTGGTATTTCAAGGACGGCTCCAACGCAACTGGCGTCACGTCTTCAAAGCCTCCCACCTATCCTACACATGTAGGTTCAATGTTCAGTGCCAAGCTGTAGTAAAGGTTCACGGGGTCTTTCCGTCTAGCCGCGGGTACACTGCATCTTCACAGCGATTTCAATTTCACTGAGTCTCGGGTGGAGACAGCGTGGCCATCATTACGCCATTCGTGCAGGTCGGAACTTACCCGACAAGGAATTTCGCTACCTTAGGACCGTTATAGTTACGGCCGCCGTTTACCGGGGCTTCGATCAAGAGCTTCGCTTACGCTAACCCCATCAATTAACCTTCCGGCACCGGGCAGGCGTCACACCGTATACGTCATCTTGCGATTTTGCACAGTGCTGTGTTTTTAATAAACAGTTGCAGCCACCTGGTATCTGCGACTCTCGTCAGCTCCATCCGCGAGGGACTTCACCATCAAGAGCGTACCTTCTCCCGAAGTTACGGTACCATTTTGCCTAGTTCCTTCACCCGAGTTCTCTCAAGCGCCTTGGTATTCTCTACCCGACCACCTGTGTCGGTTTGGGGTACGATTCCATCAAATCTGAAGCTTAGAGGCTTTTCCTGGAAGCATGGCATCAATGACTTCACTACCGTAGTAGCTCGACGTCGTGTCTCAGCCTTAGAAAGAGCCGGATTTACCTAACTCTTAAGCCTACGCACTTGAACCTGGACAACCGTCGCCAGGCCCACCTAGCCTTCTCCGTCCCCCCATCGCAATTTGATCGAGTACGGGAATATTAACCCGTTTCCCATCGACTACGCCTTTCGGCCTCGCCTTAGGGGTCGACTCACCCTGCCCCGATTAACGTTGGACAGGAACCCTTGGTCTTCCGGCGGGGAGGTTTTTCACCCCCCTTGTCGTTACTCATGTCAGCATTCGCACTTCTGATACCTCCAGCATGCTTTACAACACACCTTCAACAGCTTACAGAACGCTCCCCTACCCAATGTTCATAGAACATTGCCGCAGCTTCGGTTTACAACTTAGCCCCGTTACATCTTCCGCGCAGGCCGACTCGACTAGTGAGCTATTACGCTTTCTTTAAATGATGGCTGCTTCTAAGCCAACATCCTAGCTGTCTAAGCCTTCCCACATCGTTTCCCACTTAGCTGTAATTTGGGACCTTAGCTGGCGGTCTGGGTTGTTTCCCTCTCCACGACGGACGTTAGCACCCGCCGTGTGTCTCCCGGATAGTACTTACTGGTATTCGGAGTTTGCAAAGGGTTGGTAAGTCGGGATGACCCCCTAGCCTTAACAGTGCTCTACCCCCAGTAGTATTCGTCCGAGGCGCTACCTAAATAGCTTTCGGGGAGAACCAGCTATCTCCGAGTTTGATTGGCCTTTCACCCCTAGCCACAAGTCATCCGCTAATTTTTCAACATTAGTCGGTTCGGTCCTCCAGTTGATGTTACTCAACCTTCAACCTGCCCATGGCTAGATCACTCGGTTTCGGGTCTAATGCTAGCAACTATACGCCCAGTTAAGACTCGGTTTCCCTACGGCTCCCCTAGATGGTTAACCTTGCTACTAACATTAAGTCGCTGACCCATTATACAAAAGGTACGCAGTCACAGGACAAAGCCTGCTCCTACTGCTTGTACGTACACGGTTTCAGGTTCTATTTCACTCCCCTCACAGGGGTTCTTTTCGCCTTTCCCTCACGGTACTGGTTCACTATCGGTCAGTCAGGAGTATTTAGCCTTGGAGGATGGTCCCCCCATATTCAGACAGGATAACACGTGTCCCGCCCTACTCGATTTCACTGAACATGCGCCTATAACTACGGGACTATCACCCGGTATCGTTGGCCTTTCCAGACCATTCGTCTAACGCATATAAAGCTTAAGGGCTAATCCAATTTCGCTCGCCGCTACTTTCGGAATCTCGGTTGATTTCTTTTCCTCGGGGTACTTAGATGTTTCAGTTCTTCCGGTTCGCTTCGCTGCACTATGTATTCATGCAGCGATACTGGCTTATGCCAGTGGGTTTCCCCATTCGGAAATCGGTGACTCAAGTGGCTCTTACTGCCTCATCACCGCTTATCGCAAGTTAGTACGTCCTTCATCGCCTCTGACTGCCAAGGCATCCACCGTGTACGCTTAGTCACTTAACCATACAACCCGAAAGGGTCTTTACGTTAAACAACCAAGGTTGCTATCTCATTATTTGAATGAGCGAGATAGCTTTGATTTGCCGGACTCAATTTTGAATCGTCACTTAAAAGTGACATTCCCAAGAACACTTGAATGTGTTTTGTTGGTGTTTGTCTTAAAGACAAACATTGAGAACTTTACAAGCAATCTATCAATGATAGATAAATTACTTTGTCAGCTTTCCAAATTGTTAAAGAGCAATGTCATTTCTCGATGAGAAACCACTTTTTAAAGACTTTCAGCGTCGAAAAATCGACCATCCACATGAAGGGGAGGCTGAATTAAGCAATACAAAAATATTTAAAGAGTGGTGGGCGATACCGGGTTCGAACCAGTGACCCCCTGCTTGTAAGGCAGGTGCTCTCCCAACTGAGCTAATCGCCCACATATTTTACTTCCTGTGGAGGAAGGAAATGGTGGGTCGTGCAGGATTCGAACCTGCGACCAATTGATTAAAAGTCAACTGCTCTACCGACTGAGCTAACGACCCGTGGTATCCCGTAGGGGAGTCGAACCCCTGTTACCGCCGTGAAAGGGCGGTGTCCTAGGCCTCTAGACGAACGGGACACTAAGATACTCTAAACTTTCTAAACCATATCAATCTGTGTGAACACTCATCGCAATAATCATCGTATAAGGAGGTGATCCAGCGCCAGGTTCCCCTAGCGCTACCTTGTTACGACTTCACCCCAGTCATGAACCACAAAGTGGTGAGCGTCCTCCCGAAGGTTAAACTACCCACTTCTTTTGCAGCCCACTCCCATGGTGTGACGGGCGGTGTGTACAAGGCCCGGGAACGTATTCACCGTGGCATTCTGATCCACGATTACTAGCGATTCCGACTTCATGGAGTCGAGTTGCAGACTCCAATCCGGACTACGACGCACTTTTTGGGATTCGCTCACTTTCGCAAGTTGGCCGCCCTCTGTATGCGCCATTGTAGCACGTGTGTAGCCCTACTCGTAAGGGCCATGATGACTTGACGTCGTCCCCACCTTCCTCCGGTTTATCACCGGCAGTCTCCCTGGAGTTCCCACCATTACGTGCTGGCAAACAAGGATAAGGGTTGCGCTCGTTGCGGGACTTAACCCAACATTTCACAACACGAGCTGACGACAGCCATGCAGCACCTGTCTCAGAGCTCCCGAAGGCACTCCAGCGTCTCCGCCAGATTCTCTGGATGTCAAGAGTAGGTAAGGTTCTTCGCGTTGCATCGAATTAAACCACATGCTCCACCGCTTGTGCGGGCCCCCGTCAATTCATTTGAGTTTTAATCTTGCGACCGTACTCCCCAGGCGGTCTACTTAACGCGTTAGCTCCGAAAGCCACGGCTCAAGGCCACAACCTCCAAGTAGACATCGTTTACGGCGTGGACTACCAGGGTATCTAATCCTGTTTGCTCCCCACGCTTTCGCATCTGAGTGTCAGTATCTGTCCAGGGGGCCGCCTTCGCCACCGGTATTCCTTCAGATCTCTACGCATTTCACCGCTACACCTGAAATTCTACCCCCCTCTACAGTACTCTAGTTTGCCAGTTTCAAATGCAATTCCCAGGTTGAGCCCGGGGCTTTCACATCTGACTTAACAAACCACCTGCATGCGCTTTACGCCCAGTAATTCCGATTAACGCTCGCACCCTCCGTATTACCGCGGCTGCTGGCACGGAGTTAGCCGGTGCTTCTTCTGTAGGTAACGTCAAATGATAGCGCTATTAACACTACCACCTTCCTCCCTACTGAAAGTGCTTTACAACCCGAAGGCCTTCTTCACACACGCGGCATGGCTGCATCAGGCTTGCGCCCATTGTGCAATATTCCCCACTGCTGCCTCCCGTAGGAGTCTGGACCGTGTCTCAGTTCCAGTGTGGCTGATCATCCTCTCAGACCAGCTAGGGATCGTCGCCTTGGTGAGCCCTTACCTCACCAACTAGCTAATCCCACCTGGGCATATCCTGACGCGAGAGGCCCGAAGGTCCCCCTCTTTGGCCCGTAGGCATCATGCGGTATTAGCCATCGTTTCCAATGGTTATCCCCCACATCAGGGCAATTTCCCAGGCATTACTCACCCGTCCGCCGCTCGCCACCCGAGAAACAAGTTTCTCTGTGCTGCCGCTCGACTTGCATGTGTTAGGCCTGCCGCCAGCGTTCAATCTGAGCCATGATCAAACTCTTCAATTAAAAGTTTTTTGAAGCTTTCGCTTCGGCTCAATGAATACTGAATAAATTGACTGTGCTCGATACCGAAGTATCAGATTGGTCACTCAGTTCATTGATAAATCTTTTGCGATTATCATCAACGAGTGCCCACACAGATTGATAGGTTTATATTGTTAAAGAGCTTGCTTTTCGAGAAGCTTTTCTCTCAAAGCGGAGGTGCATTCTAGCGAGTTAATTTGAAGAGTCAAACACTTTTTCAAATTTCTTTTTTTAGAAGCCTTACCCTCTTACTGCACTGCTGAAGCCTTGTGGCGTCTGCCGTGCCAGTGGATGCGCATTATAGGCGGAACGTTTCTGCGTGCAACTCTTTTTTGCAAATAAATTCCAAAACACGCCCGTTAGCTGCTTTATTGAGCAAATCCCGCTAAAGAGGGCTAAAAAACCCTCTATTACTCTATAATTGTTGCGAGATTCGATCAGATAAATGCATAAGCATCAGCAAACATGCGCTCTCTGATCGCTTTTTTCTGCTGAGTAAACTGCTCTCTTGCTGCTCCAGCCATTTCAAATCGACCCGCAATGTAAATATCAAATTCCTGTAAGGATTCAAAATCGCTATTGACCGCTTGGAGGACATTACCCACTTTCCCTTGCCAGTCAGCATCAACATCTTCTATGACAGGGACAAAATGGACGTTCTGGTACTTTGCAGCAATATCGCTTAGCTCATTTTTTGCGTACAATTGCGATTCATCGCGCGCGCCCCAATAAAGGTAGATAGCGCTTTGACGGTTTTGTGCAATGCAATGGTCTAAAATCGAACGCACGTAACTAAAGCCGGTCCCACCGGCAATCAGAAGAAGCGGACGCTCGCTGTCTTCTTTTAGCCAAGCGTCTCCGTGTGGCGCGTCAATTTCAATTTGCGACCCTGTTACTAACGCGTTTTGCATCGCTTCGACCACCTCAAGTGCATAAGCATTGTGCTCCGCCGCACCAATATGAAGTTCAAGTTCACCTTCATGACGGCATGGACTGCTTGCAATCGAAAACGGACGCTTATCTTTCTCGCCCATGACCACCATTAAATATTGCCCCGCCTTAAATGCCACTGGTGTTTCAGGATGAAGTAGAATTTGATAGGTATTACTCGCCAACGGCTTAATTGACTTAACTTTGCATTGAATGGTCATGATGTTCCTCTTGCTTACTCTTCAAAAGTAAGCACTAAATTACTTTCTGCGTAGGCTTGGCAAGGAAAAATCCAACCTTGCTGCTGCTCTTTATTGGTTAGCATGGGTTCGAGGTGATAACTCACCTCACCCGAGATTTTTCGGCACATGCACATTGCACAAGCGCCGATTTGGCAACGATGCGGGAAGCGAATATTATTGTTGAGCGCCGCTTCCAACACCGTTTCACCTTGCAACACGATGAATGTGACATTCATTGGCAGAAGGTGGACTTGATGGCTCATAGAATACCTAACTCGTGCCAAATCGCATCGATTTTAGCCACAAGTTGCGGATCTTTTTTAATCGGGCTGCCCCACTCTCGTACAACCTCTGGGGCAAATTTGTTGGTCGCATCCAGCCCCAACTTCGAGGAACCAGAGCACTTAACTTGCGCTGTGTCTCTGAGTGGATCCATACGTGTGGTTACCGCCCAAATGATGTCGTGCCAATCTTGCACATTAACGTCATCATCACACAAGATAATAAATTTGATATCTGCATAGGGGGCAAAGAAATCCCACAGATGTTTCAGCAACATTTGAGACTGGCCAGCTCGCTCTTTTTTCATCGACGCAATAACAAATTGATGGTTAGCACTAGGAGGAAAATAGAGGTCAACGATTTCTGGGTGCTGTTGTTTCAGCGCCAACAAGTCACATTCAGCTATCACATGGCTTTCTCGCTCCGGCACTGACGTTCGCGTTGCCAGCTCAGACGGCCACTTTATCGTCGCATCCAGCCCCATCTTTGACCCAAGCCCTACCACTGGCGAAGCAAAATCGAGTGAATCAATCGGTGTGTTATCGATCATCAAGGTATCTTGCACAGGATCCATATGTTCAGTCATCGCTTTGACGACGGCATCCCAATCGCGCGCGTTAACCGATTCGTCGCAAACTATCACGAACTTGGTATACATAAACTGACGCAGGAAAGACCACACCCCCATCATCACCCGCTTAGCATGCCCTGGATACTGCTTTTTCATCGTGACCACGGCCATGCGATACGAGCAGCCTTCTGGCGGTAGATAGAAATCCTCAATCTCTGGAAACTGCTTTTGTAGGATCGGCACAAAGACTTCATTGAGTGCCACACCGAGCACGGCAGGTTCATCGGGTGGACGCCCTGTGTAAGTGCTGTGGTAGATAGGATCGCGACGCATGGTGATGTGCGTGATAGTAAAGACGTGATGCTGCTCTTTTTCGTTGTAGTAGCCCGTATGATCGCCGTACGGACCTTCATCAGCAAACTCATTCGGGTCGATGTAGCCTTCCAGCACAATCTCTGCACTGGCAGGTACTTCCAAGTCATTACTGATCGATTGAACGACTTCGGTTTTGCTGCCACGTAATAGGCCCGCGAAAGCGTACTCGGATAGCGTGTCTGGCACTGGCGTCACCGCGCCAAGGATGG
This sequence comes from Vibrio cidicii, assembly GCF_009763805.1. Lineage (NCBI taxonomy): Bacteria > Pseudomonadati > Pseudomonadota > Gammaproteobacteria > Vibrionales > Vibrionaceae > Vibrio > Vibrio cidicii. The sequence continues at coordinate 2,919,317 of NZ_CP046804.1, read as the reverse complement.
TCGCCGGATCGGCACCAAACGCGACCGACACTGGAAATGGTTGGCCAGGGTTTGCCTCCATCCAATCACGCAGATCCAAGGCACCACCACGATGAGCGAGCCAGCGCATGATGATTTTGTTCTTTGCGATTTTCTGCTGTCGATAGATGCCCAGATTTTGCCGCTTTTTGTATGGACCTCGAGTGACAGTGAGCCCCCAAGTAAGTAAGGGCGCAACATCCTCAGCCCAGCAACTCATGACTGGGATCTTGTCTAGGTCAACCTCATCGCCCTGCCACACTATCTCTTGGCACGGCGCTTTACGCAGCTTTTTGGCTGGCATATTGAGTACTTGCCTGAACAGTGGGATCTTGTCCAGTGCATCTTTAAAGCCGCGTGGCGGTTCAGGCTCTTTGAGGTAAGCCAGCAATTTCCCAACTTCACGTAACTCTTTGACCTCGCTTCGTCCCATGCCCATGGCGACACGTTCAGGCGTACCAAAAAGGTTCGTTAGCACAGGAATACGATAGCCAATCGGGTTTTCAAACAGCAGAGCAGGCCCCGCCGCACGTAGCGTACGATCGCTGATTTCTGTCATTTCATAGGCAGGGTCGACAGGGTGAGTAATGCGTTTCAGTTGACCATGCCGTTCAAGATGGTCAAGAAATTCACGTAAATCCTTAAAACTCATAGGCCTTTTGCGTAAAGTGATTAAACTTGCCGCAGTATAACAAATCGTTTTCCGCTGCGAGGTGATTTTATTGCGCTTTTCGCCTTGGCTATTGCAACGCCTGTAAAATCAACCCGCGCTTTACGCGATTATTGCCTGCTATCACCTCTTCCAACCAACTTGAGTGTCCTTGTTTCGCTAGCTCTCTTGCCACTAAAGGCGCATCATCCGGCAGGGCCATTCTGGTAATCAGAAACTGTTTCACTTCGGTAGATAAAGGGTTGGCTTTGGTGAGTAAGGTGATCGCCTGCGCTTTCAAGCTGGGATTCTGCGTTGAAGACATGATTTGCCGCCAAGAAAAGTCATCGCCCACCGACGCGAGGCGCTCTAACTCATTCTGACTGACATGGTCCGCCTTCATTCGCCATAAAAGATTGTACATCTCAGCGTCTTCACTAACTTGAGCAAGGCGCACCACGACTGAGGAAGGAGGTAGCCAAGTGGTCAACGGCGTGGCAGTCAACTGCTTGACCAAACCGTCTAAAGCCTCTGGGGATAAACTATCTAGCTCTCGAATCAGCAACGCTTCTCGCATTTGTACTAAAGATTGCGGACCTGTCAACCAAGTTTGCAACTGCAGCTCACCTCGCTCGGCGGCGAGAATGAAATCCAACGTGGTTTGATCCTGTTTCCAGCGTTTCAATAAGCGATTGGCGACCGCAGGATAATTGAAGGCCGGGACGGTAAACTCATAACCATCACCTTTCTCAACCACTTGGTAGCTCGGGATCATTTTGATTTGCGACTCAACAAAAATCGCCATTCTGGGCGTTAAAATAACGTCTTGTTTCTCTAGTTTATCGAGTAAAAGAAAACGCACGACTTCTTGTTGGGGCAGAGCTAGACGCTCCAATGCGAATTTGAGTTCATTGGTTTGATCTCGAGCGACATACTCAAGCAGTTCAGCGACTTTACTGTGAACTTGTTGGTCCTGAAGCCACTGCTGTGCGGTCTCTGTCTGCATTTCCTGAGCAGACACAAGTACCGGACCGAAAAGAAGTGACGTGGTCAGGAGTAGCGAAGACAACATTCCTTGTTGCATGTTAACCTCCCGATAACATTTTCATCCATTCTGAAGAGTTCTCGGTAGAATTGCAAACAAAAACGCCACTGCGGACAGTGGCGTTTTTATGGTCAATCCATTACTGGCGACGCATGGCGTCAAAGAATTCGTCGTTGGTTTTCGTCATCGCCAACTTGTCGATCAAAAATTCCATCGCGTCCGTCTCGCCCATCGGATGAACAATCTTGCGCAGAATCCACATTTTCTGCAGTTCATCGGTCTTGGTTAGGAGCTCTTCACGACGAGTACCTGAGCGGTTGAAATCAATCGCAGGGAAGACACGCTTCTCAGCAATCTTACGGTTTAGGTGCAGTTCCATGTTACCCGTACCTTTAAACTCTTCGTAGATCACTTCATCCATCTTAGAACCCGTATCCACTAGCGCGGTCGCGATAATGGTCAGGCTACCGCCCTCTTCCACATTACGTGCCGCACCAAAGAAACGCTTAGGACGATGCAGCGCGTTCGCATCCACACCACCGGTCAGTACTTTACCCGAAGAAGGCACAACGGTGTTGTATGCACGCGCAAGACGAGTAATCGAATCCAGCAGAATCACCACGTCTTTCTTGTGTTCAACCAAGCGTTTCGCTTTTTCGATGACCATCTCAGCCACTTGTACGTGACGAGAAGCTGGCTCATCAAACGTCGAAGCCACCACTTCGCCTTTTACTAGGCGCTGCATTTCGGTCACTTCTTCTGGACGCTCATCAATCAGCAACACCATCAACACACATTCTGGGTGGTTGTAAGTGATGCTCTGTGCGATGTTTTGCAGCAGCATGGTTTTACCCGCTTTTGGCGGCGCCACGATCAAACCACGCTGGCCTTTACCAATTGGCGATGCCAAATCTAATACACGCGCAGTGATATCTTCTGTCGAGCCATTACCGCGCTCCATCACCATACGCTCATTGGCGTGCAGAGGAGTTAAGTTTTCAAACAGGATTTTATTACGTGCGTTGTCTGGTCGATCATCGTTAACTGTGTTGACTTTCAGCAGTGCAAAATAACGTTCGCCATCTTTTGGTGGACGAATTTTGCCTGCGATCGAATCGCCCGTGCGCAAGTTAAAACGACGAATCTGGCTTGGTGATACGTAAATATCATCGGGACCCGCCAAGTACGAACTGTCTGCACTACGTAGGAAACCAAAGCCGTCTTGCAGAATTTCCAGAACCCCATCGCCAAAAATATCTTCGCCGCTTTTTGCGTGAGCTTTTAGGATGGCGAAGATAATGTCTTGTTTACGTAAACGTGCCAGGTTTTCCAGACCTAAGCTTTCACCAAGCTTAACAAGGTCTGATACCGGGATGTTTTTCAATTCGGTAAGGTTCATGGTGGTGGATTCTTGTTTAGTCAAAATAAGATCTATTTTCTAGTTAAGATGGATTTGGTCTCAGGATCGACCAAGAAGAGAAAGTTGTTTAATTAACGTGCGATAAATTAGCACTAAAAATAATCCTAGTCCAGAGTTTGAAAAAACAAAACCGCGCATTTGAGATTCTGCACGGTTTCGTTTCTAACCACTTATGGATTATAGGTTTGCATCCAAGAACTCTTTCAATTGAGTTTTTGATAGCGCACCCACTTTTGTCGCTGCCACGCTGCCGTCTTTGAACAACAGCAAGGTTGGAATACCGCGAATGCCAAATTTAGGTGGTGTGCCTGCATTATGGTCGATATTTAGTTTACCGATAGTGAGTTTGCCTTGGTACTCTTCAGCAACTTCATCCAGAATCGGCGCAATCATCTTACAAGGACCACACCATTCTGCCCAAAAGTCTACCAGTACCGGGCCTGCAGCCTTAAGAACGTCATTTTCAAAACCTTCATCAGTCAGCTGCAAAATCTTATCACTCATCTTCCACTCCAATGTGTTTTTTTGAAACTGGTTGGGTGATAACCAGTAATTTGATGGTCTATTGGAATGTATTTGCTTTCTTAATGCAAGCTTTAGCTGATATTCTATAGCGATGAAAAAGACGCATATCACAGAGCAAAAGTTCGCCGACTTCGGGTTGCATCCGCAAGTTATTGAAGGATTGGACAAAAAAGGGTTTGAGTTTTGCACCCCGATCCAAGCCTTGGCGCTGCCGGTACTGCTCTCCGGCCAAGACATCGCAGGCCAGGCCCAAACCGGGACTGGTAAAACGCTCGCGTTTCTTACTGCTACTTTTAACCATCTACTGACTACGCCAGCGCATGAAGGCCGTCAGCCAAACCAGCCACGTGCGATCATTATGGCGCCAACGCGTGAACTGGCTATCCAGATTTACAACGATGCCGAATCTTTGGTCGCCAGCACCGGGATCAAAGCAGCCTTAGCTTACGGCGGTGAAAGCTACGATAAGCAACTAACCAAACTGCAAGACGGTGTGGATGTGTTGATCGGCACCACAGGCCGTATTATTGACTTCTACAAGCAGCGCGTATTTGGCTTAAATAACATTCAAGCCGTGGTGTTGGATGAAGCAGATCGCATGTTCGATCTTGGCTTTATTAAAGACATTCGTTTCTTGTTCCGCCGTATGCCGGCCCCTCAGGAGCGTTTGAACATGCTGTTCTCTGCAACACTCTCTTACCGTGTGCAAGAGCTAGCGTTTGAGCATATGCACAATCCTGAGCATGTGGTGGTTGAACCCGAACAAAAAACTGGCCATCGCATTCAAGAAGAGCTGTTCTATCCTTCCAATCAAGACAAAATGGCCCTGCTACAAACGCTGATTGAAGAAGAGTGGCCAGATCGTGCGATCATTTTTGCCAACACCAAGCATCGCTGTGAATCGATTTGGGCTCATCTGGCGGGTGACAATCACCGTGTTGGCTTACTGACGGGTGATGTCCCACAGAAGAAACGCGAAAAAATTCTTGAGCAATTTACCCAAGGCGCGGTAGACATTTTAGTCGCCACCGATGTTGCGGCACGTGGCTTACATATCCCACAAGTCACGCACGTATTTAACTACGACTTGCCTGACGATTGCGAAGACTATGTTCACCGTATCGGTCGTACAGGCCGTGCTGGCGCAAGTGGTCATTCGATTAGCTTTGCTTGCGAAGAGTACGCGATTAACCTGCCAGCGATTGAAGAGTACATTGAACACGCGATACCGGTGTCTGAGTACGACCACGACGCGTTGATCAAAGATCTCCCGGCCCCCGTTCGTACCCCATCAGCGCGTTCACAACAGCGCCGAACCAACACCAGCGGCGCACGCTCCGGAGATAGAAAGTCAAACAACCGCCGTCCGCGAGGACCTCGCCAGCCAAGGGAAGCCTAAACCGTTTATGAGCCAGACAGGAACATCACCGCTCTATGCCGCCATCGACCTCGGGTCGAACAGTTTTCATATGCTCGTTGTGCGTCATATCGATGGCAGCGTTCAGACTATGGCCAAAATCAAGCGCAAAGTTCGCCTTGCAGCGGGTCTAGATGAACACCATGCGCTTAGCATGGAAGCGATGCAGCGTGGATGGGACTGCCTGAGCCTGTTTGCAGAAAGGCTGCAAGATATCCCGGCAGAAAATATTCGCATTGTCGGCACAGCGACCCTGCGAACCGCAACCAATGTGGATCTCTTCCTACAAAAGGCCAACCAGATCCTCGGCCATCCGATTGAAGTGATCAGCGGCGAAGAAGAAGCAGCGACGATTTACAAAGGCGTCGCACACACCTCTGGCGGCAGTGGTCGCCGCTTAGTGGTAGACATCGGCGGCGCAAGTACCGAACTGATTATTGGCGAAGGCTTTGAAGCCAAAGCGCTAACCAGCTTGCGTATGGGGTGCGTGACGTGGTTGGAAAACTTCTTTAAAGACCGCCAGCTCAATGCACGCAACTTCGACAACGCCATTGAAGGTGCAAAACAAATCCTCAAACCGGTACTTGCGCAGTACAAAGAGCTCGGCTGGGATGTGTGTGTCGGCGCGTCCGGCACTGTCCAAGCGTTGCAAGAGATCATGTTGGCGCAGGGTATGGACGAAGTGATTACTCACGCCAAGCTCAAGCGTCTACAAAAGCAAGCCATGCTCGCCGACCACCTCGAAGAGCTGGAAATTGAAGGGCTCACTTTAGAACGTGCGTTAGTCTTTCCTAGCGGTTTATCGATTCTGATTGCGGTTTTTGAACTGCTGGAGATCGATGCCATGACACTGGCTGGCGGCGCGCTGCGTGAAGGGCTTGCCTACGAAATGATGAAAGAGCTCCGTCAAGACGACATCCGCTCTCGCACCATTGCCAGCATACAAACTCGCTATCAACTCGACAGTCAATATGGTCAACAAGTGGCGTCTCTCGCACTGCGCTTGCTAGAACAAGCCGGCGGCGAGGAGTGGATAGCCGAGCCTCAAGGCAAAGTGTTGCTAGAAACCACCGCGAAGTTGCACGAAATCGGTTTGACTATCGATTACAAGAAAGGCGGTGAACACAGCGCTTACTTGCTGCAGCACCTTGATTTGCCGGGCTTTACTCGCGCGCAGAAATTCTTTATCGGTGAACTGGCGAGACGCTATCGAGATCAGCTTACGTCACTTCCTGAACAGCATGCCCTGTCCGGCAACAGCGCCAAACGCGTGCTGCGCTTGCTGCGCCTCGCGGTGTTGCTGTCGCATCGTCGTCGTCCTGAACTGGAACCTCAAATCACACTCATTGCCGAAAACGACAAACTCACGCTGCAAATCAGCGCTGGCTGGTTAGCGCAAAACCCGCTGACGGCAGCAGAACTGGAAACCGAAGCCAATCGCCAGACCGACATCGGTTGGCCAATGGTGATTGAAGCGAACTAATGCTTTGAATCGACATTGAACAGCAAAAAGCCCAAGTTGTTATCACTTGGGCTTTTTCTTTGCACTTGACTCTTTCTCTTAGCGCGAGCTTTGCGCCAAAGTAAATTGCGGGTTCACCGCCGTGAGTTTCTTGGTCAAATAGTTGAGTAGCACGCCATACATGGGCACAAAAAGCCCCAAGCTGATCACCAATTTAAAACCGTAATCCACCAGCGCGATTTCCGTCCAGTGCTCCGCCATAAACGGATCGGGGCTTTGGTAAAAAGCAATGGCAAAAAAGGCGATGGTATCGAGCGCGTTACCAAACAAAGTGGAACAGGTTGGCGCAACCCACCACTGCTTCATTTGACGCAGACGGTTAAACACATGCACATCCATGATCTGTCCCAGCAGGTAAGCCATAAAGCTGGCGATAGCGATACGCGCCACAAACAGATTAAACTCACTCAGATGGGAAAAGCCTTGAAACTGCCCCTCAAAAAACAGCACCGAAAGCACGTAAGAGACGGCCAGTGCAGGCAACATCACTAAGAAAATGATTCTTCTTGCCAAGGCTGCGCCAAAAACACGTACCGTAAGATCGGTTGCAAGGAAAATAAATGGGAACGTAAAGGCGCCCCAAGTGGTGTGTAAACCAAAGACGGTAAAGGGCAATTGCACCAAATAGTTACTGGATGCAATGATGACTAAATGGAATAAAACCAGATAGATTAGGGCGTTGCGCTGCTGCGCAGGGGTAAAGTGACTCATGCGATACCTTTTTAGTTTGGTTTGGGGGCGAGGGAACCCAAATCGAATGCATCAGAAAACCGACACGATTCTTACCAACAATGTTATAGAAAATAGGAAACTGGCCGCTAATGCAGCGGCGGGCGATTATACCTTAATCAGTTTTTCACACAAGTCACGAAAAACAGGCAATCGTTTAAGCACGATAAATTTCCCGGCATCCATAAAAAGGATGTTTCATGTGAAACATCCTATTCAAAAATAAGCCTTTTCTTTTATCTGCGCTTTTATCTGCGTATGAAGGAGATGCAACTAAAATTGTTGGCGAAACAGTTGCGCCAGAAAATCCATCTCCTCACGACTCTCTGCAACACTTAAGGATTCAAACCACACCGCTTCACTGTAATGCTCAGCTTTAAGAAACAAGTGCCGCCCTTCAAAGTCAATCAGCCAGCTATGAATGTCACCGTCCCACTGCGTCTCCAATACTTGAGCCGAAAGCAATTTGACTAAACGTTCGCCCAGTTGAGGAAACGTATCAAGATTAAAGCTCGGCGTGGTGATCAGCAGACGCCCCTCTTCGGCCAGATAGTCGGCCAACCCAAATTCCTTGTGCGTCTCAACCATAATTCGTGATGTGCTCCTGAATCAAATCTAAAAACGGATCGGCGTATTTTTCCAACTTGCGCTGCCCCACACCACTCACCGCCAACATTTCACCATACGAGGTCGGCAATATTTCGGCCATATCAATCAAGGTCGCATCACTGAACACCACGTAAGGAGGCAGGCCCTCTTCATCGGCAATCGATTTACGCAGTTTACGCAGTTTGGCGAACAGTTTCTTATCGTAATGTTTATTGGAAAGCTTATCGGCTTTGGCGCTGCGCACAGTGGTATCCAAACGCGGCACCGCCAACTCAAGCACAACATCTCCGCGCAGCAGCGGACGCGCCTCTTCCGTCAGTTGCAGCGTCGAGTTGCGGGTAATGTTTTGCAGCAGCAGCCCTTTGTGGATCAACTGACGAAAAATACTGACCCAATAATCATGGCTGTGATCGCGGCCAAGCCCATAGGTGGTGATTTTGTCGTGGCCATTTTCTCGAATGCGGATGTTCTGCATCCCGCGCAGCACTTCCACCACATAACCCATACCGAAGCTTTGGTTAACGCGGTACACACAGGAAAGTGCTTTGCGCGCCTCTTCGGTGGCATCAAAATGTTTCGGTGGATCAAGGCAAATATCGCAGTTGCCGCACGGCTTGTCGCGATACTCACCAAAGTAGTTAAGCAGCACCTGGCGACGACACGTCTGCGCTTCGGCAAACGCACTCATGGCATTCAGCTTGTGACTCTCCACCTGCTTTTGTGGCCCGTCATCTTTCTCATCCAACATGCGCCGCAGCCAAGTAATGTCGGCCGGATCGTAGAGCATCATCGCTTCGGCTGGCAGGCCGTCACGCCCGGCGCGCCCGGTTTCCTGATAGTAGGATTCGATATTACGCGGGATATCAAAATGGACCACAAACCGCACGTTGGGCTTGTTGATCCCCATACCAAACGCGACCGTGGCTACGACGATCTGAATATCATCACGCTGAAACGCTTCTTGGACATAGGCACGCTCATCGGCGTCCATACCAGCGTGATAACCCGCCGCACGGATATGGTTGTTGCACAGCTTCTCGGTCAGCATCTCCACTTTTTTGCGGCTACCGCAGTAGATAATGCCGCAGTTGCCTTTTTGCGTTTCCAAATAGCGGATCACTTGCGAAACGGGTTTGTGTTTTTCGACCAAATCGTAGCGAATGTTGGGGCGGTCAAAACTGCCCAGATAAACGTGCGGTTGCTTAAGGTGCAAACGGCTAAGAATATCACTGCGCGTAGCGTCATCGGCAGTGGCAGTGAGCGCCATAAATGGCACTTGGGCAAAACGTTGCTTTAACTGGCCAAGCGCTGCGTATTCCGGGCGAAAGTCATGCCCCCACTGAGAAATACAGTGCGCCTCATCCACCGCAATCATCGCCAACGGCAGATTTTCCAGCCGTTCCATAAAATCGCGCATCAGCACCCGTTTCCGGTGAGGTATACACCAGCTTCAACTCGCCAGCGTGCATGCGGTTATACACGCTGAGCAAATCCTCGCGTGTCATGGTTGAGTTAACGCACTCTGCCGCCACACCGTTGGCTTTGAGTTGGTCCACTTGGTCTTTCATCAACGAGATCAGCGGGGAAATCACTAAAGTGATGCCCGGCAGCACCAACGCTGGGATCTGGTAACAGAGCGATTTACCGCCACCAGTCGGCATAATGACGAGGCTATCTTGCCCGTTGAGCGCAGCGTCAATCACCTGCTGCTGGCCGACACGGAAGGTCTGATAGCCAAACACCGCTTGCAAGACACTTTGCGGCGTCGTAGGCAATTCGGTAGGGTCAGCAAGCAGCGTGGATGTCATGGATATACTCAGTTAGTTTTGCAAAGAGGTGCACGTCCAGCGCAAGGCTGGGAGCGTTAATGAGGGCACATTGTAAAGGGGTTTGATGGTGAATAAAACCGCAAAATACTAGGTGATTGCTTAGCCCGCTCGTATACTGGCCCATCCTTTGAAACAACGACAGTGAAGGCGAAATGACAGTAGAAGAACAACAACGCGCACGCCAAGGGGTGCTTCTGGCCATCGGCGCTTATACCATGTGGGGCATTGCCCCCATCTATTTCAAATCGATCTCATCCGTTTCGGCGCTGGAGATCCTCAGTCACCGCGTGGTTTGGTCTTTCTTCTTATTGGCTGCCTTACTGCATTTTGGGCGCAACTGGCGTACCGTCAGCGCCGTGATCACCAATAAAAGCAAAATGCTCTATCTGGTTTCAACCGCTATTTTGGTCGGGGTCAACTGGCTGATTTTCATCTGGGCGGTCAATGCTAACCACATGCTTGACGCAAGCTTGGGCTACTACATCAACCCACTTTTCAACGTCTTGCTCGGGATGATCTTTCTCGGTGAGCGGCTGCGAAAATTGCAGTGGTTCGCTGTCGCGCTTGCTGCCTGCGGAGTGCTGGTGCAGTTGGTGATGTTCGGCTCTGTGCCTATCGTCGCCATAGCGCTCGCCATGAGTTTCGGCGTGTATGGCCTACTGCGCAAAAAAGTCAGCGTTGACGCGCAAACGGGTTTGTTTATCGAAACCTTAGTCATGCTGCCAGCTGCGGCCATCTATTTGCTGTTTATTGCCTCCACCCCGACATCAAACCTGCTGGACAACCCAGCCAGTCTGAACATCCTCTTGGTTGCGGCAGGCGTAGTCACCACCTTACCCCTACTCTGCTTTACTGGTGCGGCAACGCGACTCAAGCTCTCTACTTTAGGTTTTTTCCAATACATTGGCCCAAGTTTGATGTTTTTGCTCGCTGTACTGATTTATGGCGAGGCATTTACTTCCGACAAAGCCATCACCTTCGCCTTTATCTGGGGAGCGTTAGTGCTCTTTAGCTTTGATGGGCTGCGCAACAACCGTAACGTTAGGCGTGCTGCCACCGCGCAGTGATCGTTTTTTACAAGACAATCCGCTCTTTCATCGATAAGCTTGGTCACAAACTGACCAAGCTTTTTTGCACCTGATGGAACAGATCCACTACATTCCGACTCACCATGAACAACTGAGCCTGATCGATGCGAAATATCAGAAGTTTGCCTTCTCGCGGCATTACCATCTGGATTTTCATATCGGGCTGATTACCCATGGCGAGCAGAAATTCCAGCATCAAGGCTCTCACCATCACGTCGGCCACGGTCAAATCGTGATCATGCCACCGGATGAGCTGCACGATGGGGAAGCCAAACTAGAGAGTGGCTATCAAGTCAATGTGTTTGCGATCGAGCCACACCTGTTAAGTGATCTTGCCGATCTTAAGCAAAACGGCCAAATTATCGGCTTTAATCAGTTGATCATCTCCGATCCTGCGATTTTTTTACAATTACGTAACCTACATGGCTTGCTGCGTGAAGAAAAACTCAGTGTGCTAACCAAAGATTGCCTTCCTTTTGAAGGGTTTAACTCGCTTTTTGATCGTTATGGATCGCTGAGCAGGCAAAAAGTGGTACCGCTTGGCCAGAAATCGATGAGCAGTTTAAAAGAGTATTTGATGACGCATCTTGACCAAGCGGTGCGTTTAGACACACTTGCCGCGCTTTGTCAGCTCTCTCCGACGCAATTCCAGCGCCAATTTAAGGCGCAAATGGGCATGACTCCCTATGCGTGGTTTAGCCGCCTGCGCTTGGAGCAGGCGATGAAACTGCTGCACGCCGGGCACTCGGCCACCGATGTCGCTCATCAAATTGGCTATTACGATCAAGCGCACTTCACTAAAGCTTTCAAACACACCTATGGCGTAACTCCAGCGCAAATTTCTCGCTAGGCTGTCGATAATTTACAAGCGCGCTGCTGCTACCTCGGAGACAATCCTTCTCACGATGTATTGATTGAGATCTTTTATGAATGAACTAACCGTATTACTCACCTTGGCCAGTGTGCACTTTGTCGCTTTGATGAGCCCAGGGCCGGATGTCGCCTTGGTGGTACAAAACGCCTCTCGCTACGGCCGTCAAACCGGGCTGTTTATTGCTTTGGGTCTGTCGGTTGGCATCTTACTGCATTCGCTGCTGAGCCTGACCGGTGTCAGCTATCTGGTCCACCAGCAGCCTTTGCTTTATACCCTGTTACAGCTCTTGGGCGGCAGCTATCTGCTCTATCTCGGTATCGGCGCTCTGCGCGCGGTGCTAAACCACAAAGCGGCTTGCAACGACGAAACCCACACGCGCCGCAGCAACATTGCAACTCAATAGCCAACGACAAGCTTTTCTCAAGGGCTTCGCCACCAATATCCTCAATCCTAAAGCGCTGGTGTTTTTTGTCAGCTTACTCTCTAGCTTGATCCCCAGCAGCATGTCGCTCAGCGGCAAAGCGATGGCGATCGGCATCTTGTTCTGCCTGTCTTTGGCTTGGTTTACCAGTCTCGCTTGGGCTCTTTCTGGGGTGCGGGTACAAAAACATTTGCAGCAAGCCAGCGTCTATATCGATGGAATTTGTGGCGTGCTGTTCTGCTTAATCGGCAGCGGAATCTTGTACCGCAGCGTCTCAAGCTGGTTAACGCACAGTTTGGCATAGCGTTTTGCTCGCTCACTTGTAAGCGATCTCTCACAAGTGAGTAAGCCAACGTCGAAAGCGGCGTGCGACAAGGTAATAAAAATCACACTAAATCATTGATAATTAATTACTTGCACAATTCTTATTCAATAAATAACACCATAAAAACGCCAAAACACGCCTTGTTGCCAGAGTGAATCACGCTAATATGGATCCTGTCGGAAGGATGCTGACACGGAACAGGAAATCACCAAGGATTCGGTGGTCTTCAGGAAGGAGACACGATTACTCAGGATGAGCAATCGGCATGGATAGCAAACTGGACATTGAACGGACGCAAGCGTAACTAGGATGGTTACGACTAAGGATGGCAATGGACACCTCTGGAAGAGGAAGGACTTTACATCAGGATGATGTCAGGGACACCGCTCAGGGAACAAGTGATGGATACCAACGAGGATTGTTGGTCGACCAGGATAGGGTCAAGGACACCGCTAGGATGGCGACGTAAGGACTAAGCTGACGGATTCGACATACTATCAAGGATTTGATGCAGGGAGCACTTTCGTAGCTGGATTGCTGCAAGTAAGACTATAACCCCGGTGGGCATACGCTCCCGGGGTTTTTCTTTGCTTGCCATTTTTATCCAGTTCACTCATAAACAAACGGCGCGTTTCTGCGCCGTTTGTCATGAAGCCAGTCGATGGGCAATCACATTTTTTCCAGTTTCGCGTAAGCGGTCACTAACCACTTGATCCCTTCACCATTAAAGGCCACTTGCACTCGGCCTTGCGCGCCACTGCCTTCGAAGTTGATGATGGTGCCTTCACCAAACTTAGGATGACGCACGCGCGAGCCGAGTGAGAATCCGGTTTCGTTGAAGTTGTCCTTCACCGCCGCTTGGCTAAAACGGCCACTGCTGGCCGGACGGCTCACTTGCGCTTTCATGCGCACTTCATCTAAACAAGTTTCTGGTAGCTCACGAATAAAGCGTGACGGTTTGTGATACTTATCTTGGCCATATAAACGGCGCATTTCGGCGTAGGTGATGTAGAGTTTTTGCATTGCACGCGTCATACCGACGTAGCACAAACGACGCTCCTCCTCCAAACGCCCGGCTTCTTCGGCCGACATTTGGCTGGGGAACATGCCCTCTTCTACCCCGACCATAAACACCAGCGGGAACTCCAATCCTTTGGCGCTGTGCAGGGTCATCAGTTGTACCGCGTCTTCAAAGTCATCCGCTTGGCCTTCACCCGCCTCCAGCGCCGCATGGGTAAGAAAGGCGGTCAGCAGACTCATCTCTTCCGCTTCTTCCGGCTTTTCAAACTGACGCGTCGCGGTCACCAGCTCTTCCAAGTTCTCAATACGCGCTTTGGATTTTTCGCCTTTCTCTTGCTCATACATATTGTACAGGCCCGACGATTTGATCACATGGTCGGTTTGCACGTGCAGCGGCATCTCAAAGCTGTCGTCTTCCAAGGCATTAATCAGCTCGATGAAACGCCCCAAAGCGGTTGCGGCGCGACCGGTGAGCACTCGCTCTTCTATCAGGCCAATACTCGCTTCCCACAAGGTACAACCGCGATCACGCGCGGCAAAGCGAACCGTTTCCAGCGTTTTATCCCCCAAGCCACGGGTCGGGGTGTTGACCACCCGCTCAAACGCTGCGTCGTCATTACGATTGGCGATTAAACGCAAGTAGCTCAGGGCATCTTTGATCTCTTGGCGTTCGAAGAAGCGCATGCCGCCGTAAATGCGATATGGCAAACCCGCTTGAATCAACGCCTCTTCCAGTACCCGCGACTGGGCGTTATTACGATAAAGCATCGCCGCATCGTTGAGCACGCCACCTTTGTCTTGCCACTCTTTGATTTTGCTCACCGCAAAACGCGCTTCGTCCAGCTCGTTGTATGCGGAATAGATCGAGATGGGTTCACCTTGTACGCCATCGGTCCACAGCTCTTTGCCCAATCGCTCTGTGTTGTTGGCGATGAGTGCATTTGACGCGTCGAGAATGGTTTTGGTCGAACGGTAGTTTTGCTCAAGGCGGATGGTGTTAACACTTGGGAATTCGAGCGTGAATTTCTCGATATTCTCCACTTTTGCCCCGCGCCAACCGTAGATAGATTGATCGTCGTCACCCACGATCATCACATGGCACTCAGGCCCGGCCATCATGCGCAGCCAAGCATATTGAATGTTGTTGGTATCTTGAAACTCGTCGACCAGAATGTGCTTAAAGCGCGCTTGGTAATGTTCGCGAATATGTTTTTTCTCTCGCAGTAGCTCGTGGGCGCGCAGCAAAATTTCCGCAAAGTCGACCAAACCCGCTCGGTCGCACGCTTCCTGATAGGCCGCATAAAGCTGCAAATAGGTTTTGGTCACCGGATCATGGTAAGCATCGATGTGCGCCGCACGTAACCCTTCATCTTTTTTGCCGTTGATCCACCAAGCCACCTGACGCGCTGGCCATTGCTTCTCATCTAAGTTTTGCGCTTTGATCAGCCGCTTGAGTAAACGCTGCTGGTCGTCACTATCGATGATCTGGAAATCTTCCGGCAACTTGGCATCGAGATAGTGGGCGCGCAAGATGCGGTGACAAATACCGTGAAAGGTGCCGTTCCACATGCCCGAGGCGCTGCCCATCATCAACTCTTCAATACGGCCGCGCATTTCCGCCGCCGCTTTGTTGGTGAAGGTGACTGACATAATCGAAAACGGCGACGCTTGCTCCACCGACATCAACCAAGCGATGCGATGCACCAGAAACGCGGGTTTTGCCACTGCCGGCACCAGCGAGGACGAGTAGATTTTCAAGTGGCGCAGCAACGGCTTCACGCTGTTTGTCGTTCAGGCCATCGAGTAAAAGTGAAGGATCCATCATGATAAGAGCTACTGGTTATTTATACAGAAACGTCGATTATAACCTAACCAGTTTGCCATTTCAGACAAAATTCACATTTGAGCAAGCCAACGCTTATCTCTATTTTTCAGATGGTTAGTATCTATTTTCCTGTTTCCATAAAAAATTTGTATTTTTCCCTGAAAGTTTTTTCACCCCATCGCTGTCCTTTTAACCATGCAAGTCATGGCAAACGTCAGGCTTGTTTCATTAACTACAATAATCAGTCTAAGGAACACATCATGAAAAATTCAAATCTCGCCGTTACTGCCGTTGTCACTGGTTTGCTCGCAATGGGAGGGTCGCTTCTGACCGCCGCGCCAGCGATGGCAGCGGAAAAAGAGAAATGCTACGGCGTAGCCAAAGCAGGCAAAAATGACTGCGCGACCAAAACCAGCTCGTGTGCTGGCACCGCAAAACAAGATAACCAAAAAGATGCGTTTGTCGTATTGCCAAAAGGCCTGTGTGACAAACTTGCCGGTGGCAGCACTAAGGCCTCTTAATCCAAACGCCCCTCACTAGAAAGGAGCTCGGCGCTCAACCCCAGCTCCTCTTTCCCCCAACAAGCAAATGGAGCAGACAATGACGAATACTTACCATGACGAATACTTACCATGACGATGTTGGGGTGGGTTTGCGGCTGGCGCATCTTGACTACTTTTGCCAACAGCGGCCGCCGCTTTCTTGGCTGGAGATACACAGCGAAAACTACTTTCACCCTAATTCGCTCGAGCGGCAAAAACTCAACCAACTGACCAACGATTATCAGCTGAGCTGTCATGGAGTCGGTTTATCTCTCGGTTCGGTGGATGGCATCGATCCGATACATCTGCAACGTTTAAAGGCCTTGGTGGATGATTTACAGCCGCGCTTCGTTTCTGACCATCTCAGTTGGAGCGAACACGGCGGGCACTATTTCAATGATCTACTGCCACTGCCTTACACCGAAGAAGCGCTAGAGGTGTTTTGTCGCAATGTGCTGAGGGTGCAGGAGTACCTTGGGCGCGCTATCTTGGTGGAGAATCCGTCCAGTTACGTTCGCTATCAGCATTCGACCATAAGCGAGTGGCAATTTCTCGCCGAAGTGCAGCGTCGTACCGACTGTCGTTTACTGCTCGATCTCAATAACGTGTATGTTTCGTCGCACAACCATGGTTTCGACTGCCAAGAATATCTCGCCGCACTTCCGGCCGATTGTGTCGACGAAATTCATCTGGCTGGCTTTACCGTCAAGTCACTACCACAAGGCGAAATCTGGATAGATACCCACAGTCAACCCGTGTCGACCGCAGTCTGGAAACTCTACCAAGCGTGGCTTGCCAAGCATGGCCGACGCCACACCTTAATTGAGTGGGACCTCGATTTGCCCGCGCCCGACGTGCTTCTGGGCGAAGCACGCAAAGCCAGCGAGCTGCTCTTTCAGTCATGCCTTGCTAAGGAGGCATCATGAGACTGGCCGACTTACAGCAACGTTTCGCTCGCGCTCTACACTATCAAGCATCAGGGGAGATATGTGACATCGTCAGCGATCAATTCACTGCCGATGAGCGGATGCAAATTTATCGCAACAACTTCGTCATCGGTTTAAGCGAGTTACTGGAACTGAGCTACCCGAAAACCCGTCTGTTGCTCGGCGAAGCCTGCTTTGCTCAGATAGCGCGGCAACATGTACTGCGAGTGCCGTTAACCCAAGCCGATGTGTCGAGTTATGGTGAAGGGTTCGAGACAACTTTAGCACAATTTCCACAGGTGGTTGATCAGGTTCCTTGCTGCCGGGAGTTTGCCCGTTTTGAATGGACCATCGAACTTTGCCAGCGGCAATGGCAAGAGGCGCAAAAACCGTCGCAGGCACAACCTTTAGACGCACTCGCGCAGATTGATCCTGCGCGCCATGGCGAGGTGCGTTTTCATCTGGCCGTTGGTGTCGCTTGTTTTGCTGCCGATTACGCGCTGTTTTCTCTGCACCAAGCAATTCGCGAGCAATGCTTTGACGATTTGCACATCGAGCAAGCGCAAGCTGGCGTCATCCAGGTATTTGCGGATCGCTCCTATCAGTGCATGTCGCTAACGCCCGCCGCGTTTGCGCTGCTAACGCAATTAGAGCAGCAAAAAGCGTTAGCCGACATAGACGCAGAGTTACTGGCCGAGTTAAACGCCTTGGTTGAACTTGGCGTCATCAGCCATTTTCGCTGCCATAAAGAGAATAGAAATGTTATGAATTCAAAGCTAACGGGCCTGCTTGCCCGCTACGATAGTGCCACCGCTGCGATGCAATCCGTATTGCTGCCGTTTTTGTTACTGGGGCTACGCCTTGGTGTTGCTTGGGTATTTTTCCGTTCTGGTCTAAGCAAAATCGCCAACTGGGAGAGCACACTTTATCTCTTTGAGTGGGAATATCAGGTACCGCTGATTCACTGGCAATTGGCCGCTTATCTCGCCACAGCAGGCGAGCTGCTACTACCTATCTTACTTGCCGTTGGCTTGTTGACCCGAGTCGCAGCGAGCGGGTTGTTTGTTCTTAATGTGGTGACAGTGATCTCATATCCACTGCTGTGGGAACAAGGATTTTATGACCACCAGCTATGGGGCTTGATGATTTTAGTGTTGATGATTTGGGGCGCAGGCCCCTTCTCTGGCGATCATCTGCTACGCCGCATGCTGCATCATAAACACCAATAGACGAAAAAAATCCCCGCCAATGAATGGCGGGGATTTTTTATCAAAACTACTTATTGTTCAGGTAGGCGAGCAGCTCATCGGCCGAGATGCCTTGTTTAGCAAGTTCTTTCGCCATCGTTTCTACCTGCTCTCCTTTACGAGATTCGATAACCTTCTGAAACTGATAGACGATGTCTCTGAGAACTGGCAGAGGAACTTGTTTCGCCGCACTGCGAATTCGCTCTTCGCTTTGATTGCCCAGCTCATTAAGTAATTTGCCGAACATAATTTTCTCTGGAGACTCTTCCATCTGTTCAAGAATACGAGCCATTTCATAAGTGGTTAACGACATTACCTGTAAATTCCGTTAAGTGTCGGGGAAAATGTGAACGCCAAATATACACGGGTTCGAATAGCAGTAAAACTCTAATTTTACCCGTTGGTTCAAGCGGCTACTGCTTGTGTATGCCAACTTTTACCCACTTTCGAAAAGAGAATAAACAGCGCAGGCAAAAGCAACCACATGTGTAAAGCAATCATATTAGACGCTTCTAACTCAAACCGCTGCATGGTACCGACTAAAAATCCTGAGCCACTCATTTGGAACAAACCCAATAGTGCGGCTGCAGTTCCCGCCTTGTCACCAAAAGGTTCTAACGCTTTGCCAGCCGCTGCGCCTAAGATCCAAGCAAACCCGACCGAAGAGAGGAAGATTGGCAACATGAAAGCAAATGGGGTACCACTGCTCGCCATCAACACCATCACAAAGCCAGCCAGACCAAGCGTCATGACACCAACCACTAGGGTGTTGTGCGTGCCCCACTTATCCATAAATTTCGGAGCCAGCAAACACGCGGCGATGTTAATCACGGCATTTACACCAAACCAGAAAGTAAATTGGTTCATGCTTAGGCCCATGCCTTCCATCAACACCACTGGCGCTGATGTCACGTAAGCCAAGATCACCGCCATCGCCAACAAACATAAGGTGGCATGGAAAACAAAAGACGGTGTACGCAGCACCGCCCAGTAACGGCTCAATTTAAACACCGCTTGTTTTTCCGTCGCTGGGTTGGTTTCACGCATATTGAAAAACATCATGCTGCCCACCACTAGCGCAAAACCAGCCATAAAACTGAAATTAGCACGCCAGCCAAATTGCTGGGTGAGCCAACTGCCGAGAATGGGCGCAAGCGCAGGAATAAAACAGATCGCCCCATTAAGGTAGCTGATCATTTTGCCGCTTTTTTGCGGACCAAAGATATCGCGAACTGTCGCAAAGGCTGCTACCGATGTCGCACACGCACCTAAGCCTTGTAGCAAACGAGATACCAACATCCACTCGATATTTTGCGCGCTCCACGCCAATAAAGCGCTCAACGCGTAGATGGTGATGCCTCCCAATGCAACAGTTCGCCGTCCGAGTTTATCTGCCAGCGGGCCAGCGAATAACTGTCCGACCCCCATAGCAAACAAAAACCAGGTAATGGTGTCTTGCGCCAGTGCATGCTCTACAGAAAAGGCATTTGAAATAAGCGGTAAAGCGGGCAGATAGATATCAATGGCCAAGGGGCTAAACAGCACCAACAAGGTCAACAATGCCATCTGCATCTTCGTAGTTTGACTCTGCACAGACACAACACACTCCAGATTGAACAAGAACTTTTGCTGGAGTTTATCCATATCGTGATATGAATGGAAATGATATATAATCATCGCTGATATTCCCATCTGGAAACTCAAAAATGAATATTGAGAAGTTATCGCGTTTGGATCTCAACCTGCTGGTGTGCCTTAAAGTGCTGTTTGACGAACTAAATGTGACCCGAGCCGCGCATCGGCTCTGCTTAAGCCAATCGGCAGTGAGTAAATCCTTGGCTAAACTGCGCGAGCAGTTTGACGATCCGCTGTTTGTGCGCCACTCGCACGGTTTAACACCCACTGCACGTGCATTGTTTCTGCGTCCAAAACTCGAACTGCTTATTAATCAGTTGGAGATGCTCACCTTGCCAGAGCAGTTTCATCCCGACAGCAGTGAATACCGTTTTCGCATCGCCGCAGTAGAAAGTGTTTACCCGCTGATCTTGCCCCATTTTCTGCCATCGATTTTCCACCAAGCACCGAATGTCACCATCAGTACCCACTCTTGGTCAGATCAGACCTTCAAAATGCTACAGCGCGGCGAACTCGATCTCGGTATTACAGGCAAAGATATCGACATCAACGACGCTAAACTGACCATGCTGCCACCAGCGGATATTCGCGAACAAGAGATTTATCGCGACAATCAGATGTGTGTGGTGCGAAAAAACCACCCCGCCCTTAAGCAAGGCTGGAGCCTTGAAAGCTACCTTTCACTGCGTCACGTACAAGTGCGCTGTGATGGCAACGAGCGTTGGTTGCTCGACTACCGCTTGGCGGATATTGGCCGAGAGCGTGACATCGCCATCACCGTCCCTGACTTCAATAGCGCAGCCAATCTCTGCTCTTACACCGATTTCGTCTTCACCGCGCCGAGCCACTTCGTCCATCTCGCGGCCAAACAGCTTGATCTGCAAGTGCTGCCGCTACCGATCGAATTCCCCCCAATGGCGTATACCTTATTTTGGCATCGTGATAGAGAAAACGACCCTGCACTGAGCTGGCTGCGCAATATGATCACGCAGAAGACGCTGCACCTTAGGTAAAAATTTCGCCATTTATTTGCGTGCTTGGGATAAAATGAGTAGCTTAACAGCCGATAGTCCTCCGGGCTCATCGATGGTCTGTGGTCCTTACACGGAAGGTAAGGCGCTGCTCCCAACCTGAGCAAACGGAGCCACAATAAAAGGAAAAGACAACAGATGCATAATGCTACTCACGAGCGTGTTGCCGCCATTCGTCAATGGTTAGTGCAACACAACATCGACGCCCTACTCGTTCCACACGAAGATGAATATCTGGGCGAATACGTCCCTGCGCACAACGAAACGCTTACATTGGTTGACCGGGTTCACCGGCTCTGCTGGCGCAGCCGTCATCACACAAAAAAAAGCAGCAATATTTGTTGATGGTCGCTATACAGTGCAAGTGACCAAACAAGTCCCTGCTGAGCTCTTTGAATATCGTCACCTGATTGAAGAGCCGGCGCTCGATTGGCTCAAAACAAACTTGCCGCGGGCGGCATCGGTAGCAATCGATCCACGCATGCACAATGCTACTTGGCTTAGCAACGCGCAAAACAAACTGGCGGATGTTTTACAGCTTAAGATATTGGAAGCTAACCCAATCGATCAACTATGGCACGATCGCCCTGCCCCTATCGTTTCTGACGTCAGATTGATGCCAACCGAAGCGGTCGGCCAGTCTTGTGCCAGTAAGCGCGAAGAGATAGCGCAACTGGTCAACCAAAGCGGTGCTGACAGTGCGGTGATTACCGCGCTCGATTCCATTTGCTGGTTGCTTAATGTGCGGGGTCTTGATGTCTCTCGTCTGCCTGTTTTGCTTTCACACGCGATTTTGCATCACGACGGCAGCGTCGACTACTTCCTCGATCCGGCTCGCTTACCCAGCGAGTTTGCCTCACATGTTGGCCAAGGTGTCACTGTCTATCACCCAGAGCAACTCGCGGATCGCCTACAAGCGTTGAGCGGGAAAAAAGTGCTGGTCGATCCCGCAACCAGCAACGCTTGGTTCAAGTTGGTGCTGCAAAGTGCAGGCGCAGAAGTCA
Source organism: Vibrio cidicii (assembly GCF_009763805.1). Lineage (NCBI taxonomy): Bacteria > Pseudomonadati > Pseudomonadota > Gammaproteobacteria > Vibrionales > Vibrionaceae > Vibrio > Vibrio cidicii. The sequence goes on along the minus strand of NZ_CP046804.1, from coordinate 2,897,616 downwards.
TCAGTGCCGCCGATCCTTGCTTGATGCCAAAAGCGGCGAAAAACGCCGTTGAGATTGCGGGCATGAAAGCGTGTCATGTTCGAGATGGTGTGGCGATGTCTAAGTTTCTTTGTTGGCTGGATGCAGAAGTCGCTGCGGGCCACCTGCATGATGAAGCAACACTGGCCGACAAGCTAGAAGCGATTCGCCGCGAAGATCCGACCCTGAAAGACCTCAGCTTTGACACAATTTCAGCGGCGGGTAGCAATGCTGCCATGTGCCACTACAATCATGAAAACCAGCCCAAGCCAGGACAGTTGCAGATGGATACTCTGTATCTGGTTGACTCAGGCGGCCAGTATCTGGATGGCACCACCGACATCACGCGTACAATTGCTATCGGTAATCCAAGCGAAGAGATGATCAAACAGTTCACTTTGGCCCTGAAAGGTCACATCGGTGTGGCCAGCGCACGCTTCCCCAAAGGCACACGTGGTTATCAAATTGATACGTTAGCCCGTCAGCATCTTTGGGCAGAAGGCTTCGACTATGATCACGGCACCGGTCATGGTGTGGGCCATTTCCTCAGCGTGCATGAAGGCCCTGCCAGCATCTCCAAGCGACAGATTGATGTTCCACTGGTGGCCGGCATGGTGCTTTCTAATGAACCGGGCTATTACCGTGCTGATGCATTTGGTATCCGTATTGAGAATCTGGAGTTGGTGGTCGAGCAGCCAACACAAGGGGATTTCCCTGTGCTGGCGTTTGAATCCTTGACTCGCTGCCCGATCGACAAGCGGAACATTAATGTCGATATGCTGACAGACGCGGAGCTAAATTGGCTCAACGACTATCATCAAAAAGTTTGGCACGCGCTCAGTCCATTGGTGGATAGCGATGTGAAAGCTTGGCTGTCAGCCGCAACACAGCCATTAGTTCGCAATTAGCACCTAGTTTCGCCATTGACACCGACTTAGTACTGCCAAAGTGTGTCGAATTAGGCATTTGCTAACTAGCTCACAAATAAAAGGGTTGAGGTAGCTGCCTCAACCCTTTTGTTTCACGTGAAACACTCGCCTTTCCATGCGAGTGGGTCTCCCTGTCTCAGTTACGTAGCCCTGAATAAGCACTATGCCAGTCACGCCAAACTGGTTCAAAGCCTTTGCTGCGAATCATCGCCGCCACTGACTCAGCACTGCGCTCATCACTGATCTCAAATTGCTCAAGTTCGACATCCGCCATTGCATAGCCACCAGGCTGGGTTTTAGACGCAGCAGACATTGACGTAATGCCGAGCGGTAAGACATTGTCTCTAAAAAAGGCAGACTCGCGGGTGGACAAAGAGAGCTCTACCTCAGGGTTAAACAGTCGGTAGGCACAAATCAGTTGCACCAATTGCTTATCTGTCATCTCCGATTTCGGTGGTAATGCCCCGGCACATGGTCGAAGACGAGGAAATGAGATGGAGTAGCGCGTCTGCCAGTAGGTGCGTTCTAAATACTCAAGATGCGCGGCAGTAAAAAAACAATCAGTACGCCAATCCTCCAAACCAATCAAAGCGCCAATGCCAATTTTGTCGATGCCAGCGCGCGCGAGGCGATCGGGGGTTTCCAAACGAAACTCAAAATTGGTTTTGTTACCGCGTAGATGATGCTGAGCATAGGTCGAAGGATGATACGTCTCTTGATAAACCATCACTGCATCCAATCCGAGCGAAATCAGTTCCTCATATTGCTCTTGCTGCAAAGGTTGCACTTCCATCGCCAAATAGTTGAACTGCTGCTTAATCATCGGCACAACTTGACGAAAGTAATTCATACCGACTTTTGTCTCATGCTCACCGGTCACGAGTAGCACACTATCAAAATTCATCCGCTTGATTGCTGCAATTTCTGCGGCAATTTCACCTTGATTAAGCGTGCGACGCTTAATGCGGTTTTCCATCGAAAAACCGCAGTAGGTGCACGCATTGGCACACAAGTTTGAGAGATAGAGTGGGATATAAAGTGAGACGGTATTGCCAAACCGCTTTCGCGTAAGAGCGTAGGAACGTTGCGCCATCGCTTCCAAATAGTTTTCGGCAACGGGCGATATCAGTGCCTTGAAGTCTTCGAGATCCAACTTTTCTTTACTCAGTGCCAGTTCCACCTCTTTTGCCGTTTTTGCCCGAATAGACAAAGACACATCATCCCAATTTAGCTGATTAAAACACTCAACAAAACTCATGCGTGTTTCCTCAACAATCCAAGAATGAAGTCAGTGGACTTGAAGCGATGGCATGCGAAACTTGTCCGGCTAAGCCAGCGTCGTAAGCCGCACGGCCCGCTTCAACGGCTAACTTAAAGGCACGGGCCATCGCGACAGGATCACTCGCTGTGGCAATCGCCGTGTTGACAAGAACGGCATCGGCCCCCAACTCCATCGCGCGAGCCGCATGTGAAGGAGCACCAATCCCAGCATCCACCACCACAGGAACCTTGGCTTGGTCGATAATGATCTGTAAGAAATCTGCCGAAGCCAATCCTTTGTTTGAACCGATTGGCGCGCCCAAAGGCATCACTGCGGCGCACCCCACCTCTTCGAGTCGCTTGCACAGAACCGGATCAGCATGACAATACGGCAACACGATAAAGCCATCTTTTACCAGTTGTTCCGCTGCCAGCAATGTCTCAATCGGATCGGGCATCAAGTACTTAGGGTCGGGGTGAATTTCCAGTTTCAGCCAGTGAGTACCGAGCGCCTCCCGAGCCAGATGAGCCGCAAATATTGCATCTTGTGCGTTCTTCGCCCCAGACGTATTGGGCAACAAATGAATACCCGCCTCGACCAAGGGAGAAAGAATGTCGTCATGGCGGTCCGTAATGTCCACCCTTTTCAGTGCCATGGTTGCAAGCTGAGAACCGCTAGCGGTTAGCGCTTTGGCCATTAACTGGCTATTGGCAAATTTCCCCGTTCCAGTAAACAGTCTTGAGCTAAATTCTTTATCTGCGATCTTCAACATAGCGTTACCCTCCTGCAATCGCTTGAAACAGCGAGATACTATCTCCCTCACACAACACTCGCGTTTGCCATTCACTTCGCGGTACGACTTGGTTATTGACCGCAAACACGTAACCCTGATTTGGCAAAGAGAACTCATCTATCATCTGTTGCAGTGTCTTACCAATTGCGATTTTCTGCGGCAGACCATTAAACACAATCGCTATCGATTCCATTACTCTTCCCCTTCAAACCATATTGCCACAATGAGCACAGTGAGCGTCGCGAACGGCATTCATTGTCTGCCATGTCATGGTTAAGCCATCAAACAAATGCAGTTGATTGCGCGCTAGATGAAAACGCCCTGTCGCGAGCTTTTGTATTGCTGCCAATGCTTGGTAGTTGCCAAGAATACCGACCACAGGTCCCATCACACCAAGATCACTACAACGCTGACTCTGCTCAGCGTCATCAAAAGGATAGAGGCAGTGATAACAGGCGGTCGCACTATCGCCAGCTGTGTAGTCAAACACGCTAAACTGCCCAAGCCAGCCAATCGCCGCAGCCGATATCAGCGGCTTACGCTGCTGTAAACAAGCTAGATTAATGGCTTGGCGACTGGGGAAATTATCGGTACAGTCCAACACTACATCGGCCATCATCACTTCCATACTCAATTGTGTAGCGCTGATACGCTGATTTAGTACTCGAATATGAACCTCGGGATTAAGCTGATTAAGCTGGTTGCGTAAAGCCTGCGATTTACTGCTGGCAACATCACCACTGCGATAAGCCACTTGGCGCTGTAAGTTGCTCTCATCAACGGTATCATCATCCACGAGAACCAAATGACCAACCCCAGCGCCTGCGAGGTAGAGCGCTGCCGCGCACCCTAGACCACCGCATCCAATTAGCAAAACCGAAGCTTCGATAAGACGCTGCTGTCCAGATTCACCGACTTCCTCTAATGCAACTTGCCGTTGATAGCGAAGGAATAGATCATTGTTCAACATGACGACACTCCTTATGGCGATGACCATAATGTAAGGATGTAGCACAACTGCGCTGTTCCGAATTGCTCACCATGACCTCTCTAAAGTCACCAATCGCCGTTTGGACATCATTGGCTTGCGTGATTGCCCTCACCACAGCGAGCGATGAAACACCGGTTTGCCAAACTTGGCTTGCATTGCCAAGATCAATACCACCGATAGCAACGGTAGGTATTCCCTTTTGCTCACCATAAGGAATGGTATCTATCAGTTTCTGATAGAGCGCTAAACGAGTCAGACCTTGTGGCTGAGACGGCATCTGTTTGGTGGTGGTCGGAAAAATATGACCGAGCGCGATATAGCTTGGCGCGAGTTGCACGATACGGAGTAATTCGTAATAACCATGTGTTGAAAGCCCAAGAGCAATCCCGGCGCCTGCCAACTGGGTAAGATTGGATGCTTGCAAATCCTCTTGGCCTAAGTGCACACCAAAGGCGCCATGTTTGATAGCAAGCTGCCAATAGTCATTAATAAACACCTGTGCGTTATACTCACGTCCCAGCTCGATCGCACGAATGATCTGTGCTTCTAAATCGACTCGTTCTGGTTGTTTTATTCTCAGCTGTATTGTTTTGATCCCCAGTGGCAAAAGCTGCTCTATCCATTCAACACTGTCCACTACCGGATACAATCCAAGGCTATGTGGTTCCAGCTTGGGAAAACCCTTGTTCAAACTGTCCAACTGCCATACAAGGCGAATATCAAAATCCTTGTGCTCTAGGACGGGTGTGGGAAAAGCGGAGTACTCAAATGCCCATGTTTCACGTGAAACATTCAACATCGCTCTTGCTAAAGTGAGGCTATCTTCTAGTGGAAAACTCAGTGCGGATAAGGTGATAAACCACGCTAAATGACGACACATAGCAGCTCGGGAAAGCAGTCTGCTATCTGTGTTTCTCAGCGCTTGACGTTGGTGATTGAGAGGATTCGTCCAAATATCGTACTTATCGCCATTGGAGTCAGTGAGATGAAGAAAGACTTTACGCGAATCCATCGTCAGAGATTCTATTGACGCTGACGACAAATAGCACAAACAGCAGTCATACTCTGTGGTTTGAATTTGGTCTTTATCCAACAGATCGGTGGCAACAGCGAAATGGTCTTGGTTAGAAATCAGTTGCAATGTCCGAGTTGGGCTAACACACAACTCGATATGCTCAATGGCAAAGCCTTGCTGTTCTGCCAAAAGCAAACACTGCTGAATATCTCCGGTCACTTCGATGATATCGGATGGGATCAGCAGTTTCATGCTTACTCCTCCACACTGGCCATGGCAGTAGGATGATAGAGCTCCGAACCAGAAGCTTTAAACTCTGCCGACTTTTGTCGCATTCCTTCCAGTGGATCGTCAATCAGCTTAATTTCAATTTCTTCGCCATCAGCCGTTTGTAAATCCTTGGCGTACTCACGAACTTCTTGAGAGATTTTCATCGAGCAGAATTTGGGGCCACACATAGAGCAGAAATGGGCAACCTTGCCCGATTCTTGTGGTAGCGTTTCATCGTGATAAGCTCGGGCGGTATCCGGATCGAGCGACAGATTGAATTGGTCTTGCCAGCGGAACTCAAAACGGGCTTTTGATAACGCGTTGTCACGCACTTGAGCTCCTGGATGTCCTTTAGCTAAGTCGGCAGCATGCGCGGCCAGCTTGTAGGTAATTAGCCCCGTTTTCACATCATCCTTATTGGGCAGCCCTAGGTGTTCCTTTGGTGTTACGTAGCAAAGCATGGCACAGCCATACCAGCCAATCATGGCCGCACCAATCCCAGAGGTAATGTGGTCATAACCGGGGGCAATATCCGTGGTTAACGGGCCAAGGGTGTAAAATGGCGCTTCATGACAATGCTTAAGCTGTTCGTCCATGTTCTCTTTGATCATGTGCATCGGCACATGCCCGGGGCCTTCGATGATCACCTGAACGTCGTATTCCCAAGCAATTTTAGTGAGTTCTCCCAGCGTTTCTTAACTCAGCAAACTGCGCTTCATCGTTCGCATCCGCAACGGAGCCGGGACGTAGACCATCGCCCAAAGAAAGTGCCACATCATATTTCGCACAAATTTCGCAAATTTCACGAAAGTGCGTGTACAAGAAGCTTTCTTGATGATGTGCCAGACACCATTTGGCAATGATGGATCCGCCACGAGAGACAATGCCGGTCACACGCTTCGCCGTCATCGGAATATAACGTAGCAGTAGGCCTGCATGGATAGTGAAGTAGTCAACGCCCTGCTCTGCCTGTTCAATCAGTGTATCGCGCATCACTTCCCAGTTAAGGTTTTCCGCAATACCATTTACCTTCTCTAAAGCTTGGTACATAGGGACTGTACCAATTGGCACTGGGCTATTACGCAGGATCCACTCGCGAGTTTCGTGAATGTTACGCCCTGTTGAGAGATCCATGACAGTATCGCCACCCCAGCGCGTAGCCCAAACCAGCTTTTCCACTTCTTCTTCAATTGAAGATGTGACCGAAGAATTGCCAATGTTAGCGTTCACTTTGACCAAGAAGTTACGACCAATGATCATTGGCTCAGATTCAGGGTGATTGATATTGGAAGGGATAATCGCACGTCCTTCTGCCACTTCTCGGCGGACAAATTCTGCGCTAATTTCTTTGGGTAGATTGGCACCAAAACTTTGCCCAGGATGCTGCTGAGTTAATACCTCATCACGATACTGTGCCCTGCCCATATTTTCACGCAGCGCAATGAATTCCATTTCGGGCGTGATAATGCCCTTACGTGCGTAATGCAATTGCGTAACACAATGGCCCGTTTTAGCGCGACGAATACGCGGTAAATTGCCGTAACGTAACTCGTCTAACGTCTCATCATCTAAACGCTGTTTGGTGTAGACCGAACTCACTTCATCGAGAACTTCAGTGTCAGCACGTTCAGCAATCCAGCCCTCTCTTAGCTTGGGCAAACCGCTATAGAGGTCAATAGTGTGCTGTGGATCGGTATAAACGCCAGACGTATCGTAGACTCTAATCGGCTCATTGGGCGCCAAAATAGGGGCATCTTTTGAACCACCGATGAGGCTATCCGCCAGAGATATTTCGCGCATTGGCACTCGAATATCAGGCCGAGAACCTTCGACATAAATTTTGTTGGAATTGGGGTACGCTTGTACTGAAAGAGTATCAATGAACTGTTTGGCTTCCAGTCTCGCTTGCTTGCGATTCGACATAGCATTTTTCCTTTCTTGTTATACAGGATAAAAAGGTGACGGATGAAAATGCTTGGCGGAAAAATGCGACAAGAGGGATCGAACTTACACAAATTGCAGATGGCTCTGCGCGCAAAATTCGAACTTTGATAAGACACTAGTAGAATTTAGCTACTAAAATCTTCTCTTGTTCCCTTCGCAGGTATTAACCTGATCAGGTTCAACGGATCCCGAATAAACGGTCTCAGCCTTATGGCACTCCGACAAGTGAAGCGATTATAAGCAATCGACTTAGTTAAACCAAGCCGACCTGTAAAAAATTTGTTGGAAAATTAGATTTGAACATCACTGCTTTAAGAGCTGAAATCCAAGCCATGCAGCGCCAATACTTAGCGTCACATTGAGTAGAATATTCAGCCCCATCTTAAGAAAAGCACCTTGCTGCATCAGTAGCACATTGTCCATGGAGAAGGTTGAAAAGGTCGTCAGGGCACCAAGAAAGCCTAAACCAATAACTTGCCGCCAAGGTTCAGTAGCGAGTAGTTTCGCTTTCGAATGCCGCGATCAAAAGCCCCATGACAAATGATCCGACAACGTTTACGGTCAAGGTTCCATAAGGAAAACCGCGCCCAAGTAATAAAACACAGAGCTCAGACACCAGATAACGAGAGCAGGCACCAAAAGCCCCTCCTAAAGCGATAAACCCCAATATAGCTAGCTGTCCCATAATGACCTCACAATCTTAAAACGACGATATTGTAACCACCACAGTCAAAATAGCGAGTTTAAAACTTCCGTTTCCAGCGATATCTATGTTTGATGCGATGTAAAAAGAAAAGGTTACAGGTGTCACTTTGCGCTATCTAATACCAATCTAAGAAAAACATGGTCTACTTGAAGCCATTCAACGATAAAGCTCATTCGCTATGGACAGTCTCAATAATATCGACTTTAAAAAGCTCGCAAGCCAGCAGAAATCTATTCAGATGAAAATGAGACTGCTGGCCCTCGCTCATTTCAAAGATGGACACTCTCGCACCCAAATCGCCAAGTTTCTTATGGTGAGCCGAACCAGTGTTAATAAGTGGGTTCACACTTTTCTTGAAGAAGGGTTAGAAGGGCTGAAGGAAAAGCCAAGAACGGGACGACTACCCTTCTTAACTTCTGAGCAAAGAGCGCAATTGAGCCAATACATAAAAAATAAAGCCAATGATACACAAGGCGGACGACTGACTGGAGCCGATATCCACGCTTATATCGTGAAAGAATTTGGCCAGCTCGACCACATGGGCTTCTCTTCGCTCCAGGCATCCTAGACAATCCCAGCAAATCCAAGACGATTTTAAGAAAATTCAAAATTGAAACGATCCTGAACATCCCAGTACATATCGCTTTAGAGCATGTTGATGTCTGGTTTCAAGATGAAGCCAAATTTGGGCAACAAAACACCACAACACGGTTATGGGCAGAGAAAGGAACACGTCCCAGAGCCGTGAAGCAACAATAATTTGAATATGCGTATCTGTTTGGTTCTATCTGTCCCGCGAGAGGGATTGGCGAAGCGATGATCGTTCCTTGGGTTAATAAAAGCATCATGACCGAGCATTTAAAGCAAATATCGGCCAACACCGAAAAAGCACGTCACGCAGTGGTCATTATGATTGGCGCGGGTTGGCATACCAATGACATTGCAGAGCCATTTGATAATGTAAGTATCATCAAGCTCCCGCCCTATTCACCAGAGCTAAACCCGATAGAACAAGTGTGGAGTTGGCTCAGACAACACTGTCTTGCCAATCAGAGTTTTACCGATGATGAGGATATCGTGAAGAAAGTGTGCAAGGCTTGGAATCGATTCTTGGACAGTACAGATAGGGTTAGAAAAATGTGCACAAGGGACTGGATCAACCTGACCTGTTAATTTTACAGATTGGTATAATACAACAGATACAAAAAGACCCCAGCATTTCTGCTGAGGTCTAAATAAGTGGCGGAGCGGACGGGACTCGAACCCGCGACCCCCGGCGTGACAGGCCGGTATTCTAACCAACTGAACTACCGCTCCACACGGTGTCTATTTTAAGTCTTACCTTGTCAGCGCTTCAAATAAACGGATGTTCAAAGCCTGGCGATGTTCTACTCTCACATGGGGAAGCCCCACACTACCATCGACGCTGTTTCGTTTCACTTCTGAGTTCGGGATGGAATCAGGTGGGTCCAAAACGCTATGGTCACCAAGCAAATTCTTTCTCTCTATTTCTAGAGAATAATTCGGAAAACTGATGCCGTTGCTCTTCCTAGTACCTAGGTCCTAGCAACCGCTGTTCTCTTTTACACATTCAATCTGTTCTTGCTTTGAGTCCACCAAAACCCTTTGGGTGTTGTATGGTTAAGCCTCACGGGCAATTAGTACAGGTTAGCTCAACGCCTCACAGCGCTTACACACCCTGCCTATCAACGTTCTAGTCTCGAACAACCCTTTAGGACAGTTAAACTGTCAGGGAAGACTCATCTCAGGGCTCGCTTCCCGCTTAGATGCTTTCAGCGGTTATCGATTCCGAACTTAGCTACCGGGCAATGCGTCTGGCGACACAACCCGAACACCAGAGGTTCGTCCACTCCGGTCCTCTCGTACTAGGAGCAGCCCCCTTCAATCTTCCAACGCCCACGGCAGATAGGGACCGAACTGTCTCACGACGTTCTAAACCCAGCTCGCGTACCACTTTAAATGGCGAACAGCCATACCCTTGGGACCGACTTCAGCCCCAGGATGTGATGAGCCGACATCGAGGTGCCAAACACCGCCGTCGATATGAACTCTTGGGCGGTATCAGCCTGTTATCCCCGGAGTACCTTTTATCCGTTGAGCGATGGCCCTTCCATTCAGAACCACCGGATCACTATGACCTGCTTTCGCACCTGCTCGAACCGTCATTCTCGCAGTTAAGCGGGCTTATGCCATTGCACTAACCTCACGATGTCCAACCGTGATTAGCCCACCTTCGTGCTCCTCCGTTACTCTTTGGGAGGAGACCGCCCCAGTCAAACTACCCACCAGGCACTGTCCGCGACCCCGATGAGGGGCCAACGTTAGAACATCAAACATACAAGGGTGGTATTTCAAGGACGGCTCCAACGCAACTGGCGTCACGTCTTCAAAGCCTCCCACCTATCCTACACATGTAGGTTCAATGTTCAGTGCCAAGCTGTAGTAAAGGTTCACGGGGTCTTTCCGTCTAGCCGCGGGTACACTGCATCTTCACAGCGATTTCAATTTCACTGAGTCTCGGGTGGAGACAGCGTGGCCATCATTACGCCATTCGTGCAGGTCGGAACTTACCCGACAAGGAATTTCGCTACCTTAGGACCGTTATAGTTACGGCCGCCGTTTACCGGGGCTTCGATCAAGAGCTTCGCTTACGCTAACCCCATCAATTAACCTTCCGGCACCGGGCAGGCGTCACACCGTATACGTCATCTTGCGATTTTGCACAGTGCTGTGTTTTTAATAAACAGTTGCAGCCACCTGGTATCTGCGACTCTCGTCAGCTCCATCCGCGAGGGACTTCACCATCAAGAGCGTACCTTCTCCCGAAGTTACGGTACCATTTTGCCTAGTTCCTTCACCCGAGTTCTCTCAAGCGCCTTGGTATTCTCTACCCGACCACCTGTGTCGGTTTGGGGTACGATTCCATCAAATCTGAAGCTTAGAGGCTTTTCCTGGAAGCATGGCATCAATGACTTCACACCCGTAGGTGCTCGACGTCGTGTCTCAGCCTATCGAGTGTCCGGATTTACCTAAACACTCAGCCTACGCACTTGAACCTGGACAACCGTCGCCAGGCCCACCTAGCCTTCTCCGTCCCCCCATCGCAATTTGATCGAGTACGGGAATATTAACCCGTTTCCCATCGACTACGCCTTTCGGCCTCGCCTTAGGGGTCGACTCACCCTGCCCCGATTAACGTTGGACAGGAACCCTTGGTCTTCCGGCGGGGAGGTTTTTCACCCCCCTTGTCGTTACTCATGTCAGCATTCGCACTTCTGATACCTCCAGCATGCTTTACAACACACCTTCAACGGCTTACAGAACGCTCCCCTACCCAATGTTCATAGAACATTGCCGCAGCTTCGGTTTACAACTTAGCCCCGTTACATCTTCCGCGCAGGCCGACTCGACTAGTGAGCTATTACGCTTTCTTTAAATGATGGCTGCTTCTAAGCCAACATCCTAGCTGTCTAAGCCTTCCCACATCGTTTCCCACTTAGCTGTAATTTGGGACCTTAGCTGGCGGTCTGGGTTGTTTCCCTCTCCACGACGGACGTTAGCACCCGCCGTGTGTCTCCCGGATAGTACTTACTGGTATTCGGAGTTTGCAAAGGGTTGGTAAGTCGGGATGACCCCCTAGCCTTAACAGTGCTCTACCCCCAGTAGTATTCGTCCGAGGCGCTACCTAAATAGCTTTCGGGGAGAACCAGCTATCTCCGAGTTTGATTGGCCTTTCACCCCTAGCCACAAGTCATCCGCTAATTTTTCAACATTAGTCGGTTCGGTCCTCCAGTTGATGTTACTCAACCTTCAACCTGCCCATGGCTAGATCACTCGGTTTCGGGTCTAATGCTAGCAACTACACGCCCAGTTAAGACTCGGTTTCCCTACGGCTCCCCTAGATGGTTAACCTTGCTACTAACATTAAGTCGCTGACCCATTATACAAAAGGTACGCAGTCACAGGACAAAGCCTGCTCCTACTGCTTGTACGTACACGGTTTCAGGTTCTATTTCACTCCCCTCACAGGGGTTCTTTTCGCCTTTCCCTCACGGTACTGGTTCACTATCGGTCAATCAGGAGTATTTAGCCTTGGAGGATGGTCCCCCCATATTCAGACAGGATAACACGTGTCCCGCCCTACTCGATTTCACTGAACATGCGCCTATAACTACGGGACTATCACCCGGTATCGTTGGCCTTTCCAGACCATTCGTCTAACGCATGTAAAGCTTAAGGGCTAATCCAATTTCGCTCGCCGCTACTTTCGGAATCTCGGTTGATTTCTTTTCCTCGGGGTACTTAGATGTTTCAGTTCTCCCGGTTCGCTTCGCTGCACTATGTATTCATGCAGCGATACTGGCTTATGCCAGTGGGTTTCCCCATTCGGAAATCGGTGACTCAAGTGGCTCTTACTGCCTCATCACCGCTTATCGCAAGTTAGTACGTCCTTCATCGCCTCTGACTGCCAAGGCATCCACCGTGTACGCTTAGTCACTTAACCATACAACCCGAAAGGGTCTTTACGTTAAACAACCAAGGTTGCTATCTCATTATTTGAATGAGCGAGATAGCTTTGATTTGCCGGACTCAATTTTGAATCGTCACTTAAAAGTGACATTCCCAAGAACACTTGAATGTGTTTTGTTGGTGTTTGTCTTAAAGACAAACATTGAGAACTTTACAAGCAATCTATCAATGATAGATAAATTACTTTGTCAGCTTTCCAAATTGTTAAAGAGCAAGATTTTCTAATGAAAACCATTTTTAAAGATTCTTAAGGAAAAACCCTTAAAGATGGTGGAGCTATGCGGGATCGAACCGCAGACCTCCTGCGTGCAAGGCAGGCGCTCTCCCAGCTGAGCTATAGCCCCATCAGTAGTGGTGGGTCTGAGTGGACTCGAACCACCGACCTTACGCTTATCAGGCGTACGCTCTAACCACCTGAGCTACAGACCCACTAAATGCTCTAATCTAAACCGTATCAATCTGTGTGAACACTCATCGCAATAATCATCGTATAAGGAGGTGATCCAGCGCCAGGTTCCCCTAGCGCTACCTTGTTACGACTTCACCCCAGTCATGAACCACAAAGTGGTGAGCGTCCTCCCGAAGGTTAAACTACCCACTTCTTTTGCAGCCCACTCCCATGGTGTGACGGGCGGTGTGTACAAGGCCCGGGAACGTATTCACCGTGGCATTCTGATCCACGATTACTAGCGATTCCGACTTCATGGAGTCGAGTTGCAGACTCCAATCCGGACTACGACGCACTTTTTGGGATTCGCTCACTTTCGCAAGTTGGCCGCCCTCTGTATGCGCCATTGTAGCACGTGTGTAGCCCTACTCGTAAGGGCCATGATGACTTGACGTCGTCCCCACCTTCCTCCGGTTTATCACCGGCAGTCTCCCTGGAGTTCCCACCATTACGTGCTGGCAAACAAGGATAAGGGTTGCGCTCGTTGCGGGACTTAACCCAACATTTCACAACACGAGCTGACGACAGCCATGCAGCACCTGTCTCAGAGCTCCCGAAGGCACTCCAGCGTCTCCGCCAGATTCTCTGGATGTCAAGAGTAGGTAAGGTTCTTCGCGTTGCATCGAATTAAACCACATGCTCCACCGCTTGTGCGGGCCCCCGTCAATTCATTTGAGTTTTAATCTTGCGACCGTACTCCCCAGGCGGTCTACTTAACGCGTTAGCTCCGAAAGCCACGGCTCAAGGCCACAACCTCCAAGTAGACATCGTTTACAGCGTGGACTACCAGGGTATCTAATCCTGTTTGCTCCCCACGCTTTCGCATCTGAGTGTCAGTATCTGTCCAGGGGGCCGCCTTCGCCACCGGTATTCCTTCAGATCTCTACGCATTTCACCGCTACACCTGAAATTCTACCCCCCTCTACAGTACTCTAGTTTGCCAGTTTCAAATGCAATTCCCAGGTTGAGCCCGGGGCTTTCACATCTGACTTAACAAACCACCTGCATGCGCTTTACGCCCAGTAATTCCGATTAACGCTCGCACCCTCCGTATTACCGCGGCTGCTGGCACGGAGTTAGCCGGTGCTTCTTCTGTAGGTAACGTCAAATGATAGCGCTATTAACACTACCACCTTCCTCCCTACTGAAAGTGCTTTACAACCCGAAGGCCTTCTTCACACACGCGGCATGGCTGCATCAGGCTTGCGCCCATTGTGCAATATTCCCCACTGCTGCCTCCCGTAGGAGTCTGGACCGTGTCTCAGTTCCAGTGTGGCTGATCATCCTCTCAGACCAGCTAGGGATCGTCGCCTTGGTGAGCCCTTACCTCACCAACTAGCTAATCCCACCTGGGCATATCCTGACGCGAGAGGCCCGAAGGTCCCCCTCTTTGAGCCGAAGCTATCATGCGGTATTAGCCATCGTTTCCAATGGTTATCCCCCACATCAGGGCAATTTCCCAGGCATTACTCACCCGTCCGCCGCTCGCCACCCGAGAAACAAGTTTCTCTGTGCTGCCGCTCGACTTGCATGTGTTAGGCCTGCCGCCAGCGTTCAATCTGAGCCATGATCAAACTCTTCAATTAAAAGTTTTTTGAAGCTTACGCTTCGGCTCAATGAATACTGATAAGTTTCTAGTCCCTAGAAGCTAGTTCCTAGAAAACTTGAATTGACTGTGCTCGATACCGAAGTATCAAATTGGTCACTCAGTTCATTGATAAATCTTTTGCGATTATCATCAACGAGTGCCCACACAGATTGATAGGTTTATATTGTTAAAGAGCTTTCTTCCTGCTTCAGTGACTGAGTCGCCGTGGAAGAGGCGGCCATTTTAGCGAGTTAAGTTTCTGTGTCAACCACTTTTTTCAAAACTTTTTTCAGGTTTATCACCTGGCTAAAACGCCTTGCTGATTTGTCTTGGTTCCTTATGGAGCCTTGCCGTGTCAGCGAGGTGGCATTATAGAGATTGCGATCACATTGGCAAGCCATTTTTGCACTTTATTTTGCTTTTTTTGCCTTATGGGTGTTTTTTACGCATAAAAGGGTATTTTTGCTATTTAAGTAACCGAAAGCTTCGGTACTAACTCTTACTTAAAGGAGAAATAATGAACTCTACAAGAAGTTATAAAGGTATTTACCCACAAATCGGTGCTCGCGTTTACATCGATAGCAGCTCGGTTTTAATTGGAGACATCCACATTGGCGATGATTCGAGCATTTGGCCGCTGGTTGCCGCACGTGGTGATGTCAACCATATTCGTATTGGCGAACGTAGCAATATCCAAGATGGTAGTGTTTTGCACGTCACACATAAAAATGCCGCCAACCCCGATGGCTATCCACTGATCATTGGTAATGATGTCACCGTCGGGCACAAAGTGATGCTGCATGGCTGCACGATAAAAGATCGGGTTTTGGTCGGTATGGGGGCGATTGTGCTGGATGGAGTAATAATAGAAGAAGAGGTGATGATCGGCGCAGGCAGTTTAGTTCCTCCCGGAAAAGTCTTAGAAAGTGGCTACCTCTACGTGGGCAGCCCAGTAAAGCAAGCTCGTCCTTTAACCGACAAAGAGCGAGCATTTCTGCAAAAGTCCGCGGATAACTACGTGCAAAACAAAAATGACTACCTCAGCCAAGTAAAGGTCATCAACGAATAACGATGTGGCCTTCGTCATCGAAGGCTTCCTCTTCAATGAATTCTTCGGCTATTTCTTCAAGATCAAAACGACACAGACCAAATGCACTTAGCGCCTGTTCTTGGTTCACAATCGTCAACATGGTTAATTGCTCTAGCTTCGCTTTCTCGACAAAGCACTGAATCAGAGCCCCAGATTGCTGCGCAGCAAACTGCACCGCCTGACGATTCTCATCCCAACTCTGTATATCGGGGAACAAAATGGCTTGGTTCATTGACTACTGACCTTCTAGGTTTTTGCGTAATTCACGTAATATCTGCTTTGCGCTCGGCCGCAAGCCGCGCCACAACATAAAACTCTCTGCCGCTTGGTTGACCAGCATTCCCAAGCCGTCATACGCTTGGGCGACACCATGCGCTTTAGCCCATTGGTTAAATGTCGTATCCCCTTTGCCATACATCATGTCGTAGCTAATGCTGCTGGTGGTAAATATAGCGGAGCTGACAGAGGGAAGTTCGTCACTCAAAGATGCCGAGGTGGAATTAATAATGACATCGTACCCTTCCTCAATTGCACTCATCTCTTTAGCCATAACTGGCCCATAGGGGGAGAATAGCTCCGCAAGCGCCTGCGCTTTGACGAAGGTGCGGTTGGTAATAGTCAACGATGCGGGCTGCTGTTGCAACAAAGGCAGGAGCACACCCCGCGCGGCGCCACCTGCACCAATTAACAAGATTTTTGCGCCCCTGAGCGACACTTGATACTGCAATAAATCTTGCACTAACCCTGCACCATCGGTGTTATCACCAATGATCTCACCGTCATCCAGTTTCTTTAAGGTATTCACGGCACCTGCCAGTTGCGCGCGCTCGGTTAACCGATCCGCCAATTGATAAGCCTCTTCCTTAAACGGCACCGTCACATTACACCCTTTTCCACCTGTGGCAAAAAAGGCGTTTGCGGCGGACTGAAAACCATCCAGCGGAGCGAGCTCTGCGGTATAGCTTAGGGACTGATTGGTCTGGCGAGCAAACAGGGTATGGATAAACGGCGATTTACTGTGCCCGATCGGGTTACCAAACACCGCATAGCGATCAAATTGCTGGGTCATTTCCTTACCTTAAAAACAAAACAGGGCCATCTGATTCGATGACCCTATCATTATCTCCTTGAGGAGAAAAGCGTTACCAATCTCTCGGCTGGAGGAACTCGTCATACAAGCGCGCTTCCGCCGAACCCGGTTGTGGCTGATAAGCGTATTCCCAGCGAGCCAATGGCGGCATAGACATCAATATCGACTCAGTTCGTCCGCCACTTTGCAGACCAAACAAGGTGCCACGATCGTAGACCAAATTAAATTCCACATAACGACCTCGACGATAGAGTTGGAACTCCCGCTCGCGCTCACCGTATTCAAGCGCTTTGCGGCGTGAGACGATTGGCAAATACGCCTGACAATAGCCTTCCCCCACCGCCTTGAGATAATCAAAGCATTTATCAAATTCCCATTGGTTCAGATCGTCAAAGAATAAACCACCCACACCGCGAGTTTCGTTGCGATGTGGCAGGAAGAAGTATTGGTCGCACCACGCCTTGTGCTCAGCGTAAACCGTCTCGCCAAACGGCGCGCATAACGCTTTGGCCGTTTCATGCCATGATTGGCAATCTTCTTCAAACGGATAGAAAGGCGTCAGGTCAAAGCCGCCACCAAACCACCAAATCGGCGCTTCGCCCTCTTTTTCAGCGATGAAAAAACGCACGTTAGCGTGTGAGGTGGGAACATAAGGGTTTTTCGGATGCATCACCAGAGACACGCCCATCGCTTCAAAACGCCGCCCAGCCAACTCCGGGCGATGCGCTGTGGCAGAAGCAGGCATCGTTTGGCCCTGCACGTGAGAAAAATTCACCCCACCTTGCTCAAACACATCACCATCACGCATTACCCGCGTGCGGCCTCCACCGCCCAGTTTTTCTCCCGGTTCACGCTGCCAAGCATCCTCGACAAACAGCGCTCGTCCATCTTCTTGTTCTAATTGCTGACAAATTGCATCCTGCAGTGCCATCAAATACTGCTTCACTGCTTGTTTATTGATTGCTGACATTCTTTACTTACCTTTGAAGCAATGCAGGGTTATCCCTGTCTTAATATTTGTGCGCTTCGCACATCGCGAATTTCACTCGGTTTTGTTCGCCCACCCGTTTCACCAATGAGTATGGCCTGAACTTTATCGCCCAACTGCTGTTGCACTTGTTGCAAAGTGAGACAGGCAGGAAGCCCGGACAGATTGGCGCTGGTAGAGGTTAACGGCTTTGCAAAGGCGATGCACAACTTTTGCACCAAAGGATGATCGCTGACACGCACCGCGACCGTGTCATACTGTCCCGTGACCCAAGATGAGGCAGAGGCGCTGGCAGGAACCACCCACGTATACGGCCCCGGCCAGCTTTGCTGCATGCGTTCGATCTCAATGTCAGTCAGAGCGTCTCGGTCGATGTAGGGCCACAACTGATCAACATTGGCTGCAATCAAAATCAGCCCTTTGTCAACCGGGCGCTGTTTGATTTCCAGCAGCTTACCGATCGCTCTACTGTTATCCGGATCGCAGCCCAAACCAAATACCCCTTCGGTCGGGTAAGCGATAACGTCGCCTTGCTGTAAAGCACGCAGCACCTGTTGAAAATTGTCCATCCCATATCTACCCACTGTTTGATTCGTTCTCAGTGTACAAACAATTCTCTCAGTGAGCGAAAAGGAATTGCATGAGTTCAGCGATTAGCGAAATAGCGCAAACGTTTGCTTGACACCAAAAACCCCGTATAATGCGCACAAATTTTATCAGCTCACCCAATTATGCAGCTTGAAGGAGTTTGAGATGAAAGTCGGTATCATCATGGGTTCTAAATCGGATTGGCCAACCATGAAATTGGCAGCAGAAATGTTGGACAAATTTGGGGTTGAATACGAAACCAAAGTGGTCTCGGCACACCGCACCCCTCAACTTCTGGCTGAATACGCGTCCACCGCCAAAGCGCGCGGACTCAAAGTGATCATTGCTGGTGCAGGCGGCGCTGCGCATTTACCCGGCATGACCGCCGCATTCACTAGTTTGCCCGTACTTGGCGTTCCGGTGCAATCACGCGCACTCTCAGGACTGGACTCGCTCTACTCCATCGTGCAAATGCCAAAAGGCATCGCGGTTGGCACATTGGCGATCGGTGAAGCAGGGGCGGCCAACGCAGGGTTGTTAGCCGCACAAATTCTCGGCACCCATGATGAGGCTATCATGGCAAAAGTCGAAGCGTTTCGCGCCGAGCAAACCGAAAGCGTCCTTGCTCATCCAAATCCGGCCGAGGATTAATCCCATGCATGTACTGGTTCTTGGTGCGGGTCAATTAGCTCGCATGATGTCTCTGGCTGGTGCGCCACTGAATATTCAGATCTCCGCCTACGATGTGGCAAGCGGTAATATCGTCCACCCTCTGACTCAACATCTGCTCGGCCATGGCTTAGAAAATGCCATTGAACAAGTCGATGTGATTACCGCAGAATTCGAGCACATTCCTCATGATGTACTTGATGTCTGTCAAGCGAGTGGCAAGTTTTTACCTAGCACGCAAGCGATTAAAGCCGGTGGCGATCGTCGCTTGGAAAAAGCGTTGTTGGATAACGCGGGCGCGCGCAATGCAAACTATTACATCATTGAGACGCGTGAAGATTTTTCTCGGGCGATAGAGCATGTCGGTGTACCTATGGTGCTCAAAAGCGCCTTGGGGGGCTATGATGGTAAAGGCCAGTGGCGCTTGAAAGACGCCACTCAGGCGGAGGCTATCTGGAAGGAAATGGCCGAATGCATTGCGGCCACGCCAACCCAAGCGATTGTCGCTGAAGAGTTTGTCCCCTTTAACCGTGAAGTCTCATTAGTCGGCGCGCGAGCCAAAGATGGCCACGTCGAAGTGTATCCTTTGGCGGAGAACATACACACCAACGGCGTTCTGAGCCTTTCTACCGCAATCGATGCGCCCGAGCTGCAAGCCCAGGCAAAGCAGATGTTTGCCGCGGTCGCGGAGAGCCTCGATTACGTGGGTGTGCTGGCGCTGGAGTTTTTTGATGTCGATGGCCAACTGCTGGTGAATGAGATCGCGCCTCGAGTACATAACTCTGGCCATTGGACACAGCAGGGCGCGGAGACCTGTCAGTTTGAAAATCATCTGCGTGCCGTATGTGGCCTGCCACTTGGCAGTACTAAGCTGGTGCGTGAAACGGCGATGATCAATATTCTCGGCGAAGAGAGTTTGCCTGAGTCGGTGCTCGCGATGGCTGGCTGCCATGTTCATTGGTATGGCAAAGAAAAACGTACAGGACGCAAGATGGGACACATCAATGTGTGCGGTGACTACAGCGGTGAATTGCAACGCCGTTTGTGCGCGTTAGCCAAAGTGCTGGACGCCGATGCGTTTCCGGCCGTGCAAGCCTTTGCCAGCAAATGGCGTGATTAATTCAATCGCTGATGATAACGAAGATAACAAAAGGGGGGCACATGGCCCCTTTGTTATTTAAGCGTCCTCTTTAAGATTCAGTACCACTCGATTGCACATGCTGGCACTTACGATCTGCGCACTGATATTTCACCCCGTGAGCGGATTTCTTCTCCACCAATAGAGTAAAACCACATTGCTCACAACGCCCTTTTACTGGAGATTGATTGAGCGCGAATTTGCATTTTGGAAACTGATCACAGGCATAGAAGGTTTTACCAAAGCGATTTTTCCGTTCCAGCAAATGGCCTTTTCCGCATTCAGGGCAAGCGAACAACTCCTTTTGCTCTCTGGGTTCAACGGGATTAATCGATTCGATATGATGGCACTGTGGGTAAGCACTGCACCCGACAAACATGCCATAACGCCCCTGACGTAGCACCAACTCTTGACCACACTCTGGACAAGCGACACCAAGTTCTTTAACGATATGACCATCATTGTGATGCAGCGCTTTGATGTAATCACACGCGGGATAGTGGCTACAGCCAAGGAAAGGACCATGTTTGCCGTGCTTTAATACCAATTCTCCACCGCATTTCGGGCACGGTTCACGCTCTAATGCGTGTTCATGCGCCGAAAATAGGGTGTGGTCGATTTTACTACTCATAGATACCGTGCTGGGAAAGCGTTAATGCAAAATGCCTTGTTCTTTGGTGTACAACAGCTCTTCCATCAGCGTGTAGGCGTTTTCATTGCCGGGTACATTAAACAGCACCATCAGAATAATCCACTTGAGATCGTCGAGCTCAAATTCATTGGTTTCGAGCCCCATCACCCGGTCAATCACCATTTCACGGGTTTCGGTGGTCAGCACATTAATTTGCTCGAGAAACAACAGAAAACCACGACTTTCGAGATCCAATCGTTGCATTTCCTGCGCCGTATAGATACGAGTAGAAGCGGTGGCGCTACAGCGCGAAATGGCCGAGTGCGCATCGCTTTGCTGCAACGCGGCGAGCTCTTCTAACCAAAGAAGGGCTTTATAGATATCTTGTTGGTGAAATCCCGCTCGAAGCAGCTCTTCTTCAAGCTCATCTTGATCCACTTGCAAATCTGCATCGCTATGGATGTAAGTTTCAAACAGATACATCAGTATATCCATCATCATAGCTAGCCCCTCCCCCTTCGAATATAGCCACCGTTAATTGCAACAACATGTCCTGAAAGCTCAAGCTCTAGGAGCTGCATCATGACTTCTTGCACAGGTATATTGGTCCTGTTTGCCAGAATATCAACTGGTGTCGCCTCACTTCCTACGTTAGCTAACAGCTCAGGAAATGGCAATTGTTCTTCGGTATTAAGTGGAGAAAATAAATCTCCCGTCTGCTGCTGATAAGACCAATCCAGTAACGATTGTATTTCACGCAAGATGTCATTAGGCTCAGAGACTAAGCACGCCCCGTTTTTGATCAGTTGGTTGCCGCCTCGACCATTCACCGAAGAGATCGAACACGGCAGCGCAAAGACTTCTCGCCCTTGCTCTGCCGCATAACGAGCGGTAATGAGTGAGCCGCTTTTTTCAGCCGCTTCCACAACCAACACCCCTAGCGCTAAGCCACTAATAATGCGATTACGGCGAGGGAAGTTTTCTGCGCGGGGTTTGGCATCAGGGCGAAATTCAGACACCAACGCGCCGTTCTCGGCGATTCGTTGCGCCAACTTGCGGTGGCGAGCGGGATAAATGTGTTCCAACCCTGAGCCGAGCACGGCGATGGTGTGACCACCTGCACTGAGTGCGCCATCATGAGCGTGGCCATCAATACCCAGCGCTAAACCACTGGTCACGGCAAGCCCCTGTTGAACTAAAAACTCCGCAAACTGACGAGCATGTTGCAGCCCCTCTAGGCTGGCATTACGACTACCAACCATAGCAAGTTGTGGCTTGCTCAGTGCGCCCACCTCCCCTTTAACAAACAGATAAGGCGGCGCGGCTCCAGCTTCTTTAAGTAGTGGCGGATAATTGTCGTCGGCTAAGGTGAGAATGTGATGATCTTGTTGCAACTGCCAAGTCAGCGCCGCTTCCACATCGCGGCGAGCCTCTTGCCGCAGATAAGCCAGTTGAGCAGTCGAAAACCCCAAGTTGTGTAAAGCATTATCTGAGTAGGAGAGAATATTGAGCGGAGCATCAATACTGAGTAACTTGGCTAGTCGTTTTGCGCCAATCTGCGGCGTAAAACTTAAACTTAACCAAGCAATCAGCTCTTGCTCTGACATTAGGGCTCCTGAGTCGAGGGGCTCGGTTCAGGCTCTGAGGGCGGCACAACGATAATGTCTCGGGTGATCGGTTTATTGCTGCGAGTAATCAAAGCAAGACTAAAATAGTCGTAAGGGCGGATCACCATCAGTTCGCCAACGCGCGTTTGTGGCAAGCTGATGGCTTCGTCAGCCGAACCGGATTCATAGCTAAAAGCATCATCTCGGCGATAAACTTCGGCCGAAGCGCTATACAGCTCAAACATATGCCCTTGACGCAGATTGTCCGCTGAACCTTTATCCAGAATCACCACCTGATTGGGCGCACTGTAGTCAATGCCATCAATATTGCCGAGTATTTTTACCGCTAGCCCTTGCGGTGCCGGAGAAGGATAAAAAGTGGTAGACAAGGTATTGAGTTGATTCTCTGAGACGGGCAAAGCGATGTCATTCAACAAAACTTCTTGACGAAGGGCTGTCACTTCAAGACTCGAATAGTCTTCAGCACTTTGACGAAGCTTCCCTTCCGCGACCACACGCAGCGCAACCACTGGCGATGGTAGATCGTCACGGGTAAACTCGGCCACCACACGGTAGATGGCCCACAGCTTTTCACTGTGTTGGCCACTGATAAACAAGCTCTCTTCTTTTGCGAGATATTGATGCCCCTCACTGGTGCCCATCACACGAGCGACCGTGGCAAGCTTTTCTTTTTCTAATAAGCGATCCGATTGGAGATAAGGGAGCACTAAGCTTTCCGCCACAACGGGCAGAGCTTTCTTCTCGGTAATGCGCGCTTTGGGGCTCAAGGTGACCACGGGTTTTAAACTCAGCATCGGCTGACCATTTTTCCACACCAGTGATAACTTATCGCCCGGATAGATTAGATGAGGGTTCTCAATCTCCGGGTTAATCTGCCACAAACGTGGCCACAACCAAGGGCTGTCTAGGTAGAGCGCAGAAATGTCCCACAAGGTATCGCCTTTCACTACCACATAGGTTTTCGGTGCGTCCGCTTTAACCGCCAAAGGCACCGTTTCAGCCTGCGCCATTAACGTAGCGGTACAAAACAGAGGCAATAATATGGCGCGCGACAGCGCTTTAATGGCTAGCTTCATGATTGAGTTTCCCTGCCCCAAGAACGGGAGTAACACGCGGAAATTGGTGTCAGGATGCTGTCATTTAGGCTATAAAATGTCTAGAATTGAGCCAACTAGGTTTGTGCTGTTTCGGCACGCTTCAACATTTTGAGTGTATATGTCTGTATTGCAAGTATTAACATTCCCGGATGATCGCCTGCGCACCGTTGCAAAACCGGTCGAAACCGTGACCCCTGAAATTCAGAAAATCGTCGACGACATGATCGAAACCATGTACGACGAAGAGGGCATCGGCCTTGCTGCAACACAGGTGGATATCCACCAGCGTATCGTGGTGATTGATATCTCCGAAAGCCGTGATCAGCCGATGGTGCTGATCAATCCAGAAATTTTGGAAAAACGCGGCGAAGACGGCATTGAAGAAGGCTGTTTGTCGGTTCCCGGAGCGCGCGCATTGGTACCTCGTGCGGCAGAAGTCACCGTCAAGGCGCTGGATCGTGATGGCAACCCATTCACGCTTGAGGCCGATGATTTATTGGCGATCTGTATTCAACACGAGCTCGACCATCTTCAAGGTAAGTTGTTTGTCGATTACCTCTCGCCGCTTAAACGCAAACGTATTCAGGACAAATTAGCGAAAATTAAACGCTACAACGAAAAAAACGCCTAATACGACCATTTTGAATTTAGAAGGAAGTCAGCCTTGAGCCAGTCTTTACGTATTGTCTTTGCAGGGACTCCGGATTTCGCCGCCCGTCATTTGGCGGCGTTGTTGTCTTCGGAGCACGACGTTATTGCGGTGTACACTAACCCCGATCGCCCCGCGGGCCGGGGTAAAAAACTGGCCGCGCCGCCAGTCAAAGAGTTAGCCCTTGAGCACAACATTCCGGTGTATCAACCCGAAAACTTTAAATCGGCTGAAGCCAAGCAAGCGCTTGCCGACTTAAATGCCGATCTCATGGTGGTGGTGGCTTATGGGATGTTACTGCCGCAAGCGGTACTGGACACGCCCAAGCTCGGTTGTATTAACGTACACGGTTCTATCTTGCCACGTTGGCGTGGTGCTGCGCCGATTCAGCGTTCCATCTGGGCGGGTGATGCCGAAACAGGCGTAACCATCATGCAGATGGACATCGGCCTCGATACCGGTGACATGCTCAAAGTCGCCACTTTACCGATTGAATCGAGCGACACCAGCAGCTCAATGTACGACAAACTGGCGCAGCTTGGCCCGAAAGCGTTACTCGACTGTTTGAGCGAAATTGCCGCTGGCACCGCTGTGGCAGTAAAACAAGACGACGAGCTCGCTAACTACGCGAAAAAACTCAGCAAAGAAGAAGCTCGCATCAACTGGCAAGACGATGCAGCGCACATTGAACGCTGTGTGCGCGCCTTCAACCCTTGGCCGATCAGCCACTTTGACGTGGCCGAAAACAGCATCAAGGTGTGGCAAAGCCGCGTCGCAGAGCAAACCAGCTCGAAAGCGGCTGGGACCATTTTGCAAGCAGACAAAAGCGGCATTTACATCGCCACTGGCAACGGTGTACTGGTTTTAGAACAGATCCAAATCCCGGGTAAAAAAGCGATGCCAGTTCAGGATGTGCTTAACTCGCGCGCGGCTTGGTTTGAAGTCGGCTCGGTGCTGGTTTAATTTTCCGGGCGATGCAATTCGCCTCACTAAGAACTTTACGAGGGCAGAGACGCCCTCTTTAACTTTAAGGTACTCAACATGAATGTTCGCGCTGCGGCTGCCAACGTCCTGTATCTTGTGGTCGACAAAGGCCACTCGCTCTCCAATGCCCTTCCAGAAGCTCAACAATCAATTCGTCCACGTGACCACGCGCTGCTGCAAGAGATCTGCTATGGCGCGCTACGCTATCTTCCTCGTTTGGAAAGCATTGCCAGCCAGTTGATGGAAAAACCGCTCAAAGGCAAACAACGCGTCTTTCATCATCTGATTTTGGTTGGCTTGTATCAACTCGGGCACATGCGCATTCCAGCCCATGCCGCCGTAGCGGATACCGTGGAAGGCGCGCAGGATCTCAAAGGGCCACGCCTGCGCGGCCTGATTAACGCGGTGCTGCGTAACTACCAGCGCAACCAAGAAACAGCTTGATGCCTTTTCTGTTAGCCACAATGCGGGAAAATACGCCCACCCAAGCTGGCTGCTAAAAACACTACAACAAGCCTATCCGCAGCATTGGCAAGAGATTGTGGACGCCAATAACCAAAAAGCGCCAATGTGGCTGCGAGTCAATCAACAGCACCACGATCGCGATGCCTATGTGGCGCTGCTCAATGATGCAAACATTGATAGCACAACGCACAGCGAAGCAAAAGACGCGATAAAATTGACCGCGCCTTGCGATGTGCGTGCCCTGCCCGGGTTTGCTGAAGGCTGGGTTTCAGTCCAAGATGCCGCTGCCCAATTGGCACTGCGTTATCTACAGCCACAAGATGGCGAGTTAATCCTCGACTGCTGCGCGGCGCCGGGTGGCAAAACCGCCCATGTGTTAGAGCAGGTAAGCGCGCGAGAAGTAGTGGCGATCGACTGCGATGAAACCCGCCTTAAGCGTGTGACAGAGAACCTGCAGCGCCTCAATCTGCAAGCGCAGGTGATCTGCGGCGATGCACGCCACCCACAGCAGTGGTGGCAAGGCGAACAATTTGATCGCATTTTGCTTGATGCGCCTTGCTCTGCGACGGGCGTGATTCGTCGTCATCCCGACATCAAATGGCTACGCCGCGAGGACGATATTGCGGCCTTGGCCCAACTGCAAAGCGAGATTTTCGATGCAATGTGGACACAGCTCAAACCGGGCGGTACGCTGGTTTACGCCACCTGTTCCATCATGCCAATGGAAAACGTCGAACAGGTCAAAGCGTTTTTGCAGCGCACCCAAGATGCCGAGTTAGTGGGCTCCGATCCTGAGCAGCCAGGGCGTCAAATTCTGCCGGGCGAAGAGGACATGGACGGTTTCTACTACGCGGTACTTCGCAAGCACGCATAAGCACAACAGGCGATTGAGCACAGCTCAGTCGCCTGTTCCCATTTAAGAGAACAGAGTATGAAGATCATTATTCTTGGTGCTGGCCAAGTTGGCGGCACGCTGGCAGAGAACCTGGTCGGGGAAAACAACGACATCACCATCGTCGACAAAAACGGCGACCGACTGAGGGAGTTGCAGGACAAATACGATCTGCGCGTGGTCAACGGTCATGCCAGCCACCCCGATGTGCTGCATGAAGCGGGCGCGCAGGATGCCGACATGCTGGTCGCCGTGACCAACACCGACGAAACCAATATGGCGGCGTGTCAGGTGGCGTTTACTCTGTTCAATACCCCAAATCGCATTGCGCGTATTCGCTCTCCGCAATATTTAGCTGAAAAAGAGGCACTTTTTAAATCGGGAGCGATTCCGGTCGATCACTTGATTGCACCAGAAGAGCTGGTGACCAGCTACATCGAACGTTTGATCCAATACCCGGGCGCGTTACAAGTGGTAAGTTTTGCCGATGAGAAAGTCAGCCTCGTGGCGGTCAAAGCCTATTACGGTGGGCCGTTGGTTGGTAATGCACTCTCTGCACTGCGCGAACACATGCCGCACATCGACACCCGCGTCGCGGCGATTTTCCGCCAAGGCAGACCAATCCGCCCGCAAGGCACTACGATTATTGAAGCCGACGACGAGGTGTTCTTCGTTGCGGCGAGCAATCACATCCGCTCGGTAATGAGTGAATTGCAACGGCTGGAGAAAACCTATCGCCGCATCATGATTGTCGGCGGGGGCAACATCGGCGCCAGTTTGGCGAAAAGGCTCGAACAGACTTACAGCGTCAAACTCATTGAGCGCAACTTGCAGCGCGCCGAAAAACTGTCGGAAGAGCTGGAAAACACCATCGTTTTCTGCGGTGATGCCGCAGACCAAGAGCTGCTGACGGAAGAGAACATCGACCAAGTGGACGTGTTTATCGCCCTGACCAACGAAGACGAAACCAACATTATGTCTGCCATGCTGGCCAAACGCATGGGGGCAAAAAAAGTGATGGTATTGATCCAGCGTGGCGCGTATGTGGATCTCGTGCAAGGTGGCGTGATTGACGTGGCGATTTCCCCACAACAAGCCACCATTTCAGCGCTGTTAACCCACGTTTCGCCGCGCAGACATCGTCAACGTTTCCTCACTACGCCGCGGCGCGGCAGAGGCGATTGAAGCGGTCGCACACGGCGATGAAAACACCTCGAAAGTGGTTGGCCGCGCGGTAGGCGACATCAAACTGCCACCAGGCACCACCATTGGCGCCATCGTACGTGGTGAAGAAGTACTGATTGCCCACGACAGAACCGTGATTGAGCAAGATGACCACGTGGTGATGTTCTTGGTCGATAAGAAATACGTGCCCGACGTGGAAGCCTTATTCCAACCGAGCCCATTCTTCCTCTAGGACTGTTGTATGGTTAACTTTCGTCCCGTACTGTTTGTGATTGGGCTGGTATTGTCCAAAATCGCCCTATTTATGTACGTTCCGACGCTAGTGGCGTTTTTTACCGCAACCGGCGGCTTTCTCGATTTCGCCCAAGCGGTGGTGATTACGCATATCGCGGCGTTTATCTGTTTAAGCATTGGTCGCACCGCGCACTTTAAACTCAGCGTGCGCGATATGTTCCTCATCACCAGTTTGGTGTGGACCATAGCCAGTGCGTTTGCCGCGTTGCCTTTCATGTTCATCAACCACATCAGCTTTACCGATGCCTACTTTGAAACCATGTCCGGCATCACCACCACAGGCTCGACCGTGCTCAGTGGTTTGGACAACATGGCACCGAGCATCTTATTGTGGCGTTCGATTTTGCAGTGGCTCGGCGGAGTGGGCTTTATCGTTATGGCGGTAGCGGTTTTGCCGATGCTCAACGTCGGAGGGATGAAGTTGTTCCAAACCGAATCTTCCGATTGGTCGGACAAAAGCAGCCCTAGAGCAAAAACCGTGGCCAAAAATATTGTGGCGGTCTATCTAATCCTCACTGTGCTTTGTCTCGCGGGTTATTTGCTGACCGGGATGAACCTGTTTGACGCCATCAACCACTCCTTCACCACCTTATCAACTGGTGGCTACTCCACTTCCGACGGCTCGATGAACCATTTTTCCAAAGGGGCACATTGGGTTGCAACTCTGTTTATGTTTTTGGGTGGCTTGCCTTTTCTGCTGTTTGTCTCGGCGCTGCGTAAACGACGTCTAGACGCGCTGTTTCGCGACGCACAAGTGAAAGGCTTTACCTTTTTGTTTCTCGGCTCAAGCCTGGTGGTCGCGACTTGGTTAGTTCTGCGTAACGGTTATACCATCGCTGATGCGCTGCGGGTGGCGATGTTTAATATTGTCTCTGTGGTCACCACCACCGGGTTTGGCTTGGAAGATTTCACCGCGTGGGGCGCTTTGCCAACCACGTTATTTGCCTTTTTGATGATGGCCGGAGCCTGCTCTGGATCGACCTCAGGCGGGATTAAAGTCTTCCGCTTTCAGATAGCGATGACGCTGCTCAATAAGCAGATCATGAAACTCATCCACCCTTCGGGAATTTTCGTGCAGCGCTACAACCATCGCCCAGTCAATGACGACATTGTGCGATCCGTGGTGGCTTTTGGTCTGATGTTTTTTATCACCATCATCGCCATCGCTGCTGGTTTGAGTGCCATGGGGCTGGATCCTGTCACCAGCATTTCGGGTTCAATCACCGCCGTGGCGAACGTCGGCCCGGGAATGGGCGATGTGATTGGCCCAACAGGCAATTTTGCTCCTCTGCCGGATGCTGCCAAGTGGTTACTTAGCCTAGGTATGTTGATGGGACGGTTAGAAATTTTGACCTTGTTGGTGTTATTCTTCCCCGCCTTTTGGCGACGTTAAGGAGATGAGATGAAACTGTGGATAACGGCCTTGATGCTACTAAGTGGCGCCAGCTATGCCGGGCAAGTGATTACCCTGCCCGATGGGCGGCAAGCCGAGCTAAATGATGATTTTACTTGGCGCTATCTGCTACCAGAACAGAGCGAGAAAACTCCGCCACCAATGCAGCTGCGTAAACCGCTACTGGCTGGTGTACCTATCACCCCCGGTAATGGCAAACCCGTGCTGCAACTTTCGCACTCTGGTGTGGATGTGATCCTGCGTGCGGCAGAGTATCAAGACGGCGAGTTGCTCATTCCGCTCTCCGTCGCCAATCAGAGCACGCAATCGGTGATCACTGTCGCCGTCGAGCTGACGATCACTGACTTAGATGGAGAAATTCTCTATCACGACAACGTCATCGTTTGGCAATCGATCAAGCGTTTAGCTGAAACCTATTTGCGCCCACAACAGTTAGCGCAAGGCAAAACGATAAAAATCACTCTGCCACCGCATGCTCAGTATCAGCTACAAGCCAATATCGTGCAGATAGAAAGCCGTTAAACTGGCTGAACGTAGAGATAAATAGCCAAGAAGTGGCAAACGCATCCAGCCAAGACAAAACAGTGCCAGATGGCATGATTGAAGGGAATGCGTTTTGCCACATAGAAAATCACGCCCAGTGAGTAGATCACCCCACCACAGGCTAAGAGTGTCAGCCCACCCACGTCTAACGTGATCGCCAACTGGTAAATCACGACCAAAGAGAGCCATCCCATCAGTAAGTATGATATGAGAGAAAAGCGCTTAAAGCGGTAGACAAACGCCACTTTCATGATGATACCGAGCAGGGCTATCGACCAGATGACGATCATTAAACCAATCGCCAGTGGCGTGCGTAAACTCACCAACAGAAAAGGCGTATAGCTGCCCGCGATCAACAGATAGATGGCGCTGTGATCAAACGTTTTCAGCCAACGTTTGGCCTGCGGTGAGGGAATCGCGTGATAAAGTGTTGAGGCCAAAAACAGCACAATAATACTGGCACCGTAAACGGCCATACTGGTTATGGTTAAAGTGTCGGCGTTGTGTTTCGGCGGCTTTGAGCAACAACAAAATCAGCCCAACAATCCCAAACACCATGCCCAGTGCGTGCGTCACCGCGTTGGCGACTTCTTCACGCACACTGTATTGATTTACTGACATAACAAACTGCACCGCACAAGATGACTGAATCTCGCGTCAGTATCGCACAATTAGCTTACACGTGTAAGCTAAAAATTATGACGCTTTATTTACGTGCTTTGTTCCAAAAACTGCACCACTCGCGCACCAGCTTCTTGACCACTCACATCAAGGGGAATCGTCAACTCACGCTTCAGTTTTCCTGCACCAAGCAGGCTGGCTAGCATGCCTTTTCCACCTTCGCGCAGGCGATCCACTTCAAACCATAAGCTCAACCCATCATCCTTACGATAGGCCACCATTTCCAACTCACGCCAACGCCCGTGATAAGGGCCTGCGGTTGGAACAAACTCAAATTCTTGCACAAAGGGCAACTCAAACCCCTCAGCCGCTTCGCATTCCACCTGGCGAATACGCAGCCCTTTCTCTTCCAACGCAGTGAAAATGCCATCCATCAACGCATCCGGTCGCACGGTCAAACTGTCTTTATCTGTGGGATCGACCGCCATCGCCACATCCAATCCCGTTTCCAGCCAAACACGCGCATCGCCTAAGGTGATCGGCGTGTTGCACGGAATCGCCAAGCTCACATCAAAAACCCGCTCTTCACCTGGCTGGATGGTAAACGCATAGGGCAACGTCCACTTGGCCAACACATGCGTCTGAGCGACGCGCCGCAACAACTGGCTTTCTCGATCACCACTGTCCTGTGCGACTTCGGCGATATAGCGGCAGCAAAGCTTCACATCGATGTTGTCAATCTCCTGCGCGCTCGCTCCACCATAGACATGGATTTTGAGCTCTGCCTGCTGGCCGGCGTACAACACATCCTGCTGCAACACGGAATCCACTTTGGCACTGCCGATACCAAAACTGGCCAACGTTTTTTTGAAAAATGACATATTCACCTCCTTGAACAGACACTCAGTGTACTGATGAATCACCACTGGCGAATAGTATCCAGCTCACAGATAGTCACTGCAATCTTCGTCTTGTCACATCGGTTAGACATTTTTCCAGCGATTAATTGTGCAACTATCGATCGATTTTAATAAGGGTGCTAATCTATATATGATATGCATGCATATCGTTATTCCTGCACATTTATTTGGATTGGCAGACGCCAGAAAGAGCCACCCTTCAAATTTTGAAGTTCAACTCATAAATGTACAGGCCATTAGATTGGCAATGGATATGCCTGACCGTTAGGTAAAAAATGCGCCCAACAGCAGTCAGGTTTCTCGCACACAAACCGTAGTGCAATGCGTCGTCGTAATGGTTTTGCCGTTGCTCCGACTGCAAAAAAAATGGCTCTTGGTATGACCCTAGTCGAGCAAGCCGCTCTGATGCAAACTCCGGCTAAAATCATTCAGGCAGCTTAATCTAAAAAGCGTAGCAGTTGCTGCGCTTTTTTCTTTTGCCAAGCCACACATTCTCGTTTGGTCTTCTGTTGGCAATTTGATACCTTAACGCAAAATACCTATAAAATTTGTGGAGAAAGAGATGAAGTGTCATCGCATTGAAGAGTTGCTTGAACTGCTCGAACCCGAGTGGCAAAAAGAGCAAGAGATGAACCTGTTGCAATTTATCGTCAAGCTCGCTGGCGAAGCAGGATTTAAAGGCCCGTTGGAAACACTTTCTGACGATGTGCTGATTTATCACCTCAAAATGCGCAACAGTGCCAAAGATGAGATGATTCCTGGGCTGAAAAAAGACCAAGAAGATGACTTCAAAACCGCCATTCTACGAGCTCGTGGCATCATCGAATAAAATCTGACTGATTGATTTCCCCAAAGCGATTCCGATGAATCGCTTTTTTTATGTTCCCCCGCTGTTCAGGGAAAAATTGCGTTAACTGTACTGAAATTTGTTGTTAAAGGTTGATAGCGTTAAAGAAATACAAATGTTATTGGTTGTATAATCGTCATTCATCAGTATTTACTAAAATAGTAGATAGCCCTGTTCAATTCGATGAATGGCGGCCTATCAGCAATGTCACTGAGCGCAAACAAACAGAAATTGCGCCACCAAAGCCTAAGAAGGATCAATCCATGAGTCAGGATAAAATCGATATCAAAGATGTGACTCCCAAAACGTTTAACCCGAAAACTCACAAAGGAAACGGTGATAGATTTAACCCCAGCAACCGGATTTACGTTCGTGAAAGCAAAGGGACTTACCAAAAGCTGCGCCGCTACGGTGGTTGGTTTTTACTTGTCTTATTTGCGATGGTGCCGTGGATCTCGTACGGCGATCGTCAAGCCATCTTACTCGACTTTAGCCACCAGCAATTTAACTTCTTTGGCACCACACTCTACCCGCAAGATCTCACCTTACTGGCACTGCTGTTTATGATCGCCGCATTTGGCCTGTTCTTTATCACCACCTTTCTTGGCCGGGTGTGGTGTGGTTATCTCTGCCCGCAGACCGTATGGACGTTTATGTACATCTGGTTTGAAGAAAAACTCGAAGGCAGCGCCAACAAGCGTCGTAAACAAGATGCCGGCAAGCTAACCACCGATTTAGTACTACGCAAAACCGTCAAACACATCGCGTGGTTTGCTATTGCTCTGGCGACCGGATTTACCTTTGTCGGCTATTTTGTGCCAATTCGTGATCTGGTGGTGGACTTCTTTACTCTCAACGCCAGCTTCGGCCCGGTGTTTTGGGTGATGTTCTTTGCCATCTGTACCTACGGCAATGCAGGTTGGATGCGTTCGATCATGTGTATCCACATGTGCCCATACGCTCGCTTCCAATCGGCGATGTTTGACAAAGATACCTTCATCGTCGGTTATAACACCAAGCGCGGCGAGCAACGCGGGCCTCGTTCGCGCAAAGCCGATCCCAAACTGCTGGGCTTGGGTGATTGTATCGACTGTGACTTGTGCGTGCAGGTCTGCCCTACCGGGATCGATATCCGTGACGGTTTACAATACGAATGCATCAACTGCGGCGCTTGTATCGACGCTTGCGACACCACCATGGAGCGGATGGGCTACGAAAAAGGGCTGATCAGCTACACCACCGAACATCGTCTTTCTGGCAAACATACCAAAGTGATGCGCCCAAAACTGATTGGTTATGGTCTGGTGCTGTTAGTTATGATCGGGCTTTTCTTCGCTCAAGTCGCCTCGGTGGATCCGGCCGGGTTAAGTGTCATTCGTGACCGCAGTCAGCTGTTTAAAGTCAATAGCTCCGGCGAAGTGGAAAACACATACACGCTGAAAGTGATCAACAAGACGCAGCAAACTCAAGAATATCAACTGGATGTGAAAGGCTTGTCGGATGTGAGTTGGTATGGCAAACAAACCATTCACGTCAGCCCCGGTGAGGTTTTGAATCTGCCGTTAAGCTTAGGGGTTAATCCCGACAAGCTGAGCTCTTCAATTACGACAATTCAGTTTATACTGACCGATAAGAGCAACGACTTCAGCATTGAAGTAGAAAGTCGTTTCATTAAGAAACTGTAACTTCACCCCTAATTATGGAAAAAGGCTCAGTAATGAGCCTTTTTGTTTTTATGTCGCAAAGTGAGTTTAATTTTGCTGCGTTAACGCCCGACTTTATGTGGTACGCCCTAGAAAGCATTGGTGTGCGCGCTGAATCTGGATTTCTGCCGTTAAACAGTTACGAAAACCGCGTGTATCAGTTCAGCGATGAAGACCGAAAACGCTACGTGGTGAAATTCTATCGCCCAGAGCGTTGGAGCGCCGAACAGATTGAAGAGGAGCACCAGTTCACTTTAGAGCTACTCGACAACGACATTCCGGTCGCCCCACCTTTGGTGATCAATGGTCGTACTTTGCATCACTATCAAGGTCATTTATTTGCCCTGTTTACCAGCATGGGCGGGCGGCAGTTTGAAGTGGACAACCTCGATCAGCTCGAAGGGGTCGGCCGTTTTCTTGGTCGGATGCACAAAGTGGGTGGTCAACAACGTTTTGCCCATCGCCCAACCATCGGTCTGCAAGAGTACCTCCACCAGCCACGGGCCACTCTTGAGCAATCAGAGATGATCCCACATCATCTGCAAAATAGTTTTTTCAGCGACCTTGATCGGCTGATCAGTGCCATCGAGCATCACTGGCCCACTCATAACGACATTATCCGCTTGCATGGCGATTGCCATCCGGGGAATATTCTCTGGCGCGACGGGCCAATGTTCGTCGATTTAGACGATGCGCGAAATGGCCCAGCGGTACAAGATTTATGGATGTTACTCAGTGGCGAACGTCACGAAAAAACCATGCAACTGGATATTTTGCTGGAAGGCTACCAAGAGTTTTGCGATTTTAATCACGCTCAATTGAAACTTATCGAGCCTTTACGTGGTCTACGAATGGTGCATTATATGGCCTGGTTGGCAAAACGATGGCAGGATCCGGCGTTTCCCCTCGCCTTTCCTTGGTTCAATGAGCCAAAATACTGGGAAGGTCAGGTTTCTGGCGTTTAAAGAACAAATCGCCGCTTTAGAAGAGCCCCCTCTTTCACTGATGCCGCAATGGTAACCAGCCTTACAACTAACGGAGAAATTATTAGATGAAAAAGTTGTTCGCATTTTTTTCACTGCTCATGCTCAGCCTGACAGCCAACGCTGCCAATTTTAAACAAGGTGAGCACTACAAAGTGCTGGATCTCGAAGCATCGAAAAAACCCAGTATCACCGAATTCTTTTCTTTCTACTGCCCTCACTGCCATAGTTTTGAGCCAATCATCCAGCAACTGAAAAATCAGTTGCCTGATGGGGTTAAACTGCAAAAAAATCATGTCTCTTTTATGGGCGGTTCGATGGGACTGTCGATGAGTAAAGCCTACGCCACCATGATTGCGCTAAAAGTCGAAGATAAAATGGTTCCAGTGATGTTTAACCGCATTCACAACCTGCGCAAAGCGCCAAAAGATGACGCCGAGCTGCGCCAAATCTTCCTTGATGAAGGTATTGATGCGAAGAAATTTGATGCGGCTTTCAATGGCTTTGCCGTGGATTCTATGGTGCGTCGCTTTGACAAACAGTTCCAGGATAGCGGTTTATCTGGCGTGCCTGCGGTACTGGTGAACAACAAATACCTCGTTCAGGCGCAAGGCATCAAGAGCGTTGATGAGTACATTGAACTGGTCAACTTCCTGCTGAAGAAATAATATCACTAGGTTGATAAAAATCGGGGAGCCCAATGGGCTCCCCGATTTTTTAACCTCGGTGAATCTCTTTGAGCACAGCATCTTTTTCCTGCCAAAGATCGCCGAGCCACTGCTGAAACTGACGCTTGTAGGGTTTATCGTTGAAGTAGTCGCCCATCACCTGCTCATTCACTGGTAAGACACGGATACGCACCACGATTTTACGCATTCGCCCAAGCAGCAGATCGCGAAAAGGTTTGTCGGTATTGTGCGGATAAGCCAGCGTCACATCAATGATATGGTCAAACTGCTCGCCCATCGCCGCTAAAGTGTACGCAATACCACCCGATTTTGGTTGCAGCAAATAGTCGTAACCCGCTTTACTACTGCGCTTTTTCTGCTCAGTAAAACGCGTTCCTTCGACATAGTTAACCACGGTGGTTGGCGCATATTGAAACTTGGCACAAGAGCGGCGAGTGGTTTGTAAATCTTGCCCGCGCTTGTGTGGATGGCGGATCAAATACTCACGTGAATAACGACGCATAAATGGCATATCCAAAGCCCAACAAGCCATACCGATAAAAGGCACGTACAGCAGCTGCTGTTTGAGAAAAAACTTCGGCATGGGAATACGATCTTTGAACACGCTGCACAGCACCACAATGTCGGTCCAACTGAGATGATTACTGATCAGTAGGTACCAGCCATCCTTCTTCAACCCTTCTCCACCCTGAATATCCCACTCGACCCGGTTGGACAGAGACAAAAGCAGGGTATTAACCGTTGCCCATAACCACATCATACGATTGGCGGCCGCCGTAGCATGAGATTTTAAACGTATGGTCGGTAATACCACTTTGATGAGGGCAATCAGGCAGATTGAGATCGAACACACTGCTGAGTTGAGAATAACCAGAAAAACGTTAATCAAAAGTAACAAATATGCCAACATAATGATGTTCAATAACCCATTTATCAGGTGAAGAAAAAAACAGCGTGTGATTATACTGTTCCAAGGTCAGTTTGGAACACGTGAAAAAATGGTCCGAGTAGTTTTCACCAATTAATGTGCGCCTTCACCCGCGAAACACAGCAAACCATAAGGATAAACCATGCAAAAACTCATTTTGGCAACCCTCATCGGCGTTGTCACTCAGTCAGCACAGGCAGGGCTAGCGGATAGCCAAGGCTTCAGCGGGGAGTTGTCACTCATCACCGGTTACAGCACCAGTGAATCCAACTTCAATACCGAAGCAAAGGCCAGCATCAGCGATTATCGCGCCCCCTCTTCAAGTGAAAGCCAAGCACTGATTGGTACTCTGGGCAGCCTCGCCTACACCTTCGGTCAAGGGTTGGAACATCAAGTCTATCTGGGTACCTCTCGCGAAGATGTTGCGGTCGGCACACTGGCGCTACAACTGGGTTATAAGCACCAACTGCCGTCGGGTATCGTGCTTGATGTTTCACTCCTACCAACCGTGATGTCAGGTGAAACGTGGCAAGATCCTTATGCGCTCAACTCTCAGCGCCAAACTACCGATGAAGATGGCATGGCGTATCGCTTTAAATTGGAAAATCTCGCCGATGGGAACCTCAGCGCCGATTTTGCCTATGCCAGTAGAGACATCGAAAAGGACAGCGTGAACGATGCCAGCTTACGCCGAGATGGCAAGAGCTATTACGTCAAGGTGGATTATCGGTATATGCTGCGCCCAACCAGTTTCTTACTGCCTGCCTTTACCTACATTCAGCACGATGCAGATGGTAAAGCCGCCTCTTATGACTCCTACGCCGCCGATCTAAGCTGGTTTAACATCATGGATCGTCATCGCTTAGCTTTCACCGCAGGTTACCGCTTGCAAGATTACCAAGCCAGCAGCCAGATCTTTGCTAAAACGCGCGAAGATCAGCAATTGAGCCTGTTTTTGGCTTATGAATATCAGAGCCTGTTCATGCAACCTCAATGGTCGTTCATCACGCTCGCAGGCTACAACCAGACCAGCTCGAACATCGCCTTTTACGATGCGCAAGATGTGCTACTTTCTGTCGGGGTCAACTACCGTTTTTAGACCGCTTGTGCGGTCAACTGCCTGAGCAGCCGATCCATCGCCCGATAGCCCAGCGCTTCGGCCAAATGAGGACGGGTTATCTGCTCAGCGCCTTGCAGATCGGCAATGGTGCGCGCCACTTTGATAATGCGATGATAGGCGCGAATAGAGAGCCCGAGGCGATGCAGCGCGGTTTCTAAAAATTGCGCATCTTCCTTGGCTAGCGGACAGTAGGTCTCAATTTCTCGACTGCCTAACAGTGCGTTCACTTTGCCACTGCGCTGCTGCATGCGCTCTCTGGCCAAGTTGACCCGCTGTTTGACCAACGCAGAAGGCTCCCCGCGATCCCCGCCCTCCGCCAACATCCCTTTGGGAAGGGCGGGGATTTCTAGCGACATATCGAAGCGATCAAGCAGCGGCCCTGACAAACGGCTCAGATAACGCAGAATGGCCTGTGGATTAGCACGTGCTTGGTTCCCTTCGTAATAGCCAGTTGGGCTAGGGTTAAGCGCGCCGACCAACTGAAAGCGCGCCGGAAAGCGGGTTTTGCCTTGCGCCCGAGAGATAATAATTTCACCCGATTCTAACGGCTCTCGCAGCGAATCAAGCACCTTGCGTTCAAACTCAGGCATTTCATCGAGAAAGAGCAAGCCATTGTGCGCAAGGGAAATTTCGCCCGGCCGAGGAATAGATCCACCACCGACCAACGCCGCCATTGAACTGGAGTGGTGCGGCGCACGAAACGGCCGCTGTTTCCAGTTGTGCTCGGTGATGTCACTTTGCATCAGAGAGGCCACCGAGGCGGTTTCCATCGCCTCCTCCGTACTCATTTCCGGCAGTAAATCACGCAAACGTGACGCGAGCATGGTTTTCCCTGTGCCTGGCGGGCCAAGGAACAGTAAGTTGTGGTTGCCCGCCGCCGCAATCTCTAAAGCACGTTTACCCTGCTGCTGGCCGATAATATCTTGCAAATCCCGTTCATGGCTTTGACGAGTTGGCTGCTTGGGTGTTTGATACAAAATCAAGCTTTGCTGACCACACAGGTGTGCGCACACTTCCAACAGCGATTGCGCTGAGCGGTGCCGCTCCTTATTGACCAGCGCCACTTGATCGCCATTAGCATGCGGAACCACCAACTGACGTTCGGCCAGATTGGCCGCCAATGCCGCAGGCAATACCCCCTTGACGCAGCGCAGTTCTCCACTTAACGCCAGCTCACCAATAAATTCATGTAATGCGATATGCTGCATAGGAATTTGATCCGAGGCCGCCAAGATCCCCAGCGCAATCGGTAAGTCGAAACGCCCGCCTTCTTTGGGCAAATCGGCTGGCGCTAAGTTGACCGTGATCCGTTTCGCGGGAAACTGAAAATTGCTGTTGACTATCGCGCTGCGCACGCGATCTTTCGACTCTTTAACGGTGGTTTCCGGTAAACCCACCAAAGTAAATCCGGGCAGACCGTTACTGATATGGACTTCCACACTCACCAATGGCGCTTCGACCCCAACACTTGCACGGCTATGAATGATGGCCAGTCCCATTTTGTCCTCGTTAATTTATCGGTGCGATTAAGCAAAGTTTTTTAGCCAGACCAGTTATATAGCTTGAAGCGCCAAGAGGAGAATGTGAAAAAAGAATGAGTTTTTGCTTGTCACACGGCAGTTTTGTGTGTTACCACTAGTGACGCAAACAATTTCGTACATGATTACATAACAGATTTAACGACAGACAGATGAACTTTGCCGCTCAAATTAACTCTCTGATTATCCTCATTATCGTGGTCCTGATTAGCACCGCGCGGGGGAGAGTGGGCGCAAAATAACCACAAGATTTTAAAAACCCCCGCACTGAAAAGTCCGGGGGTTTTTTTACAGCCATGGGTTGGCGAAGTTCTAAACTGAATACAATAAATTTTACAGTTCAGAAATGACGGGAAGTATGGGAGCGCACGCTATGTGCAATGAGTATGGAAATCGCTACCAGCCACAAGGTAGCCAAGGGGGTACACGATGACTGGAGCAGAGTTAGTCGTTGCCGCATTAAAACAACAGGGCATCAAAACCGTTTTCGGCTACCCCGGTGGAGCCATCATGCCAATCTACGATGCTCTATACGATGGCGGAGTAGAACACATTTTATGCCGTCATGAACAAGGTGCGGCGATGGCAGCGATTGGCATGGCGCGAGCCACACAGGATGTCGCGGTGTGTATGGCCACCTCTGGCCCCGGAGCCACCAACCTTGTCACTGGTTTAGCCGATGCTTTTCTTGATTCAGTGCCGTTAGTAGCTATCACCGGTCAGGTCGCCAGTTCTCATATCGGCACCGATGCGTTCCAAGAAATGGATGTGATCGGCATGTCTTTGGCGTGTACTAAGCACAGCTATCTCGTCACCGATATCCATGAGTTAGCGCCTACTTTGGCTGAAGCGTTTGAAGTGGCGAAAACTGGCCGACCCGGCCCTGTGATTGTCGATATCGCCAAAGATGTGCAATTGGCCAACGCGCCGGTTGATTTATTGCCTCCATTTACTCCTCCTGCCCCACCTAGTGTTTCTCCTGTGGCTATCGCAAAAGCGCAAGAAACTGCTGGATAAAGCCACTCGCCCAGTGCTGTATGTGGGCGGCGGCGTGCAAATTGGCAAAGCGACCCACACGGTACGTGAGTTTTTGCGCCTCAACCCGATGCCTGCCGTCAGCACCTTAAAAGGGTTAGGTACCATCGAGCGTCACGATCCTCACTATTTGGGTATGCTCGGCATGCACGGCACCAAAGCAGCAAACCTCGTAGTGCAAGAAGCGGATCTTTTGCTGGTCGTCGGTGCACGTTTTGATGACCGTGTGACGGGCAAATTAGAAACCTTCGCTCCTCACGCCAAAGTGATCCACATCGATATCGACGCGGCAGAAATCAGTAAATTGCGTCATGCCAATGCACCGTTGCGCGGCGATATTAATGTCATCTTGCCTCAACTCGAACTGACTCGTGATATTTCTCCTTGGGTTCATCACTGTGAAAGCCTGCGCAGCGGCTTTAAGTGGCGCTATGACCATCCAGGCGAGCTCATCTACGCGCCGGGGCTACTAAAGCAACTTTCCGATCTCATGCCGGACAACACCATCGTCTCCACCGACGTGGGTCAACACCAGATGTGGGCAGCGCAGCACATTCAGCCACGCGAGCCACAAAACTTCATCACCTCAGCGGGCCTTGGCACCATGGGTTTTGGCTTACCAGCGGCGATGGGCGCTGCGGTGGCAAGGCCGGATGCACAATCGGTGCTGATCTCAGGTGATGGCTCAATCATGATGAACATCCAAGAGTTAGGCACGCTGAAGCGCCGCCAGATCCCAGTCAAAATCGTCTTGCTGAACAACCAACGTCTTGGCATGGTGCGTCAGTGGCAATCGCTGTTCTTCGATGGTCGTCACAGTGAAACCATCCTTGATGACAACCCTGATTTCGTCATGCTGGCGAAAGCCTTCGACATTCCGGGCAAAACCATTACCAATAAAGAAGAAGTGGAACCGGCACTCAAAGAGATGCTCGCAAGCAAAACGTCTTACTTGCTGCATGTGCTGATTGATGAAGAAGAAAATGTGTGGCCGCTGGTACCGCCAGGTGCGTCAAACAGTGATATGTTGGAAAACACCTAGGAGAGCCACTGATGGAACGTTATTTATTAGACATCAAAGCCGATGACAAACCCGTGCTGTTAGAGCGAGTTCTCCGTGTAATTCGCCACCGCGGCTTTGTCATCAAACAAGTCGCTGCGACACAAAACCATGAGAGCAAGGTCGCCAGTGTCGAAATCATCGTAGATAGCGATCGCCCTATCTCATTTCTCATCAATCAAATTGAAAAATTGTGGGATATTCGTAGTGTTGAGGTGATGAAGATTCGTAACGACGAACTCCCTAACAACAATCTACAACAACACGTAAGTGCATAAGGAAGGCAATAATGGCAACGAAAACAGCAGATTATATCTGGTTTAATGGCAAGATGGTTC
Organism: Vibrio cidicii; assembly: GCF_009763805.1. Lineage (NCBI taxonomy): Bacteria > Pseudomonadati > Pseudomonadota > Gammaproteobacteria > Vibrionales > Vibrionaceae > Vibrio > Vibrio cidicii. Next base: position 2,855,975 of record NZ_CP046804.1, on the reverse strand, counting down.
CCTGGGCAGAAGCGAATGTCCACGTTCTGACTCACGCCATGCACTACGGCACCTCGGTATTTGAAGGGGTTCGCTGTTACAACACGCCAAAAGGCCCGATTGTCTTCCGTCACCAAGAACATGCACAGCGCCTGAAAGATTCAGCCAAGATTTATCGCTTCCCAATCCCCTTTTCGGTGGAAGAGATCATGGAAGCGACTCGCGAAACTCTGCGTCAAAACAAGCTGGATAATGCCTATATTCGTCCACTGGCGTTTGTTGGCAACGTTGGCTTGGGCGTTTGTCCTCCAACCGATACCGAAATGGATCTGATCATTGCCGCCTTCCCTTGGGGCTCTTACTTAGGGGAAGAAGCGTTGGAAAATGGCGTTGATGCCATGGTATCAAGCTGGAACCGCGCCGCGCCAAACACCATTCCGACCGCCGCTAAAGCGGGCGGTAACTACCTCTCTTCTCTACTGGTTGGTGGTGAAGCACGTCGTCATGGCTATGCCGAAGGGATTGCATTAAGTGTTGATGGTTACCTTTCAGAAGGCGCCGGTGAAAACATTTTCGTCATCAAAAATGGCGTCATCACAACACCACCTGCAACGGCCGCGATTCTACCCGGCATCACCCGCGATTCCATCATGACGCTCGCGCGTGAGATGGGTTATGAAGTGCGTGAAGCCAACATCGCCCGTGAAGCGCTCTACCTCGCTGACGAAGTGTTTATGACGGGCACCGCCGCCGAAGTGGTTCCGGTGCGTAGCGTCGATCAAATACAAGTGGGCGCAGGCAAACGCGGCCCAATCACCAAAGCGGTTCAAGAAGCCTACTTTGGCTTATTCAATGGCACCACAGAAGATAAGTGGGGCTGGTTAGATTACGTGTACCCAGAGACGAAGTAGGGAGACAAGAGAATGCCTAAATACAGATCAGCCACCACCACTCATGGTCGCAACATGGCCGGCGCACGCGCACTCTGGCGTGCCACAGGCGTCAAAGATGAAGACTTCGGCAAACCGATAATTGCCGTGGTCAACTCTTTCACTCAATTTGTTCCGGGTCACGTGCATCTGAAAGATCTCGGCCAACTGGTTGCCAAAGAGATTGAAGCCGCAGGCGGCATCGCCAAAGAATTCAACACCATCGCGGTGGATGATGGTATCGCCATGGGTCACGGTGGCATGCTCTACTCGCTGCCTTCTCGTGAATTGATTGCCGACTCGGTGGAGTACATGGTCAACGCGCACTGCGCCGATGCCATGGTGTGTATCTCCAACTGTGACAAAATCACTCCGGGAATGCTGATGGCGTCAATGCGTCTAAACATTCCGGTGATCTTTGTCTCGGGCGGGCCAATGGAAGCGGGCAAAACCAAGCTTTCGGATCAGATCATCAAGCTGGATCTGGTCGATGCGATGATCCAAGGCGCGGATCCTAAAGTCTCGGATGAGCAGAGCGAACAGATCGAGCGCAGTGCTTGTCCTACCTGTGGATCCTGCTCGGGCATGTTCACCGCCAACTCGATGAACTGCCTCACCGAAGCGCTTGGCCTTTCTCAGCCTGGCAACGGCTCCTTGCTCGCAACGCATGCTGACCGCAAAGAGCTATTTTTAAGCGCTGGTCGTCGCATCGTTGAACTGACCAAGCGTTACTACGAACAGGATGACGAAAGCGCACTGCCACGCAACATTGCAACCAAAGCAGCATTTGAAAACGCCATGGCGCTAGACATCGCCATGGGCGGTTCCACCAACACCGTTTTACACCTATTGGCCGCAGCGCAAGAAGGTGAGGTGGATTTTGACATGACCGATATCGATCGCATGTCTCGCATGGTGCCTCACTTATGTAAAGTGGCGCCATCAACCCAGAAATACCACATGGAAGATGTGCACCGCGCTGGTGGTGTGGTCGGTATTTTGGGTGAACTAAACCGAGCGGGCCTGCTGCACAATCAATCGAAAACCGTGCTTGGCCTCACTTGGGAAGAGCAGCTTGCCCAATACGACATCATGCTGACCGATTCGGAAGAAGTGAAACGCTTCTACCGCGCAGGCCCTGCGGGTATTCGTACCACTCAAGCATTCTCGCAAGATTGCCGCTGGGACACCTTAGACGACGATCGCGCCCAAGGCTGTATTCGCACCAAAGAAAACGCCTTTAGCCAAGATGGCGGCCTCGCTGTCCTCAAAGGCAACATTGCGCTGGATGGCTGTATCGTTAAGACGGCGGGTGTGGATGAAAGCATTCTAAAATTCACCGGCCCTGCAGTGGTCTTCGAAAGCCAAGAAGACGCGGTAGAAGGTATCTTGGGTGGCAAAGTTAAAGCCGGCGATGTGGTGGTAATTCGCTACGAAGGCCCGAAAGGCGGCCCGGGCATGCAAGAGATGCTCTACCCTACCACTTATTTGAAATCGATGGGCCTTGGCAAAGCGTGTGCACTACTGACCGACGGCCGTTTCTCTGGCGGTACATCGGGCCTTTCTATCGGCCACGCCTCACCGGAAGCGGCCAACGGCGGCGCGATTGGTTTGGTCAAACAGGGCGACTTGATCGCCATCGACATTCCAAACCGCACGATTTCTCTGCAAGTATCCGATGAAGAGATGGCGGCGCGCCGCGCTGAGCAAGACGCTCTTGGCTGGAAACCGGTATCTCGCCAACGCGAAGTGTCGTTTGCACTGAAAGCCTACGCCAGCATGGCAACCAGCGCCGACAAAGGCGCGGTAAGAGATAAGTCTAAGCTTGAGGGCTAAGCGATGACCTTAACCAAATACACTGGCGCAGACTATCTGCGCCAGATATTGCGCGCTCCCGTGTATGAAGTGGCGACCGTCACCCCACTGCAAGAGATGCCGCGTTTATCGGCGCGCATTGGTAACAATGTGCAGATCAAACGGGAAGATCGCCAACCAGTGCATTCGTTTAAATTACGTGGCGCTTACAATATGGTGGCCAATCTGTCGCAAGCGCAGAAGGATGCGGGGGTGATTGCTGCCTCAGCGGGCAACCATGCACAAGGCATGGCACTCTCTGGAACCCGTCTTGGCATTGAAACTACCATTGTTATGCCTCGCACGACGCCGGATATCAAAGTCGACGCGGTGCGCGGTTTTGGCGGCAAAGTGGTGTTGCACGGCAGCAACTTCGATGAGGCAAAATCCGAAGCTGAGCGTCTTTCGCAAGAGAAAGGCTACACCTTTGTTCCTCCTTTCGATCATCCTTTAGTGATTGCCGGGCAAGGCACCATCGGCATGGAGATGCTGCAGCAAAACGGCCACCTCGACCACATTTTCGTCCCTGTTGGGGGCGGCGGTTTGGCCGCTGGTGTGGCGGTGTTGGTGAAACAGTTGATGCCAGAGATCAAAGTCATTGCGGTGGAACCTGAAGATTCTGCCTGCCTTAAGGCGGCATTGGATGCAGGCAAACCGGTGGTACTCGATCAAGTCAGTATGTTTGCTGATGGTGTGGCAGTAAAACGCATTGGCGATGAAACTTTCCGTCTATGCCAGCACTACATTGACGATCACATCACCGTCTCCAGCGATGAGATCTGCGCGGCGGTCAAAGATATTTTTGAAGACACCCGCGCGATTGCCGAGCCTTCCGGAGCGCTGGCGCTGGCTGGGCTGAAAAAGTACGCGGAAAAGCACAAGCTCAAAGGGCGCAACTTGGGTACCGTACTTTCGGGTGCCAATACCAACTTCCACGGTTTGCGTTATGTTTCTGAACGTTGTGAGCTGGGTGAGAAACGCGAAGGCTTGCTTGCGGTGACCATTCCCGAACGTAAAGGCGCATTTTTTGAGTTCTGCCATTTGATTGGTGGACGTGCGGTAACGGAATTCAACTACCGTTACAACGACGACTCGCTGGCCAATATTTTTGTCGGTGTTCGCCTGCAAAACGGCCAAGAGGAACTCGATGGCATCATTCGCGACTTGCGCGAGGGTGGCTATCCGGTGGTGGACCTTTCTGATGACGAAATGGCCAAGCTGCACGTGCGCTACATGATTGGCGGTAAACCGTCCAAACCCCTCAAAGAGCGCTTATACAGCTTTGAATTTCCCGAGTACCCGGGCGCGCTGCTGAAATTCCTCAGCACACTGGGCACGCATTGGAATATCAGCTTGTTTAACTACCGCAACCACGGCGCCGATTATGGCCGAGTATTGTGTGGTTTTGAGCTTGATGAGCTTGATTTATCTCGCTTTTCGGCGCATTTGCGCGAACTTGGCTACCAATGCAAAGATGTCACGGATAACCCATCCTACCGTTTCTTTCTTTCCTAACTCGATCCAAACGCCCTGTTATACACGGGGCGTTTTTTTAGCTCAGCAACCAATCTTGATGCAATTGATGTGAGTTCCCCAAGTAATCCACCATCCACTGAATTAACTTGTGATTATCATCTTTGCGCCATACCAAGCAGCATTGACTCAGCGGTTTGTCGTCCGGTAGCACCTTTTCCACCAGCACACCGTCGTTGATGAGTGGCATGGCAATATGACGGGGCATATAACCGACGCCAACGCCATTTTTTAAACACTCGATGGCACTGTACCAGTTGGGTAACAACAAACGCCGCTGCTGCGGATAATGGCCGGTATGGCGCTTAGGTAACACGCTTGAGGTATCGTCTAAACAGATCGCCGGAAACTGGCTGACAAACGCTTCAGTGAGCACTTGCTGACGCACGCAAGGATGAGCTGGTGACATGACAAAAACCCAATCCAATCGTCCCATATCGCGCACTTCAAAATCGCCCCCAACAGGAATGGCGGAGGTGGCGCCGATGACGATATCCGCACGCCCTTGAGCGATCGCTTCCCAAGAACCATTGAACACTTCCATATTGATTTGCAGCTCTGCAAAATCAAATTCGCGGTAGAAATCCTCAACTAAAGGCTTGAGCTTTTCGAGCTTGACCACGTTATCCAGCGTTAACTTGAGCGTAGATTGCCAGCCTTGCGCCGCGCGCCGCGTCTGCGACTTCACTTCTTCCATCTGCCTTAGCAACATGCGTGCTTCCGCGATGAACAGCTCACCAGCAGGAGTCAGTTCTACTTTTCTCGGTAAACGGCGAAACAGCAACACGCCAAGTTCTTGTTCCACCTGACGCACACCATAGCTGATGGCCGAAGGCACTTTGTGCAGCACCTCAGCGGCGGCAGTAAAACTGCCTAAACGAGCGACGGTATCCAACATTTCTAGCGACGGTTTTGAAAACACAGTCTACCTTTCAAAAATTTTGATTAATAACTACGAATTTTAGCGTTTTATTTTTTCAAATGCGAAAAATAGAATAGTAGAGCATATAAATCAGGGTTGGCGCCAACTGATCACAAAACATTTGTAGTGAAAAAAATTGAATGGAATAACTATGAACATTTCAAAAATGCAGCTTGTGTATCTTGCAGCCCTCTCGATGCTCGGCTTTGTCGCAACAGACATGTATCTCCCCGCGTTTAAAGCGATGGAAATTGATTTTATGACCGGGCCAGAACAGATCGCGCTCTCTCTGACGGTCTTCTTGGTCGGCATGGCCGTCGGTCAACTGCTTTGGGGCCTTGCCTCTGATAAGTTTGGCCACCGTAATACCTTGGCAGCTGGCCTTGCTCTGTTTACGCTGGCCTCATTTGGTTTGGCGTTCAGTGATCAAGTTTGGCAACTGCTCAGCTTGCGTTTTGTGCAAGCGATCGGGGTATGTGCGCCGGCCGTGATCTGGCAAGCCATGGTCATCAAACGTTACTCCAGCAGTAGCCAACAAATTTTTGCTACCATTATGCCGCTGGTGGCACTGTCTCCCGCGCTCGCTCCTCAGTTGGGTGTTGTATTAGCAGATAGCTTTGGTTGGCACAGTATTTTTGTCGCGTTAACGGTACTGGGACTGGTCTTGGTTGCGGCAACAATGGCACAGCCTAGTGTCGCCAATGAGCCAAAGCAAAGCAGTGTGAAATCGGATATCAAACATCTGCTCAGCTCAAAAACCTACTTAGGTAACGTGATGATGTTCGCCACTGCGTCTGCCGCTTTCTTTGCTTACCTGACCGGTATGCCAGAGATCATGGCGAAACTTGGCTACGATGCCAAAGATATCGGCATGAGCTTTGTACCGCAAACCATCGCGTTTATGCTTGGCGGATACTTAGGCAAAGTCGGCGTGCGCAAATTTGGTGATGAAAAAGTCCTTCGTCAACTGATTGGTCTGTTTAGCGTTGCGGCGCTGCTGATTTTCATTGCATCACAATGGCAGTTAACCTCGATTTGGCCCATCTTAGCGCCATTCTGTTTGATTGCCGTGGCCAATGGTGCCCTTTACCCTATCGTGGTTAACCGCGCACTTGCCAGTGCCAAGCAAAGCCCAGCCACGGCCGCAGGTTTGCAAAACAGTTTGCAAATCACCGTCAGCAGTTTATCGAGTGCCTTAGTTGCAGCGCTTGCCAGCCAAGCGCAAGCGGTGACAGGGATGGCGATCATTCTCTGTATGGGTGGGTTATGGATGGGTTATGTGATATCCAATCGTGAGCTGTCAAAGCATTTCACGACGCCTGACAACGCGCGCGTAGTTAGCGACGAATAATCCTTTTTGCAAAAAAATTGCCGCTCAATTGAGCGGCGATTTTTGTTATTTCTGCTTTACAGGACGCTGCCAGCCAGCAATTTTACGTTCTTTAACGCGAGTAATCACTAACTCACCTTCAGCAACATCTTTAGTTAACGTGGTGCCAGCACCAATGGTTGCGCCATCGGCAATCGTCACTGGAGCCACCAGTTGGCTATCTGAGCCAACAAACACGTCATTACCAATGATGGTTTTAAACTTATTCGCGCCATCGTAGTTACAGGTGATGGTTCCTGCGCCAATGTTAGTGCGCTGGCCAATTTCCGCATCACCAAGATAGGTCAGATGGTTGGCTTTCGAGCCCTCACCAATGCGCGCATTTTTCACTTCAACGAAGTTACCCACATGCGAATCATTGCGCATTTCCGCACCAGGGCGCAGACGGGTAAACGGCCCCACGGTGCACTGCTCACCAACGGTAGCACCTTCAATCACACTGTAGGGACGAATGATGGTGTTGTCGTCGATTTCACAGTCTTTCAGTACGCAACCCGCGCCGATCACTACGTTGTCGCCTAGAGAGACGTTACCTTCGATGATCACGTTCACATCAATCTCACAGTCCATACCGCATTGCAACTCACCACGCAGATCAAAACGCGCAGGATCACGCAACATCACGCCTTGCTCAAGCAGCTTTTTCGCCTGCATAGATTGGAAAGCACGCTCTAAACGAGCCAGTTGAATACGGTCATTCACGCCTTCCACTTCAATCGGATTGACCGGATGCACCGCTTCCACCGCATTGCCTTCGTCGTGCGCCGCCGCAATCACATCGGTCAGATAGTATTCACCTTGAGCGTTGTTGCAGTTGAGTCCTGATAACCAACGTTTCAAATCGCTTCCTGTCGCAACCATCACTCCTGTGTTGATCTCTTTGATCAGTTTCTGCTCTTCATTGGCATCTTTCTGCTCAACGATCGCCACAACAGGGCCATTTTTACGCACAATACGGCCATAACCGGTTGGGTTATCCAGCACTACAGTTAAAAGAGCAATACCGCCTTTGGGCTGTGCATCCAATAAGCTTTCAATCGTTTCGGAAGAGATGAGCGGTACATCACCGTACAACACCAGAATTTTTTCGTCATCTTGGAACTGCGCTGAGGCTTGATCGACCGCGTGCCCCGTCCCTAACTGCTGAGCCTGTAATACCCAGTTAACTGACTCATCAGCCAGCGCAGCTTGCATTTGATCGCCACCATGGCCGTACACCAAATGAATGTTTTGTGCGCCAAGGCCAGTGCAAGTGTCTATCACATGCTTGACCATCGGCTTACCTGCCAATGTGTGCAATACCTTGGGCATATTGGAATACATACGGGTACCTTTACCCGCCGCGAGAATCACCGCGCTAAATTTCATTGTTCTAACCTATGACGTTTTACAAAAATATTGGCGCTTATTTTACCCAGCTAATTGATATTAGTTAACTTGATGATAAAAATTTCTGATAAAAAATAAGCAAAAAGGCGGTCAAATGACCGCCTTTATCACTACTAAAACACCGCTACAATTAACGACGTTTCTTTGTCAGCTCGATTACACGAAGCTGAGCAATGGCTTTAGCCAGTTCACTGGCCGCTTGTGCGAAGTCCATATCGCCATGCTGATTGAGAATGTTCTCTTTAGCACGACGTTTCGCTTCTTCTGCCTTCGCTGCGTCTAGCTCTTCACCACGAATCGCAGTATCAGCCAGCACGGTTGCCGTGCCAGGCTGAACTTCAACGATACCACCAGAGACATAAATGAACTCTTCGTGGCCGTGTTGCTTCACAATACGCACCATACCAGGCTTGATAGCGGTCAGCAGCGGTGTGTGGCCGTGGAAAATACCCAGCTCACCTTCGCTACCGGTCACCTGAAAGGTTTCAACACGACCAGAGAAGATTTTCTTCTCCGCGCTCACCACATCCAGATGAAAGGTTATTGCTGCCATATCGCCTCCTAGTTAGCCTTATAGCTTCTTCGCATTCTCGATAGCATCGTCAATCGTACCGCAGTACATAAACGCTTGCTCTGGAATGTCATCGTATTCACCAGCTAGCAGACCTTTGAAGCCACGTAGAGTCTCTTTTAGAGATACGTAAACACCTGGGTCACCTGTAAATACTTCCGCTACGTGGTAAGGCTGAGTTAGGAAACGCTCAATCTTACGAGCACGTGCAACCACTTGCTTGTCCGATTCAGACAGCTCATCCATACCTAGGATCGCGATGATGTCTTTCAGCTCTTTATAGCGCTGAAGTGTCTGCTGAACACCACGAGCAGTGTCGTAGTGATCTTGACCAACAACCAGTGGATCTAGCTGACGAGAGGTCGAATCCAGTGGGTCGATCGCTGGGTACAGACCCATCGCTGCGATGTTACGGTTAAGTACAACCGTTGCATCCAAGTGCGCGAACGTGGTTGCTGGAGACGGGTCAGTCAAGTCATCCGCAGGTACGTATACCGCCTGTACAGAGGTGATAGAACCTTGTTTGGTTGACGTGATACGCTCCTGCAGTACGCCCATCTCTTCTGCTAGCGTTGGCTGGTAGCCTACCGCAGATGGCATACGACCTAGTAGTGCAGATACTTCTGTACCAGCTAGCGTGTAACGGTAGATGTTGTCAACGAATAGGAGAAACGTCACGACCTTCGTCACGGAAACGCTCTGCCATTGTCAAACCAGTCAGTGCAACGCGCAGACGGTTGCCCGGTGGCTCGTTCATCTGACCGTAAACCATCGCTACTTTCGATTCTTCTGGTTTCTCGATGTTTACAACGCCCGCTTCCTGCATTTCGTGGTAGAAGTCGTTACCCTCACGAGTACGCTCACCAACACCGGCAAATACAGACAGACCTGAGTGTTGCAGTGCGATGTTGTTGATAAGTTCCATCATGTTAACGGTCTTACCTACACCTGCACCACCGAATAGACCGATCTTACCACCCTTAGCGAATGGACAGATTAGGTCGATTACTTTAACGCCCGTTTCTAGAAGTTCAGTCGCGTTTGACTGCTCTTCGTAGCTAGGCGCAGGGCGGTGAATTGAGTACAGCTCTTCTGCACCGATTTCACCACGCTCGTCAATCGCATCACCAAGCACGTTCATGATACGACCTAGGGTCTTAGTACCTACTGGCACTGAAATTGGAGCGCCAGTATTTACCACTTCTACTCCACGACGTAAACCATCAGAGCTACCCATCACGATACAACGAACTACGCCACCGCCTAGCTGTTGCTGAACTTCAAGAACAAGACGCTCTTTTGAGTCCTTTACGTTTAGAGCGTCGTATACACTTGGTACATCGCTCTGTGGGAACTCTACGTCGACTACCGCACCGATGATCTGTACGATCTTACCTGTAGCCATCGTTAATCCTCTAAACTGTTTCGTTTAACCTAAGCTTAAACCGCTGCTGCACCACCAACGATTTCCGACAGTTCTTGTGTGATCGCCGCCTGACGGGCTTTGTTGTACACAAGTTCCAAATCTTCAATCAGGTTAGTCGCGTTATCGGTTGCAGCCTTCATCGCAATCATTCGAGCCGCTTGCTCACAAGCAAGGTTCTCAACCACACCTTGGTAAACCTGAGACTCTACGTAACGCACCAACAGGGCATCAAGCAGAGGTTTTGGTTCAGGCTCATAGATGTAGTCCCATGAGTGCTGACGCTGCATCTCTTCGCTATTCGATTTAGGCAAAGGTAGCAATTGATCGATCGTTGGTTGCTGAACCATGGTATTAACGAATTTGTTCGATACCACAAACAAACGGTCCAGTTCACCTTCATCGTATTTCTTCAACATAACGCTGACTGAGCCGATCAGGTCTTCAAGACTCGGGCTATCGCCCAAACCAGACACCTGAGCCGCTACTTTAGCGCCGCTGCTTTTAAAGAAAGCCGTTGCTTTCGAACCAACCAGAGCCAGTTCGACCTCAGCACCTTTCTCTTTCCACGCTTGCATGTCTGTAAGGGCTTTTTTAAACACGTTAATGTTCAAACCGCCACACAGACCGCGGTCGGTGGAAACGATGATGTAACCAACACGCTTGGCTTCACGCTCTTCTAGATACGGATGACGATATTCTAGACTGGCGTTTGCCACATGACCGATCACTTTACGCATTGTTTCCGCGTATGGACGAGAAGCTTCCATGGCGTCTTGAGAACGACGCATTTTTGAAGCTGCTACCATTTCCATCGCTTTCGTAATCTTCTGAGTGCTTTTAACACTACCGATTTTACTACGTATCTCTTTTGCGCCGGCCATCGTTACTCTCCATTAGTTGGTGGCAGCCACTGCCACCGACTTATTACCAAGTTTGGGTTGCTTTAAAATCGTCAACCAGTTTCTTGAACTGAGCTTCGATTTCATCGTTGTAAGCACCCGTCTTGTCGATCTGCGCTGCTAGTTCAGCGTATTGACCGCGAGCATACGATAGTAGAGCCGCTTCGAAATCCAGCACTTTATTCAGTGCTACATCACTTAGATAGCCGCGCTCTGCCGCAAAGATAGTTAACGCTTGGTCAAAAACTGACATCGGAGCATATTGCTTCTGCTTCATCAGTTCAGTTACTTTTTGACCGTGGTTCAACTGTCTCTTAGTCGCTTCATCAAGATCCGAAGAGAACTGAGCGAAACGCCGCCAATTCACGGTAAGCTGCTAGCGCGGTACGGATACCACCTGATAGCTTCTTGATGATTTTCGTCTGAGCAGAACCACCTACACGAGATACTGAAATACCTGGGTCAACCGCTGGGCGAACACCCGCGTTGAACAGTTCAGTTTGCAGGAAGATCTGACCGTCAGTAATCGAGATTACGTTAGTCGGTACGAATGCAGAAACGTCACCAGCTTGAGTTTCGATAATAGGAAGCGCGGTCAGAGAACCGGTCTTACCTTTCACTTCACCATTAGTAAAACGCTCTACGTAGTCTGCGTTTACACGAGCAGCACGCTCTAGTAGACGAGAGTGGAGGTAGAATACGTCGCCTGGGAATGCTTCACGACCTGGTGGGCGCTTCAGAAGTAGAGAGATCTGACGATAAGCAACAGCTTGCTTGGAAAGATCATCATAAACAATCAGCGCATCTTCACCACGATCACGGAAGTATTCGCCCATTGCACAACCTGCATATGGCGCTAGGTATTGCAGTGCAGCAGATTCAGACGCTGAAGCCACCACAACAATGGTGTTTTTCAGAGCGCCGTGCTCTTCCAGTTTACGTACTACGTTAGCGATAGTAGAAGCTTTCTGACCAATCGCAACGTAGATAGAGAAGATACCAGAGTTTTTCTGGTTGATGATTGCATCGATCGCCATCGCTGTTTTACCAGTTTGACGGTCACCGATGATAAGTTCACGCTGACCACGACCGATTGGGATCATGGAGTCAACGGACTTATAACCAGTTTGTACAGGCTGATCAACCGATTGACGGTCGATTACACCCGGTGCAATCACTTCAACAGGAGAAGTCAATTTGGCTTCAATTGGACCTTTACCGTCGATTGGCTCACCCAGTGTGTTCACTACGCGACCAAGCAGTTTCTGGACCTACTGGCACTTCAAGAATGCGGCCAGTACCTGTTACTTTCATGCCTTCCTTAAGGTCAGCATATGGGCCCATGACTACCGCACCTACCGAGTCACGCTCAAGGTTAAGTGCTAGTGCATAACGGCCACCCGGTAATTCAATCATTTCACCTTGCATCACGTCCGCTAGGCCGTGAATGCGAATGATACCATCGCTTACCGATACGATAGTACCTTCATTACGAGCTTCACTAACAACGTTGAACGATTCAATACGCTGTTTGATTAGATCGCTGATTTCCGTGGAATTAAGTTGCATGCTCCAATCCCCATTAAGACTGCAATGCATCGCTCAGGCGGTTCAAACGACCACGTGCTGAGTTATCGATGACTAAGTCTCCGGCTCGAATAATCACCCCACCAAGTAGGGCCTCATCTATACTGCAATTCAGCTTCACTTTGCGTTCAAGACGCTGCTCAAGTTTGCTGCTGATATTTGCCACTTGTTCATCAGAAAGTTCTGTTGCAGAAATAACTTCTACATCAATCTCTTTCTCATGCTCTTTTTTCAGAACAAAGAACTGTTTGCAAACATCAGGAAGGGCCTTCAATCGGCCATTCTCAGCCATCACCTTCAAAAGGTTTTGGCCATGTTCATCCACTTGTTCGCCGCAAATCGCTACAAATAGCTCAGTCAACTTATCCGCTGACATTGAACCGGACAACAGTTCACTAATTTGTTCGTTCTTGGCAACTTCCGCAGCGAAAGACAACATTTGACCCCATTGGTCTAGTTGTTTCTTTTCTACGGCAAAGTCGAATGCTGCTTTAGCATAGGGGCGTGCGATTGTAGTCAAATCAGACATAAGCGCCCCCAAACTTAAAGTTTTGCAGTAATGTTATCGAGAATATCTTTGTGCGCATCTTTATCGATTGAACGCTCAAGGATTTTCTCTGCACCAGCGACAGCCAGAGTTGCAACTTGTTTGCGCAGTTCATCGCGGGCACGATTACGCTCAGCTTCAATTTCTGCTTCCGCTTGCGCAAGGATCTTACGGCGTTCTGCCTGTGCATCCTCGCGAGCTTCATCAATAATCTGTGCTTTACGTTTGTTGGCCTGATCGATGATCTCAGTTGCTGTGCGCTTCGCTTCTTTCATTTGAGAAGAAGCATTAGCTTGCGCTAGATCTAAGTCTTTCGCAGCACGTTCCGCTGCTTGCAGACCGTCAGCAATTTTCTTCTGACGCTCTTCAATCGCTTGCATGATTGGTGGCCATACGTATTTCATACAGAACCACACAAACATCGCAAACGAAATCGCTTGACCTAGCAGAGTTGCGTTAATATTCACAACAGCTACCCCTCTATTCGAGTTAGTGTTAATCAAAGACAAGCTGACGCTTGTCGTTCAAAACCGATGATTAACCAGCTAGTTGACCTACGAATGGGTTTGCGAACGTGAATAGAAGTGCGATTACGATACCGATCATTGGAACCGCATCAAGTAGACCTGCGATGATGAACATCTTAACTTGAAGCATAGGCGCCATTTCTGGTTGACGAGCAGCACCTTCTAGGAATTTACCACCTAGAACAGCGAAGCCTACCGCAGTGCCTAGAGCACATAGGCCAACGATGATTGCTACTGCGATTGCAGAAAAGCTTAGTACAGTTTCCATTACTATCTCCAATTATAGCGATTAACTAAAAGTCTAATAAGAATAAACAAAATTAATGATCACTGTCTTCGTGGGCCATTGACATATAAACAATCGTTAACATCATGAACACGAATGACTGAATCAGGATTACCAGAATATGGAAGATCGCCCATGGTAGTGAGCCCATCCATTGTAGATACCATGGTAGCATTGCCGCACAAAGAATGAATACAACCTCACCCGCGAACATGTTACCAAACAGACGCATACCAAGAGAGAGAGGTTTCGCCAGTAGCGATACCACTTCGATTAGTAGGTTGAATGGGATCATTGTCCAGTGGTTGAATGGGTGTAAAGCCAGTTCTTTGGCAAACCCGCCCAGACCTTTCACTTTGATGCTGTAGTAAATCATCAGAGCAAAAACGCCTAGTGCCATAGCCATGGTGATATTCACATCAGCCGACGGAACCACTTTCAAATAAGGGATACCGAGCCAATGCTCTGCCGGGTATGGTAGGAAATCGATAGGCACAAGGTCCATCAAGTTCATAAAGAATACCCAACAAAAGATAGTCAGTGCTAGAGGTGCAATCAGCGGGTTGCGTCCATGGAATGTGTCTTTGACGTTTGTGGCGACAAATTCTACAACCATTTCTACAGCACACTGAAGCTTACCTGGTACACCGGCTGTTGTTTTGCGCGCCACAGAGTAAAAAATTCCGAGGAAAATTAGACCTGTAAACCACGAAAAAAACAGACTATCGATATGTACGTTCCAGAAACTCGTCTCTTCCGCCACCAGCCCCAACTTGTAAGTTGAAAGGTTGGTAAGGTGGTGAGTGATGTAACCGGAAGCTGTTAGCGCTTCACCTGGCGCAGCCATAACTCATCCTATTTTTTGTTGTTAATGAATAGCGCTGGCGCAAAGATATTAATACCGAGAACCAGCAAATAGGTTAGTTTCAGGGGAACAAGTTCCACCTGCATATACATGTAGGCCACAGAAAATAGCGCTACTGTAATGAGGATCTTCAGCGCTTCACCTGTATAAAAGGAAATGGCAACGTATTTCGCCGCCCTAGCCCCCACAAACAGGAACGCACAAACAGAAAACACCGCATTAGCCGCAACAAAAATGCTACCGCCTATTAGCGATGAAAACCCCCATTCAGCATTAACAGCCACCGCCATTCCTGCTGCCAGCAAAATAACCGCGCCAGCCTCGATCAATAACAATTGCTTTGCAAGCTCTCGTCCTGGCCTGGCTAACGCAGCTACCATGTATTCGTACCTCTAGTAACTCCCATATCACCTTGTCTTCATTTAGGGGTGAGGGAAATTGGCGAAAATTATACGGTGAGTCCAACCGATTGCAATTAAAACGCAGCAAAAACTTACAGTTTTGTTTACAAACCGACAACTTTCGTACAAAAAATGATTTTTTGCATAATTGACCTAAATCAATTATCTCATTTAGCTTTCTAGCTTGGCAATTAGTTGCTCTAATTTGTGAGGCTCATCAAGACTAATTGTCAATTTTGCTTTGCCGTTCATGGATCTCACAATAGAAACCTTAGCACCCAACAGTTGACTCAATTTTTGTGACATTTGTTGTGTTTCTTCATCCTTTGATGGCAATTCTTGCTCAACCTTAGGTGTTAAACACTTTTTCACTAATTGTTCGGTCTGGCGTACGGTCAACAACTTACTGGCGACCTGCTGAGCCACTTCAACTTGCTGCTCACCTTCCAAGGCCAACAAGGCTCTGGCATGGCCCATTTCCAGTAGCTTCTGCGAGACAAATTGTTTCACTTCAGGCTCAAGACTATTCAATCGGAGCAGATTGCTCACTGTGGTTCGCGATTTACCAATCACATCCGCCACTTGCTGATGCGTCAGGGCAAACTCATCTTGCAGCCGTTCTAATGCCTGAGCTTCTTCGATCGCATTGAGATCTTCACGCTGAATATTTTCGATCAATGCCATGGCGATCGCAGCGCGATCTTCAACATTTTTCACCAGACAAGGCACGCGTTTTAACCCTGCCTGCTTAGCCGCACGCCAACGGCGCTCGCCAGCAATAATTTCGAAATGGCCATCATTGAGCGCACGCACCACAATCGGCTGAATAATGCCTTGTGATTGAATGGAGGCTGCCAGTTCCTCCAACGCTTGTGGAGACATGTCTTTACGTGGCTGGTAAATCCCGGGTTGCAAGTGACCAACAGCAATATCGGTCAATTCACCTTCGGCCGACAAACTTTGGCTGTGGGTGGCGATTTGTTGTTTTTCACGAGCTAATGAACTGGTGGACAGCAGAGCATCCAGTCCTTTTCCTAGACCACGCTTAGTCATGGGGACGAATTCCTTCGGTTAAGGTTAAACTGGGATTTCTTCTCGACGCAGCATTTCACCAGCGAGCGCAAGATACGCTTTTGAGCCTGCTGAGTGTTTGTCGTAGTACATTGCTGGTTTCCCGTGGCTTGGCGCTTCAGCCAGCCGCACATTACGTGGGATCACCGTGCGATATACCTTGCTACCGAAATGCTTTTTCAGTTGATCGGAGACTTCATTGGAAAGGCGGTTGCGCGGGTCGTACATGGTACGCAGTAACCCCTCAATTTTGAGGTTTTCATTCACCACCGCAGCCAACTTACTAATGGTATCCATAAGCGCAGTTAAACCTTCTAATGCAAAATATTCACATTGCATTGGCACTAAAACGGAATCCGCCGCGGCCATGGCATTGATTGTAAGAAGGTTTAAAGAAGGAGGACAATCAATAAAGATGAAATCATAGTTATCACGAACTGCGGCTAAGGCGTTCTTTAAACGCACTTCACGAGCAAACACTTCCATCAATTTTATTTCAGCGGCGGTAACATCACCGTTGGCCGCAATCAGGTCATATTTGCCCGTGGTGGTGGTGCAAACCACCTGATCAAACGGCGTATCTTCCACCAACAGTTCGTAGGCAGTGGCATCCACCATGTACTTGTCGACGCCACTGGCCATCGTAGCGTTTCCTTGCGGATCGAGGTCGATAACCAGAACTTTGCGTTTGGTGGCAGCCATAGAGGCCGCTAAATTCACACAGGTAGTCGTTTTTCCGACTCCGCCTTTCTGATTGGCAATGGCTACGATTTTACCCACGATGACCTCGCTATTATTCCTTGCGCGATAAGATTACAAGATGGCGATCACCTTCTAACTCGGGAACTGTCAAAGATATGATCTCTGTCACACAGCACCAGTCAGGAAGCTGATCAATTTCATCTTTCGGGTGTTGTCCCTTCAGTGCGAGGAAAACACCGTGATCGGTTTTCGGCAGATGATGACACCACTCCACCATGTCTGTCATTGAAGCAAATGCACGACTTAGAACACCATCAAAATTTTCGTCTGGTTGAAACGCTTCGACGCGACTTTGCACCGGGGTCACATTATGAATACCAAGCTCATGCACCACTTGCTTCAAAAAGCGGATACGTTTGCCAAGACTATCAAGCAAAAAGAAGCTTTTTTCTGGATTCATGATGGCCAGAGGTATTCCGGGCAACCCAGGCCCGGTACCAACGTCAATAAAACGTTCGCCACGCAGATGAGGTGACACAACGATGCTATCAAGAATATGTTTCACTAGCATCTCAAGCGGATCGCGCACGGAGGTTAAGTTGTAAGCTTTGTTCCATTTATGCAGCAACTCAACATAACCGATAAGTTGCTGACGCTGTTTATCCGACACCTCTAGCGACGTTTGGGCGATCAAGGCATCAAGCTTGGCGCGCAGTGCACTCATAGCTGCTCTTCTCCCACTTTCAACAGGCCGATCTTCTTCAAATGCACCAGCAAGATCGAAATCGCCGCAGGGGTGATGCCCGAAATACGCGAGGCGATGCCAATGGTTTCAGGCTTGGCATTATTGAGCTTGAGCACCACTTCGTTTGATAACCCTTTGACTTCTTTGTAATCCAGATCACTCGGCAACTTGGTGTGCTCGTAGCGCAATGATTTTTCGACTTCATCCTGCTGACGCTGAATGTAGCCTTCGTATTTCACTTGGATTTCAACCTGTTCTGCCGCTTCACGGTCATCCATGGCAGGGGAAAATGCAGGTAAGGAAGTCAGCAGGTCGTAACTCATTTCTGGGCGACGCAGCAAATCTTCACCGCTCGCTTCACGCGACATAGGCGTTTTGAGCAATGCATTGAGCTGCTCCACGCCTGACGAGTTCGGGTTCATCCACGTCTCTTTGAGGCGCTGACGCTCCAACTGCATGTTTTCCATTTTCTGGTTAAAACGAGCCCAGCGTGCATCGCCAATCAAGCCAAGTTCACGCGCTTTCTCGGTCAAACGCAGATCGGCATTGTCTTCACGCAGTAGCAGACGGTATTCCGCTCGGGAGGTAAACATGCGGTACGGCTCTTTGGTGCCCATGGTCGAGAGATCGTCGATGAGCACGCCCATATAGGCTTGATCGCGACGTGGGCTCCAGCCCTCTTTCTCTTGGCTAAACAGGCTAGCATTGAGACCCGCCATCAAACCTTGCGCCGCCGCTTCTTCGTAGCCGGTGGTGCCGTTGATCTGGCCTGCAAAGAACAAGCCTTGAATAAATTTGGTTTCGTAAGTCTGTTTGAGGTCTCGCGGATCAAAGAAATCGTATTCGATAGCGTAGCCCGGACGAACGATTTGGGCGTTCTCAAACCCTTTCATTGAGCGGACAATTTGTACTTGAACATCAAACGGCAGACTGGTCGAGATGCCATTTGGATACAGTTCTGTGGTGGTTAGCCCTTCAGGCTCGATAAAAATTTGATGGCTGTTCTTGTCAGCAAAACGCATCACCTTATCTTCGATCGACGGGCAGTAACGAGGGCCGATCCCTTCAATCACGCCAGCGTACATGGGGCTGCGATCAAGGTTATTGCGGATCACATCATGCGTCTGTTCGTTAGTGTGGGTAATAAAACACGGGATCTGACGTGGGTGCTGCGTGCGATTGCCCATGAAAGAGAACACGGGCGTCGGATTATCGCCGTGTTGCACTTCGAGCTGTGAAAAATCGACACTGCGCGCATCAATGCGCGGCGGAGTACCCGTTTTTAAGCGATCGACACGGAAAGGCAGCTCGCGTAAACGATCCGCCAAAGCGATCGACGGTGGATCTCCGGCTCGGCCACCCGAGAAATTCTCGAGACCAATGTGGATCTTGCCCCCGAGGAAGGTGCCAACGGTCAATACCACCGCTTTAGCGCGGAATTTGAGCCCCATCTGGGTCACCACACCGCAGACACGATCGTTTTCCACCATCAGATCATCGGCGGCTTGTTGGAACAAGGTTAGATTCGGCGTGTTTTCCAATGCATGACGCACATAGGCTTTGTATAAAGCACGATCCGCTTGTGCACGCGTTGCTCGTACCGCCGGTCCTTTGGAGGCATTTAGGGTGCGAAATTGAATACCTGCGTGATCGATAGCTTCAGCCATCAAACCGCCCATCGCATCCACTTCTTTCACCAGATGACCTTTACCGATACCCCCAATCGCAGGGTTACAAGACATCTGCCCCAAAGTATCAATATTGTGAGTCAGCAACAGGGTTTTCTGCCCTGTGCGAGCTGATGCGAGTGCGGCTTCCGTTCCTGCGTGTCCGCCACCGACAACAATGACGTCAAAGTTTTCGTGATAAAGCATGAACCGACCTCAGGTATTCAAAGGATTCAATCGAGAAAATAAAAGAGCGGTATTCTACCTTCTTTATCAGTGGGTGAAAATTGTTTTCTCTCTTAGCGCGGATCAAAGTGAAGGCTAAATATATATAAAGATCTTTATATAAGATCTTTTACTGGATCTATTATTAGGATCCTACTCACCTGTGGATAAGCGAAAAATGATCAATAAGATCATGGATCTGTTTTAGATCATATCGTGTGATCATGAATTGATCAGCGTGAGGATTAGCTGGGATCAAAATCGATGGTTATGCACAGACCACTGCGAGTGGATAAGTTATTATTGGGATAACTATAGGAAGATCACTGGATTTGTCTATGTTTATCCACAGATGGTTTGTGTGATAAATGAGCAGTTTAAATGGTGGGGGATGGTACGTGGATAAAACGCCTGCCGTTCTAGCAGGCGAGGGAGTTGGGTGATATGGTTTAACGCAACAGAGGCAAGTGACTTTTCAGCCAGTTTTCCGCAGCATCTTCTGGAACGGTATGTTCTAGTACATCAATAGTGAGGCATTCAGTAATGGGGGTTGCACCAATGTCTTGCAGCAGATGATGGGCGTGCTGGCCAGCGGCGCAGAAGGTGTCGTAACTCGAATCACCAATCGCGATCACCGCGTAGCGCACGTCACTCATTTTGGGAGGCGTATTCTGCAGAGCGGCAATAAAGGGTTGGATATTGTCTGGGTATTCGCCCGCACCATGGGTGGAGGTGATGATCAACCAAATGCCTTGATTGGCGATCTCGTTTAACTCAGGTTGGTTGTGGATGGTGGTTGCCAACCCTTCGGCATTGAGGAGATCACTTAAGTGATCGCCAACATATTCGGCCCCACCTAAGGTGCTGCCTGTAATAATGTGGATCATAGCTCTTCCTTTAAACGGTTTGCAGTCGTTATCGAGTCTATGATGCGTGATTTCCTCCAAGAGAGGAAGTGTCAGCTGTAAAAAGGCAGCCGCGTCAATGAGATGGTCACGTTAAGACTTCTCAGACTATTTCCACCTAGTTCTGGATGGAAAATGTGGGATGAAAGTGACATCGATTGTTAGAGAATCACGCTACCCAAATTCTAAAAGATCGCCTGTGTTGAGTGAGTATAATTTCGGCCCCAACAGATGAATTGTTCCCGGTAATTCAGGCGTGCGCTGGCCATCAAACTTCAGCGTCACGTGCCCCAGTTTGGTTAGGTTGTGATTGGCCACTTTGCCGACAGCCGTCACTACATATGCCTGTTCACCGATCAGCAACGTGGTGTCGTGATCTATCTGTCCGACCAACTCCGATCCTGAATGCACAAAACAATACTCCCGCACCTCTTGCGGTGCATTGTGTCCGAACAAAATCACCATATCATCTTGCAAAGCATCTCTGGCGCACTCTCCTACCGAGAGGATCGTCGTCTGATATTTCAACATATGCCCTCACTGATAAATGAAGAACGACACGAACCAGGCAATCAGCACCGTTGGCGCTCCCGTTAGAAACCGGGAGTACAACACTGAGGGCACCCCAACCTGCACAGTTTCTTGCTTTGCTTCTGCCAACCCCAGGCCGACTGGAATAAAATCGCATCCCGCCTGAGCATTGATAGCAAACAGAGCCGGCAAAGCAAGATGCGGGGGTATCGTACCCATACCAATTTGAGTGCCGATAAGAACGCCGATCACCTGAGCGATGACTGCGCCAGGTCCGAGAAACGGTGACAGCAAAGGAAACGAACAGATCAACGCAATCGTCAGTAGGCCTAGCGGGTTTCCGGCCAATGGCGATAACGCATTCGCAATCACATCGCCCAAACCGGACGCCAGGATCACACCAATCAGCATTGAGACGAACGCCATAAACGGCAGAATGGTTTTCAGTACTGTATCGATCGTTTCCCGACCGGCCTGATTCAACGTGGCCATAACGGATCCCATCCCGATACCGACGCGAGCCAGCAACCCATCCGTCTGTTGAGTCAGTTTTTTTGTGGTATCAATCGTATCACTTTGAGCCAGAGGTGCAGATTCGCGTTGGGGCACATCGCGTTGGTCGAGCAGGGAAAAACAACCACTGCGTACATCCGACACATAGATGTCGTCTTGAATGTATTGTGCCAACGGGCCACTTTGGCCAGTGGCGTGGATGTTCAGAGTCGGGATACGTTTTTTCGGATAGAGCCCACAGCGCAACGTACCACCACAGTCAATCACCACACAGGCAATGTACTCGTCGGGTACAAAACTGTCGAAACCATCCACCGCCTGCATCCCTGTCATGCTCACCATTTCATCAATGAACACCGGACGAGTGCCCGCAGTGATGTAGACGATTTTCTTATCTGGCTCCACTGGAATAAACAACGGCCCGCCCCAGCCGCCCTGCCCGCGGATCACTTTTAACACCGTCATGCCTTCTCCCCGGCCGAATCCAGATCGACCTTGTCATTCAATGTCACCCCCTGCTGTCTGGCGACCCATTGCGTGGTGAGGTCAGTCACCCAACCACGCAAAAAGTTTGTCACCAAACCAACCAATAAATAAGAAATGGCGAGTGGCCCGAGCGACAACCCCTGCTGAGTGATTCCGGCAGCGATCCCCAGATAGATGAAAAGCTCACCGGGGTTCACGTGGGGAAACAGACCATTCATGGTGTGACAACTGTAAGAAGCCGACGCGTAATAGGAGGGTTTGTATTTTTCGGGCAAAAAACGTCCGAGGCTGAGCACCATCGGATTGCAGAACACAAAGGTGCCAATCGTCGGTAACAACAGGTAGCGTGACACGGGATTGGAAGCGCTTTTCTGCGCCAGTGTTTCAATATGGTGTTGACCAATAAAACGAATGAGAGCGTTCATCGCAACCAACAGACAGATCAGCAATGGCAGCACTTGTGTCACCATACCAGTAAACACCTCACCACCCTTTTCAAACAGACCGATAAACCAGTCTGCTCCCTTCACGATCCAATCCATGCTTTCGGCTCTCAATTAACCCGGTGAATAGCCGAAGTGTTTCCCTTATTGACACATTGAAAAAGAGGCAAAACAAAAAAGCGTGATTTTAATCACCAAGAATTTTCATTCTAAAAGCATAAAGTTGAAAGAGACAACAAAATGAAAAATAAAACGCAAAAAAGGAAGCCTTGGGCTTCCCTGTCTTACGATTCTCTATCTACACTAGGCATCTACTGTGATCACCTGAATCCCTTTGCCTTCCAGATAGGCGGCATCTTCTGCCGAAATATGGCTGTCGGTAACCACGACGTCAATTTTCTCCAGCGGCACCACCACATTCGGGCTGCGGCGGCCAAACTTGCTGGAATCCGTCACCACAATAATCTGATTTGCAGCCTGGCACATCGCCTGACTGACCTGATACGCTTCGTTGTAAGTGGTGGTACCCTGAGCGAGATCAAAGCCGTCAGCACCAATAAACAACTTGTCGAACGAGAACTGCTTGAACGCTTGCTCCGCCAATGTTCCGTGGAACGAAGCTGACTTGCGGCGATAAGTGCCCCCCGGCATCAGCACCGTGTGTTCTGCTTCTAAGTTGGCGACGGCATTCACAATGTGAATGCTGTTGGTCATCAAGGTCAGTGCCATCACGCGCTCAAAATGCGGCACCATCTGTAACGTGGTGCTGCCACAATCAAGAATAATGGAATCACCGTCATTCACCAATTGAGAAGCGGCTTTGGCAATCAGACACTTACGATCTAGGTTGACCGTTTGTTTCTCATCCATAGAACGGTCTTCACTGCTGACACCACTCGGTGAACACGCTTCTGCAGCGCCGTAACGGCGAATCACCAGCCCTTCTTCTTCCAGAGAACGTAAATCGCTTCGAATTGTGGCTCCTGAGGTTTCAAAGGTATCCGCCAGATTGTTGACTGACGTCTTACCATTGGCACGCAGATAATCCAGCAACTGCGCTCTTCTGTTATCTAAATTCATAGCATCGACTTAATAATTAAACTCATGACAGTCTATAACAGTTCTTTTTCAATTTAAAAGTTAATGAAAGAGATTCTTTCACTATTGCTTAGAAATTGCGACGCTTAACGCTTCCTGAACATTCATGTCGAGCTGAGACAAAAGCACTTGAGGCAGCGGAAATACCTGACCAATCAAAGACGACAGTGTTTTGGGTCTGGCGAACACCGAAATACCCTTCATGACTTTGGCATCCACGATACGGTGCGCGCTGTCTTCAGCCAGGACCACGACCGTTTCTGGGTTTCCAGCGGCTCTGAGTCCGGCCGATTTTAACCTGACCTTTGTGCGCCATCGCCTGAAGCATGCGATTGAACGCGCGGATTTGCAGGTAGCCAAATACAATCTGAATCGCCCATGCACCGGCGGCAAAATAAATCAGTACCGTTGTTGAGTCCATCTTTCGTCTCTCTATTAAAAAGGGGCAAGCCAGTGGCCTGCCCAAGATAAGTTGCCCTTATTCTCGGAGCATAGGGCTTAATCCACGGGGATGGATTAGAACATCACCTGCCCGCCAGTAATATTGATCGACTGACCGGTGCAGTACGCCGCCTCGTCGCTGGCATAGAACTTCAGTACGTTGAGGACATCCTGATATTCGCAACCAGCTTTCAGTGGTACTTTATCAATATAAATCTGCTCAACTTCCGATTCTGGGACACCCAGTTTTTGCGCGTATTGAGGCAGCAAAGACTGGAACATCGGGCTCTTCAACAAGTTACCCAGCATCAGAGAATGCACCGTTATCCTATGCTCAGCAAGATCCAGCGCCAGTGACTGAGTCAGTCCGACACCACCAAACTTGGCGGCCGAATAACCACTGTTGTGCTTCGAGCCTACTTTACCTGATTTCGAGTTGATCTGGATAATGCGTCCGCCACGCTGCTCACGAATCATCACTTTGGCGGCTTCACGGGCGCAGAGGAAATATCCCGTCAGGTTGACATCAATGGACATCTGCCAGGCGTCCAGCGGGAAACGATCGATTTTGGCCGCCTGAGCGACGCCGGCACTGTAGACTAACAGATCAATCCGGCCAAAATAGTCATCCACCCTTTGAACCATGTTGACCACGCTCTGTTCTTTGGTCGCATCGACTTCCACACCAAAGGCCGTCTCCTGACCGTATTCGCGGTTGATACGTTCTGCAACCTGCTCGGCATTGCGGCCATTCAAATCCGCGACCGCGATACGATATCCTTCATCCGCCAGCCCAAGACTCAGGAATTCACCCAAAGTCTGACCACCACCGACAACTAACGCAACTTTACTCATAACTTACACCTTACTCTAAATGTGCTCTGCCACAGGCGCAGAGCACGAATACTCAATTCAAAAACACAATTTCATCGCCACAACGAACCTGTTGTGGACGGGCACCATTCACATGCAGGCACCCTGGGTACTCAGCCTCCGCCAACGCGTCAAACCGGATCGTGATATGGCCAAGCTCGGCGAGGTTTTGGTTGACCACCTCACCCACCGCGGTGATCGGATACTGCTGCACCCCCAGCTTCAACACTCCGCCAGGCTTTATGTCGCCTTTCAGCGCGTCGTGGTTGTGAATGAAGCAGTATTCAGCCGCATCGACAGGCGCAACATTGCTGAAAATAATCATCATGTCGTCTTCCAACGCGCTGTTGGCAAACTCACCAATACTTTCGATCTTTACCTGATACAGTGGTGACATTGCATCTTCCTCCTATTGATAGATAAACATGGAGACAAACCAGGCCAGCAGCACGGTGGGTGCGCCGGTCAAAAAGCGCGAATACAACACCGATGGCACCCCAATCTCGACTGTTCTCGGCTTGGCTTCTGCCAGACCAAGACCAACTGGAATAAAGTCACACGCCGCTTGAGCATTGATGGCAAACAGGGCGGGCAGTGCCAGATGCGGCGGGATATTTCCCAGACCAATTTGCGTACCGACCAGCACCCCAATCACCTGCGCGATCACCGCGCCGGGGCCAAGAAACGGCGACAGCAGCGGGAACGAGCAGATCAATGCCAACGTCACCAGGCCAAAAGGATTCTGCGCCAGCGGCGTTAGTGCATTGGCGATCACATCCCCCAAGCCGGAGGCCATGATCACCCCAATCAACATGGAGACGAAACGCCATGAACGGCAGGATGGTTTTTAACACCGTGTCAATGGTTTCACGCCCTGCCTGAAAGAACGTTGCCATGACCGATCCCATACCAATACCGATGCGGGCCAGCAGGCTGTCACTCTGTTGAGTGAGCTTTTTACTGGTGTCGTACTTACTCTCTTCCTGCGGTGCTGCGTCTCGAACGACGGGTTGAACGTTAACGCCGTCGCCATCGAGCAACTGGATATCGTTCTCCCGCACGCCAGATACGTAAATATCTTCTGTGATGTACTGCGCTAACGGCCCGCTTTTTCCTGTAGAGTGAATGTTCACGGTTGGGATGCGTTTTTTCGGATACAAACCGCAACGTAAAGTGCCGCCGCAGTCAATCACCGCCACGCCGACCTCTTCATCGGGAATGCTGGTTTTAAACCCATCCACCGCGTCGTAGCCAGTCAGCTCGGCGATACGGTCTACAATAGCGGGACGCGTTCCCCCGGTGATGTACACCACTTTCTTGTTGGCTTCGACGGTCAGCTCCAACGGGCCACCCCAACCACCATTGCCTTTTTGTATGCGTAATACCTGAGACATATTCCATTTCCTCTGTTAGCTGAAGTGAACCTGACGTTCCAACTGGACGCCTTGCTGACGCTCGACCATGGACGTCGTAAAATCGGTGATCCAGCCACGGAAGAAGTTAGTCACCACCCCCACCAGCAGATAGCTGACGGCCAAGGGACCAAGTGGCAAGCCCAAAGTTGTCAGACCGCTGGCAATACCGAGATAAACGAACAGCTCACCCGGATTAATGTGCGGGAATAAACCGTTCATTGAGTGGCAGCTATACGAGGCTGCCGCATAATAGGAAGGTTTGTAACGCTCCGGCAGGAAGCGACCGAGACTGAGCGTCATAGGGTTACAAAATATAAACGTGCCGATCACTGGCAAAACCAGGTAACGGGAAACCGGATTTCCGGCACTGCGCTGCGCCAGCTTTTCAACCCGATCTTGGCCTATCAACCGGATAAGCGCATTCATCGCTACCAGCAATGCAATTAAGAGAGGCAGAATACCGGTCACCATACCTGTAAACACCTCTCCCCCTTTTTGGAACAGTCCGATAAACCATTCCGCTCCGTGAATTATCCATTCCATAATCAAACCTCGTTGTTGTTATTGGCTCTGTGTCAAAGCTCACTTTTATACTTTCATTTTGATTTTTATTTTAAAAGAAAAAGTTTTCACTTTGTTGATTGAAATCACATTATATAATTTTCAAAATAAAAACAAATGAAAGGAGAATGTTGAATTTAAAAGGAGCAAAAGCGGTCATCACGGTCAATGACAACAGGAGGAAAAATGCGATAGTGCCCATGTGGAATAGTTATAGGACATTCGACCAGATATTGGTTTAAGTTGCTGTTTTTAAAAATATTAATTCCAACACAAAACGAATCATCGTGATAGTCAGAGCCAGTCGTCTTGTCATTCGAGACCCGTTATCCAGACGGCATATGCCTGCTCTAAGTCACAGATGTAAGCCAAGTCACTACCTATCATTCATCACTTGGTGTAAAAGTAATGGCATCATTTCTTTCAAATTAAAAGACACTCATCGAACTAACTGAGCATTTATCTTTTGATATGAAAATCACATCGTGGCTTAGTCAGCCGTATTGGCTAAGTCAAAGCGAGCGAACAACACCGGACATGATCATGGAAACACATCACTCAATTGAAGAAATCTGCCAGCTCGGTCGTGGCGTGATTGAACAGGAAACTGGAGCAGGCGAAACGGCTGCTGAATACCTTGAACCAGTCGTTTGCTGATACCTGTCAGGCCATTTTGAATTGCAGCGGGAAAGTGATTGTGACGGGAATTGGCAAATCCGGGCATATTGGTAAGAAAATCGCGGCGACCCTGGCATCCACCGGATCCCCGGCTTTCTTCGTTCATCCGGCAGAAGCCTTACACGGTGACCTGGGCATGGCACGTCATGGTGATGTGGTTATCCTGATCTCCAATTCAGGCGAAGCGAATGAATTTAAACTGATGGTGCCACTGCTCAAGCGTCAGGAAATTACCACCATAGGGATGACCGCCAACCTCAACAGTTTTCTGGCCAAAGAGTGTCACCTGGCACTGGATATCGCGGCAGAAAAAGAAGCGTGTCCACTTGGCCTGGCGCCCACTGCCAGTGCGGCAAATACCCTGTTACTTGGTGATGCGCTGGCGTTGACCGTGATGACACTTCGCAACTTTGATCACAATGATTTTGCGTTATCTCATCCTGCGGGCTCTTTGGGTAGCCGCTTGTTGACCAGGGTAGAGCAACTGCTGGATACGCCGCACAAAAACGCCTTTTGCTCACCAGACTCCAGCCTGCAGGAAGCCGTGGGAGTGATGTGTCAAACTGGGTTTGGCTTAGTCGCAGTGGTTGCAGACGGCAAGCTGCATGGGGTGTTTACCGACGGTGATTTGCGTCGCTCATTTGCCAAGGGCGTCGCGCCGGATACCGCCATGGGTAATTTGATTAAAGCTGGTGCAGTAACTGTTTCTCAATCTATTTTATGCACCGATGCACTGGCGCTCATGCGTCAACGTGCCATTACAGCGTTACCTGTTCTCAATGAAAACAGTCATTTTGTTGGTGTCATCAATCAATATACAATTCAGAAAGCGGGAGTTAGTTAGAACATCAGGAAAGATTGATAGTGGTAGCTGTGCTCTGCGTCGGATAAAACGTTTGTTTTGGCGTCCACTTTGCGTATTTGTGGTGTAGCCATAGTCATAAACTAAGCGAAGTGAACGTGTGCCATCAGAGATATAAGTGCCCGTTTTTCAATGAAAATTTTCATGTTTGTCCCCAATTGGTCCCCAATACGGCATTTATTATGTCATTGGGGACCAACTGGGGACTAGATTTGGCAATTAACGGCAAATGACGATCTAATAAAATCAGTGTGTTATCTACCGTTGCTTGCTGTTATTTTCCGTTATTTGCCCACTTTACTTCCCGATACAAAACGAGGAGAAGATTCGGCCGAGCAAATCGTCAGAGCTGAACTCACCGGTAATCTCGTTTAAATGCTGCTGAGCGATGCGCAGCTCTTCAGCGAGGATTTCCCCTGCCATGTAGCCTTCAAGCTGCTCTTGACCGATTTGCAGGTGCTCTGCGGCGCGTTGCAACGCATCGAGGTGGCGGCGGCGGGCCATAAAGCCCCCTTCGCTTTGGCCAGAAAAACCCATACACTCTTTCAAGTGTTTTCTCAGCGCATCGACCCCTTGACCTGTTTTGGCAGAAAGGCGGATCAAGGTCGGGTTACTCACATGGCAGATCCCAAGTTCTTCTTGGGTTTGATCGGCTTTATTACGGATCACCGTGATGCCGATGCTGCTGGGCAGGCGGTCAACAAAATCGGGCCAGATCTCTTGAGGATCGGTGGCTTCGGTGGTGGTGCCATCGACCATAAACAGCACGCGATCTGCTTGACGAATTTCATCCCAAGCACGTTCAATACCTATTTTCTCCACTTCATCAGAAGCATCACGCAGGCCCGCGGTATCGATGATGTGCAGTGGCATGCCATCGATGTGGATATGCTCTCGCAATACGTCACGGGTGGTGCCGGCAATGTCGGTGACAATCGCAGATTCTTTACCAGAAAGGGCGTTGAGCAGGCTCGATTTACCAGCGTTAGGACGGCCTGCAATCACCACTTTCATCCCTTCGCGCATAATCGCACCTTGATTGGCTTCTTGGCGCACCGCATCAAGGTTATCGATGATCCCTTGCAGGTCGGCAGCGACTTTGCCATCCGCTAAGAAGTCGATCTCTTCTTCAGGAAAATCAATCGCGGCCTCAACGTAGATACGCAGATGAATCAAGGATTCAACCAAGGTGTTGATGCGTTTGGAAAACTGACCTTGCAGTGAATGGAGCGCCGATTTGGCCGCTTCTTCCGAGCTAGCGTCAATCAGGTCGGCAATCGCTTCGGCTTGAGTGAGGTCCATTTTGTCGTTGAGAAAGGCGCGTTCAGAAAACTCTCCAGGGCGCGCTGGACGTAGCCCTTTGATGGTGAGAATGCGCTTAATCAGCATGTCCATCACGACTGGGCCGCCGTGACCTTGGAACTCGACCACATCTTCACCGGTAAACGAATGTGGGTTGGGGAAATAGAGGGCGATGCCCTGATCGAGCACGCTACCATCTTGCGCGGTAAAAGGGAGGTACTCGGCGTAGCGCGGTTTGAGGGCTTTACCGGTCACTTCCAGCGCCACCTGAGCGGCTTTTGGCCCAGAGACGCGAATGATTCCGACACCGCCGCGACCCGGCGCAGTGGCTTGGGCAACAATCGTATCTGTTGTCATAAAGAAACCTATTTGTTTGTGGTCGCAGTGACCTGAAAAAGCAGTTAGCTGAATTGTAATCAGCGAAAAACAAAAAGGCGACCTTTTGGCCGCCTTTCCTTACTCTGAGTTCACTTACTTGGTGTGTAAGCCTTTTTTCTCCAGCGCTTTGTAAATCAAAGACTGTTGGATCAGAGTGACGATGTTCGATACCAGCCAGTACAAAACCAGACCTGACGGGAAGAACAGGAAGAAGAAAGTGAACATCACTGGCATGAAGGTCATGATCTTCTGCTGCATTGGGTCTGTGACTGTGGTTGGGCTCATTTTTTGGATCATGAACATTGAAGCACCCATCAGTAGCGGCAGGATGTAGTATGGGTCCTGCGCAGACAAGTCTGTGATCCAACCAAAGAAAGGTGAGTGACGCAGTTCAACCGATTCCATCAGCGACCAGTACAGAGCAATAAAGATTGGCATCTGCAGTACGAGTGGCAGACAGCCACCCAGAGGATTCACTTTCTCTTTCTTGTACAGCTCCATCATCTCTTGGCTCATGCGTTGACGGTCATCGCCGATACGCTCACGCATTGCTTGCAGTTTAGGTTGCAGCATGCGCATTTTCGCCATTGAGGTGTACTGGGCTTTGGTCAGCGGGTACATGGCACCACGGACGATGAAGGTCAAACAGATGATGGCCACACCCCAGTTGCTGACAAAGCTCTGGATAAATGACAGCAGCATGTGTAGTGGTTTAGCGATAAACCATAACCAGCCGTAGTCCACAACCAGATCAAGGTTTGGTGCGGTAGCTGCCATCTGATCTTGCAGTTTAGGGCCAGTCCATAAGGTGGCGCTGAAATGCGCTTTTTCGCCGTTGGCAATGGTTTTGTTTGGCATACGTACGCCAATGTCGCCCATGTTGCCAATCACGCGAGTGTAAAGGTTGGTGCCTGGTTCGTTACGAGGGATCCACGCAGCAGCAAAGTAGTGCTGGATCATCGCCGCCCAGCCTTGGCCATTTGGCAGGTTAACCGACAGGTTGCGATCTTGCATGTCGTCGAAGCTATACTTTTTATAACGAGTATCTTCGCTTGAGTACGCACCGCCACGGTAGGTTGGCATGGTGATGCTGCCGCCCGCGTCCATCAGATTTTGACGCAAATGCGCGTACATACCGAAAGTAGCGTTGTTGCCGGAGTTATTCACTACGTCAAACTCAACGTCCACCGCGTAGCTGCCGCGTTTTAGTACGAATGTTTTGCTGTATTGCAGACCGTTGGCTTCATAGCTCATGGGAATGCGTAGTTCGTCTTGACCGTCAGCCAGCGTAAAGCTTTCCGCACTCACTTGATATTGAGGGCGGTTGCTGCTGCTCAAATCGATCCCTTGTGGGCCGACTAAGCCGCTTTGAGCGATAAATTGATGACCTTGAATGTCCTTCAACAGCACAAAGGCGTCAGGAGAATTCTGCTCAGCCGCATACTGGTTCAGTTTCTGCGGTTACCACATCACCACCCACTGTGTCGATTGACAGAGTCAGGACATCCGTCGTCACTGTGATGAGTTTAGCCGATGCCTGTTGAGCCGGAGACGGGTCCAGTTCATCAGCAAAAGATGGTGCAGGTAGCGCACTGCTTGATTGAGCCTGAGTAGCCGCTTGTGGTGCTGGATTCTTTGCTACTTGCCACTGTTGGAACAGCAGGAAAGAAACCAATGCCAGAGCGATTAACAGGATATTGCGTTGAGAATCCATCGTTATTTATCTCTGTCTTGTTTTTGGACTGGTGGAACGGGGTCATACCCCCCTTCGTTCAAAGGGTGGCATTTTAATAGACGTTTGCCTGATAACCAACATCCTTTTACCAAACCGTGAGCTTTCAACGCTTCTATCGCATAGGTTGAACAGGTTGGAGTAAAACGACAGCGTGGTCCGAGAAGAGGACTGATGAGACCTTGATAAAGACGGACGAGTCCGATCGCTAACCACGTGAAGGGCGAGACAGGCGATGCCATAGCTTATCAAACAACTTAAACAGTTCTTCATTGCTCAAATCTTGCGCGCTTTTCTTGGCAATCACAACAAAATCTTTATTGGGAAGCTGATGTTGTGTGTTACGAAAACTTTCACGAGCGATGCGTTTGAAGCGGTTGCGACCAACGGCAGTTTTAATTTGCTTTTTGGGAACAGCCAAGCCTAAACGAGGATGAGAAAGGTTATTATCGCGAGCAATGATAGTGAAATGAGGAGAGCCAGCCCGGTGAGCTTGCTGAAAGACGTTTTGATAATGCTCGGGAGTTAACAAACGTAACTCCCGATTGAACGCGTACGTATTCAAAATAAGCTAGTGATTATTTTGACAGGCGCGCACGGCCTTTCGCACGACGTGCATTGATTACTTTACGACCGTTCTTAGTCGCCATGCGAGCACGGAAACCGTGAGTACGCTTGCGCTTCAGAACTGAAGGTTGAAAAGTGCGTTTAGTAGCCATTGTAATTACCTTACTGATCAGTAGTTTTAGGTTCTTGTTAAACCCGGCGTGGGCATTGTGCTTTCTTTATATAAAGAAGCTCTTTATTAAAGAAGAATAACCGACGCCTCTCAACAAAGAGGCGGAATTGTAATCACAGTCACACAAAGTGTCAATCTTTGCAGGGCTGTAAAAAAATCCGCCGGGGGATTATACGGAGTGTGAGTAAAATCTCAAGGATCTCGCGATCTTTGTTGGGATCTTTACCGCTCTCCAACTTGACGAAGGAATTTTTGTAGTCGAGGATCTTGTGGATTATCGAAGATATCCTGTGGAGATCCTTGTTCAACAATGTTTCCTTCTGCCATAAAGATCACTCGGTCGGCGACCTCTTTGGCAAATTGCATCTCATGCGTCACCACCAGCATGGTTTGATGTTGCGTGGCGAGTTTTTTCATCAGCGCCAGTACTTCACCGACCCATTCTGGGTCGAGCGCTGAAGTCGGCTCATCGAAGAGCAGCAGTTTCAGGTTGCAGCGCCATGGCGCGGCCAATACCGACGCGCTGTTGCTGGCCGCCAGAGAGCGCGGCGGGATAGCTGTCACCTTTGTCGCCAAGGCCGATGTCGTCCAGAATTTGCTGTGCGCGCTTGAGGGCATCGGCTTTCTTCCAGCCACGCACGGTGACTAGGCCTTCGGCAATGTTTTGTCGTGCCGTCAGGTGGGCAAACAGCGCGTAGTTTTGAAACACAAACCCCGTGCGGCGACGCAGTGCTAACACTTCGGCTTTGCTGTGATTTTGCGTGTCGACGCTGATGTCATCAATGGTGATGGTGCCTTGATCGGCTTGCTCAAGAAAGTTAACGCAGCGCAATAAGGTCGATTTCCCGGTGCCACTTGAACCGATGATGACGATGATCTCGCCTTGCTTAATCTCAATGTCGATCCCTTTCAAGACTTCGCTGTCGCCGTAGCGTTTATGAATGTTGCTCAGTTTAATCATCGTACATACGCCTTATTCAGTTTGGCTTCGGCCCAAGTTTGCACGCGGGTGAGAATCAACACCACGCCCCAATAAATCAGTGCCACCGCGAGGAAGGCTTCAAAAAAGCGGAAGCTGGACGACGCTTCCATCTGCGCTTTGGCCATGATTTCGGCCACGCCTAAAGTAAACGCCAGCGAGGTGGATTTGATCATGTCGATGAAGTAATTCATCAAGGAAGGCAGTGCTACGCGGGTCGCTTGTGGCAGAATGACGCGGCGCATCGCTTGGCTAGTGGTCATGCCGACCGACAAGCTCGCTTCCATTTGGCTTCGGTCGATGCCGATGATGGCGGCACGGATGCTTTCCGCCATGTATGCGGCGAAGTGCAGCGTTAAACCGATCACGGCGGCGGAAAAGGCATCGATGCCCACCAGCAGAGGAAAGACTTGCGGCAAACCGTAATAGAGAAGGAACAGTTGCACCAACAGCGGAGTGCCACGGAAAAAGCTGATGTACAGTTGGCTAAGCTGATCTAATACCGGAACACGGAAGACGCGCAGATTGGCCAGTACAACGGCAAGGATCAGAGAGAAGACTAATCCCCACGCGGCCATCTCCATCGTCGTACCAAGGTACTTGAGCAGGATCGGCAATAGCTCGAGCATATAGTTAAAATCAAATCCCATATCACTTACCTTTAAAGACGAGAAAAGGTGGAATACGCGCTTCCACCTTGAGTAAAAAACAGAGTTATCGAGTGTGCGTGCACTTACTTAGTGATATCGGCACCAAACCACTTGAGCGAAATTTTCTCTACTGTACCGTCGGCACGCATTGCCGCGAGAGCTTGGTTTACTTCGCCTTGCAGCTTAGCACCGCGCTCATTGTTCACAAACGGCCACGCATTGGCGATGGTTTCAAACGGCTTACCTGCCAATTGTAGTGGAAGGCCGGTTTTTTTGATCAGTTCCAGTGCCGACAAACGGTCCATGACAAAGGCATCGGCACGGCCGAGCGCCACATCATGCTCAATGCCCGTTTCGTAGGTTTTCACCTTGATTTTGCCGTCTTTGTCATAGCTGCGCAGCAACTGCTCGAAATTTGAGCCAAGGTTGACCGCGACTGTTTTGCCGGCGAGATCGTCAATGCCTTGAATGCTGTCGTTGCCTTTACGCACCGTGATTTGCGCGCCATCGATCACGTACGGGTCAGCAAATAGGTATTTTGCCTTGCGTGCTTCCGTGATGGTGATCTGGTTGGAGATGGTATCAATGCGTCCGGTTTCCAGCAAACCAAACAGACCTGAGAAGTTTGCCGTCACGTACTCGATTTGGTAGCCATTGCGTTTACCGATCTCATCCCACATGTCGACTTCAAAGCCTTGTAGCTTATCTTTCTGTACAAAAGTAAATGGGAAATAACGGCCAGACATCCCCACTTTTACCACTTCTTGAGCGAGAGCTTGGGTGGTCGCGGCAGACAGAGCAATGGCAGCAATACTTGCTTTAATCCAGTTTTTCATTTTGTGACTCCTCAGAATTATAGGGCGTGATGTTAATGTGAATTGTCTCACTAGAATAAATAACAAGTTGTTATGATTCATAACCAGATGGTAGCGCGCTTAGTGGATTCTGGGGATAAATGGCGAAGATCCTGGGAAAAGTGGATCCTTATGTGGGTAAAGCGCGGGCAAGGTGTGATGATCTCGCAAAATATGTCGAAAATATTGTGAATAACTTGGATCTTATTCACTGGATCCTCGATCAATCGCTGGCGATCTCGGTTATCAACAGGTAAAATTGCCAATCTTTTCCGATCATTTCTTACATCCGTGGGGGCACCGTGTCATCTTCGCTTTGGTTGCAATGTATGCAGCGGCTTCAAGAAGAGCTACCAGCTACAGAATTCAGCATGTGGGTCCGTCCGTTACAAGCGGAGCTCAATGGCAACACGCTCACCTTGTTTGCTCCTAACCGCTTCGTACTAGACTGGGTGCGTGATAAATACCTCAACAGCATCAATCGCCTGCTGCAGGAATATTGCGGTCATGACATTCCCAATCTGCGCTTTGAGATCGGTAGTCGGCCCGTGGCCGCGCCAAAGCCTGCACCGACCCGTACACCAGCCGACGTGG
Source organism: Vibrio cidicii (assembly GCF_009763805.1). NCBI lineage: Bacteria > Pseudomonadati > Pseudomonadota > Gammaproteobacteria > Vibrionales > Vibrionaceae > Vibrio > Vibrio cidicii. Next base: position 2,820,426 of record NZ_CP046804.1, on the reverse strand, counting down.
CGGCGGAGTCGTCAGCTCCCGCACAACTGCACGCCCGTAAACCAGTGCATAAAACGTGGGATGATGATGCCCAAGCGATTGCGGACATCAACCACCGCTCCAACGTGAACCCGAAACATAAGTTCAATAACTTTGTTGAAGGTAAGTCAAACCAATTGGGTTTGGCGGCGGCGCGTCAGGTGGCGGATAACCCAGGCGGTGCCTACAACCCTCTCTTTTTATACGGTGGAACGGGTTTAGGTAAAACCCACTTGTTGCACGCGGTCGGCAATGCCATTGTGGATAACAAACCTAACGCGAAAGTGGTGTACATGCACTCAGAGCGTTTTGTGCAAGATATGGTGAAAGCGCTGCAAAACAACGCGATTGAAGAGTTCAAACGTTACTACCGTAGCGTCGATGCACTGCTTATCGATGACATCCAATTCTTCGCCAACAAAGAGCGTTCACAAGAAGAGTTCTTCCACACTTTTAACGCACTTTTAGAAGGCAACCAACAGATCATCCTCACTTCAGACCGCTATCCGAAAGAGATCAGTGGCGTTGAGGATCGTCTGAAATCACGCTTTGGTTGGGGTTTGACGGTAGCGATTGAGCCGCCCGAGCTGGAAACTCGCGTGGCAATCTTGATGAAGAAAGCCGAAGATCACCAAATTCATTTGGCGGACGAAGTGGCTTTCTTTATTGCCAAACGTCTGCGATCCAACGTGCGTGAGCTTGAAGGTGCACTAAACCGCGTGATTGCTAACGCGAACTTCACCGGTCGTCCGATCACCATCGATTTTGTGCGTGAAGCGCTGCGCGATTTGTTGGCGCTGCAAGAGAAGCTGGTCACCATCGACAACATTCAAAAGACTGTCGCGGAATACTACAAAATCAAAGTGGCGGATCTGCTTTCAAAACGCCGTTCCCGCTCCGTTGCGCGCCCGCGTCAACTGGCGATGGCGCTGGCGAAAGAGCTCACCAACCACAGCCTGCCGGAAATCGGCGATGCGTTTGGTGGCCGTGACCACACCACGGTTTTGCATGCCTGCCGTAAAATTGAGCAGCTACGTGAAGAGAGCCATGACATTAAAGAAGATTACTCGAACTTGATTCGCACCTTATCGTCCTAATCGGTTAAAATGGCAGAATTCTAAGCAAATCCCAATTTGAGCTGACAGCGTAAAGAGCCAAGCATGAAATTTACCATTGAACGTAGTCATTTTATTAAACCGCTGCAACAGGTCTCCGGTGCTCTGGGTGGCCGTCCTACTTTGCCTATTTTGGGTAACTTGTTAATCAAGGTCGATAATGGTCAGTTGTCGATGACCGCGACTGATTTGGAAGTCGAGCTGATTAGCCGCGTCACCTTGGAAGGGGAATTTGAAGCGGGCAGCATTACGGTGCCCTCGCGTAAATTTCTCGATATTTGCCGCGGTTTACCCGATGACGCGCGGATTACCTTTGTCCTTGAAGGCGATCGCGTGCAATTGCGCTCAGGCCGCAGCCGCTTCTCGCTGGCAACGTTGCCAGCCAACGATTTCCCGAATATTGAAGATTGGCAAAGTGACGTTGAAGTGTCGCTGACGCAAGGCGAACTGCGCGCGCTGATTGAGAAGACGCAGTTCTCCATGGCGAACCAAGATGTACGCTACTATCTCAACGGCATGCTGTTTGAAATTGATGGCACCACCCTGCGCAGCGTGGCGACCGACGGGCACCGTATGGCGGTCTCGCAAGTTGCACTCGGCGCCGATTTCGCACAAAAACAGATCATTGTGCCGCGCAAAGGGGTGCAAGAGCTGGTTAAATTGCTCGATGCGCCAGAACAGCCTGTGATGCTGCAAATTGGCAGCTCCAACCTGCGCGCTGAAGTTAATAACTTTGTCTTCACCTCTAAGCTGGTGGATGGCCGGTTCCCAGATTATCGTCGCGTTATGCCGCAGCACACCACAAAAACGCTTGAAGCCAGTTGTGACGAGCTGCGTCAATCGTTCGCGCGTGCGGCGATTTTGTCGAATGAAAAATTCCGTGGCGTACGGGTGAATTTAGCTGGCAGTGATATGCGCATTACCGCCAATAACCCGGAGCAGGAAGAAGCAGAAGAGATGCTGGATGTCTCTTTTGAAGGCGAAGCGATTGAAATTGGCTTTAACGTCAGTTACGTGCTGGATGTGCTCAATACACTGCGCTGTGACAAAGTGCGTATTTCGATGTCGGATGCCAACGCCAGTGCGCTGATTGAAAATGTCGACGACGACAGCGCCATGTACGTCGTGATGCCGATCCGCCTGTAAGCTGATTGAATGCCGCTTTCTCGTCTGATTATTCAGCAATTTCGTAATATCAAAGCCTGTGACATCGCCTTGTCACCAGGCTTTAACTTTCTTATCGGCCCCAATGGCAGCGGTAAAACCAGTGTGCTAGAAGCGGTCTACTTATTGGGACATGGTCGCTCGTTTCGCAGCGCGCTGACTGGTCGAGTGATTCAAAATGAGTGTGACCAACTGTTTGTTCATGGTCGTTTTTTGAACTCGGATCAATTTGAGCTACCCGTTGGCATTAATAAGCAGCGCGACGGCACAACAGAGGTTAAAATAGGCGGTCAGTCTGGGCAAAAGCTCGCTCAGTTGGCGCAGGTTCTGCCACTGCAACTGATTCATCCAGAAGGGTTTGATCTGTTGACCGATGGGCCGAAACATCGCCGCGCTTTTATCGATTGGGGCGTGTTTCATAGCGAAGCTGCCTTTTTTGATGCTTGGGGGCGCTTTAAGCGTCTCAACAAGCAGCGCAATGCCTTGCTCAAAACCGCCAGAAGCTACCGTGAACTCAGTTATTGGGATCAAGAAATGGCGCGCTTGGCGGAGCAGATAAGCCAATGGCGTGAGCATTATGTCGAGCAGATGCAAAGCAAAGCCGAGCAACTGTGTCGCGATTTTTTGCCAGAGTTTGATATTCAGCTGAAGTACTATCGCGGCTGGGACAAAGAGACGCCTTATCAGCAGATCCTCGAGAAAAACTTCGAACGGGATCAGGCGCTTGGCTATACCTTCAGTGGGCCGAATAAAGCGGATTTACGCATCAAAGTGAATGGCACGCCGGTGGAAGATGTGCTGTCACGTGGCCAACTGAAACTCATGGTGTGCGCACTGCGTTTGGCGCAGGGGCAGCACCTAACGGAAATGACCGGTAAGCAATGCATTTATTTGATAGATGATTTTGCGTCAGAATTAGACAGTCAACGTCGCAAGCGTTTGGCAGATTGCCTCAAAGCGACGGGGGCTCAAGTTTTTGTAAGCTCAATTACCGAAAACCAGATCGCGGACATGCGAGATGAGGCAGGGAAACTGTTCCATGTGGATCAGGGTGTGATTGAGCAAGGATAAATAATGAGAGAGTAACTCATGTCGAATAATTACGATTCATCAAGTATTAAGGTACTGAAGGGTCTGGATGCGGTTCGTAAGCGTCCGGGTATGTACATCGGTGACACCGATGATGGCACCGGTCTGCACCACATGGTTTTCGAGGTGGTGGACAACTCAATTGATGAAGCACTGGCAGGTCACTGTAAAGACATCGTAGTCACGATTCATGAGGATAACTCGGTTTCTGTCAGCGATGACGGTCGTGGTATTCCGACCGAACTGCACCCAGAAGAGAAAGTCTCTGCCGCCGAAGTGATTATGACGGTGCTGCACGCGGGCGGTAAGTTTGACGATAACTCGTACAAAGTTTCGGGCGGTCTGCATGGTGTGGGCGTGTCAGTCGTCAACGCGCTGTCTGAAAAAGTGCTGTTGACCATTTACCGTGGCGGCCATATTCATACACAAACCTACCATCATGGCGTGCCGCAAGCACCGCTAACGGTAGTTGGCGATACCGAAAAAACCGGTACCACGGTGCGTTTCTGGCCAAGCGCAGAAACCTTCACCAACATCGAATTTCATTACGACATCCTCGCTAAGCGCCTGCGTGAACTCTCTTTCTTGAACTCTGGCGTGTCGATCAAACTGCAGGACGAGCGCGAAGAAGACAAGAAAGACCACTTCATGTACGAAGGGGGTATTCAAGCGTTTCGTTACTCACCTAAACCGCAACAAAACCCCAATCCATGAAAAAGTGTTCCACTTCAACACAGAACGTGAAGACGGTATTTCGGTGGAAGTGGCGATGCAGTGGAACGATGGTTTCCAAGAAAACATCTACTGTTTTACCAACAACATTCCGCAGCGTGATGGCGGTACTCACTTGGCGGGTTTCCGTGGTGCTTTGACTCGTACCTTGAATACCTACATGGACAAAGAAGGCTTCTCGAAAAAAGCGCAAGCGGCAACGTCGGGTGATGATGCGCGTGAAGGCTTAACCGCCGTGGTGTCGGTGAAAGTGCCTGATCCAAAATTCTCCAGCCAAACCAAAGACAAACTGGTTTCGTCTGAAGTGAAATCAGCGGTTGAATCAGCCATGAATGAGAAACTGGCCGACTTCTTAGCGGAAAATCCAAGCGAAGCAAAACAAGTCTGTTCGAAAATTATCGATGCCGCGCGTGCCCGTGAAGCGGCGCGTAAAGCGCGCGAGATGACTCGTCGTAAAGGCGCATTGGATCTCGCTGGCCTGCCGGGCAAACTGGCGGATTGTCAGGAAAAAGATCCTGCGCTGTCTGAACTCTACATAGTGGAGGGTGACTCTGCGGGCGGTTCCGCCAAGCAGGGCCGTAACCGTAAGAACCAAGCCATCCTGCCGCTAAAAGGTAAGATCCTCAACGTAGAGAAAGCACGTTTCGACAAGATGCTCTCTTCGCAGGAAGTGGCGACCCTCATCACTGCGCTGGGCTGTGGTATTGGCCGCGACGAGTACAACCCAGACAAACTGCGTTACCACAACATCATCATCATGACCGATGCGGACGTCGATGGTTCGCACATTCGTACGCTGCTGTTGACCTTCTTCTATCGTCAAATGCCGGAGCTGATTGAGCGCGGTTACGTCTACATTGCTCAGCCACCGCTGTACAAAGTGAAGAAAGGCAAGCAAGAGCAGTACATCAAAGATGAAGAGGCGATGAACCAGTATCAAATCGCTTTGGCGCTGGATAACGCCGAACTGCATGTCAATACCGACGCGCCTGCGCTGGCGGGTGAACCGCTAGAGAAACTGGTGCAGCAATACAATGAAGCGATCAAGCTGGTGGATCGCATGAGCCGCCGTTACCCGCGTGCACTGATCCACGAATTGATTTATGTGCCACGCCTGAGCGAAGCGCAATTTAGCGATCAAGCGGCTATTTCGGCTTGGACGGGGCAGTTGGTTGAACAGCTTAACGCCAAAGAAGTGGGCGCAAGCCAATACAGCTTTGACGTCGAGTACGATGCAGAGCAAGATCGTTACCAACCGAAGATTGTGGTACGTACTCACGGTGTGATGCACAACTACCCACTGAGCGTGGATCTGATCAACTCGAAAGAGTACCAGAAGCTGGCGGACTTGGCCGAGGCGCTCGATGGTCTGATTGAAGAGGGCGCTTACGTGAAACGCGGTGAGCGTACGCAACCTGTCAGCAGTTTTGCTGCGGCATTGGATTGGTTGATCAAAGAGTCGCGTCGTGGTCTTAGCCTGCAACGCTATAAAGGTCTGGGTGAGATGAACCCTGATCAGCTTTGGGAAACGACCATGGATCCAGAAACGCGCCGTATGATGCAAGTGACTATCGAAGATGCGGTGGGTGCCGATGAGTTGTTTACCACACTGATGGGTGACCAAGTTGAGCCGCGCCGTGCGTTTATCGAAAACAACGCACTAAAAGTGGCTAACCTTGACGTCTAGTCAGTCTCTTTTCTAGCTCAAATAAAGCGCGGGTTCTATGCCCGCGCTTTTTTTATGCCTGCTATGTTCTTCGTTAAAAAATTTTTCTTTTTACTCTTGAAAGCGATTTTTCTCGTCCTTATATCTGTCAGTGAAGGCGCCGTAAGGGCCTTTACCGTGACCCGCATTGCTCTGTTGAGGATGAACCGGGTCAAGACTGACAACTTGTTCCACCCATGTCCCGATTGAGAGGAATGGTGTTTGGGAAACTCTTCGCCCGACCATTACTGGGCAAGACTATTGCTTAAATTAAGAGGATAGAATTATGCGTAATGTAGATTTCACACCACTGTACCGCAACGCGATTGGTTTTGATCGTCTGTTGAACCTGATGGAAGCCAATGCGGCGAAAAACAGCTCAGGCGGTTACCCTCCATACAATATTGAGCAGAAAGATGAGCACAACTACCGCATCACCATGGCAGTCGCTGGGTTTGCTGAAGAGCAGCTTGATCTGACACAAAATGAAAATCTGCTGATTGTGAAAGGCGAGCGTAAAGAGGAAGAAGGCAAAAACTACGTTTATCAAGGCATCGCAGAGCGCGACTTTGAGCGTAAGTTCCAGTTGGCCGATTACGTGAAAGTGGTGGGCGCATCGATGGAAAATGGCCTATTGCACATCGATTTAGTGCGTGAAATTCCTGAAGCGATGCAGCCGCGTAAGATTGCTATCGGTAACGGCCAGTTGCTGGAAAACAGATAAATCTTACCCAATTGAGATGAGAAAAGAGCGCCCGTGTTGGCGCTCTTCGTTTATCGGCGAGTTCACAACTTCGCGCTTACCCTTGTTGGTAGGCTTTAGCCACCTCTTCGGCGATGATCGCGATGCCTTGCTGCATCTTCTCATCGTCCTGCACATAGTTCATGCGCAAACACTGATGGGCGTGCTCCCAACTCTCTTCTTGGCCAATAAAGAAATATTCTCCCGGCACAATCAATACGCCGCGTGCTTTAAGACGTTGGTAAAGCGCCATGGTGGTGATTGGCAATTCATCAAACCACAGCCATAAGAAGATCGCCCCCTCCGGTTTGTGGATACGAAAACGCACATCCTGAATCGCCTCTTGCAGCAGCGTGACCGCGCGCTGCGACTTGTGCTGGTAAAAAGGCTTAATCACTTGCGAGCTCAGAGCCAGCAGATCGTCTTGACGGATCATATGATGGCCGAGCGCGGGGCCCATGCTGCCGGGTGCCAAGCTAATGATGCCGTTCATATTGGTTAGTGCTTGCGTTACCGCTTCGCTGGCGATGACGATGCCACAACGCACACCCGGTAGGCCAAGTTTGGAGAGGCTCATGCATAAGATGGTGTTCTCATTCCAAAAGGGCTGCACATCTTCGAAGATGATGTTCGGGAAGGGGAGGCCATAGGCATTGTCGATGATCAGCGGGATATTATTTTCTTGCGCGAGCTTATCCAGTTTGGCGATCTCTTCATCGGTCAGTACATTGCCAGTTGGGTTGGTCGGACGCGAGGCGCAAATAGCGGCAACCGAGTCATCGACTTTGAGCTGTTCGAAGTCGACGTGATATTTAAACAGGCTATTGTCGAGCAGTTCAATTTCTGGGCGGTAAGAGACAAAGATATCTTCATCGATTCCCGCGTCGGCATAGCCAATGTATTCTGGGGCGAGTGGCAATAGGATTTTCTTGTGCGACCCATCGCTCTGCTTGCCAGCAAACAGATTAAACAAGTAGAAGAAACCGCTTTGGCTACCGTTGGTCAGGCTGATGTTTTTCTCGCTGATGTTCCAGCCGTAAGTTTCTTTGAGCAGTTTCGCTAAGGCTTTTATAAACACATCTTTGCCTTGCGGGCCGTCGTAATTAGCAAGGGCCGCGACCAGTTCGCCACTGGCCAGCATGTCCGCGCTGGCTTGATGAAAGTAATCGAGCATGGCTGGAATGGCCGCAGGGTTGCCACCACCGAGCATGATGGCACCGGGAGTGCGTAGACCATCATTCAAATCGTCCATCAACTGGGTAATACCGGAATACTGATTAAACTTTTCACCAAACTTTGAAAACTGCATGTGTTTTTATACCTAATTCATTGTGATTGCTTTGTGTACCTAAAAGGCCAGTACGTTGCTGGCTGGTCGAGTAAACATTGAACATACCTGAATGTGATTGCGAGGCAAAGCACAATATCTGGCACAGCAGAAAAACAAAGCCCAACTCCGAGGAGTTGGGCTTGAGTTGGCCGATTTTATTCGACAAATCTGGCGATACGTCGAGTTATTTCTGCAGCAGAGAAATATCGGCGATCTGCAAGAACAGGTTACGTAGGTTGTTAAGCAGAGTTAAGCGGTTTTTCTTCAACGCTTCGTCATCTGCCATCACCATTACGTTATCAAAGAACGCATCGACTGGCTCACGCAGCGCAGCAAGTTGGCTCAATGCTTGTTGGTAGTTACCCGTTGCAAACGCAGGCTCTAACGCTTCTGTGAGTACTTCAACGTTTTCAGCCAGCGCTTTTTCTGCATCTTCCTGTAGAACAGACAGCTCAATCTCAGTTGGCAGCTCGCCTTCGAATTTCGCCAGAATGTTACCCACGCGTTTGTTTGCTGCTGCCAGTGATTCTGCTGCATCCAACTCACGGAAGTGAGAAACCGCTTTAACACGTTGGTCAAAGTCTGCTGGTTTGGTTGGGCGACGAGCCAGTACCGCTTGGATGATGTCTACACTGAAACCTTCATCTTGGTACCATGCACGGAAACGACCGAGCATAAACTCAATCACATCTTGCTCAACGTTTTCATTAGTCAGACGATCGCCAAATAGTGATTTCGCTTTCGCAACGAGATCGACTAAATCTAGGTTGTAGCCGTATTCAACAATGATACGCAGCACACCCAGTGATGCGCGGCGTAGTGCAAATGGGTCAGAGCCTTTTGGCGCTTGGCCAATACCGAAGATACCGACGATAGTGTCCAACTTATCCGCCATCGCAACCGCGGCAGAAACCCCGTTGGTTGGCAAGCTATCACCAGCGAAACGAGGCATGTATTGCTCGTTAAGTGCTACCGCTACTTCTTCTGCTTCACCGTCGTGGCGCGCGTAGTGCATGCCCATCACACCTTGAGTATCGGTAAACTCGAATACCATTGATGTCATTAGGTCACATTTAGCTAGCAGACCAGCACGTTTTGATTTCTCAACATCCGCACCGATTTGCTCAGCAATGTAGCCAGCAAGCTCAGTGATACGGTCTGTTTTGTCTTTGATGGTGCCCAGTTTTTGCTGGAAGATGGCCGTTTCTAGCTGAGGTAGGCGATCAATCAGTTTGCTCTTGCGGTCAGTGTTGAAGAAGAACTCGGCATCAGCAAGACGTGGACGAACCACTTTCTCGTTACCTTCGATAACATGGCGAGGCTCTTTAGACTCGATGTTAGAGACGAAGATAAAGTTAGGCAGCAGTTTTTTCTCTGCGTCATAGACAGGGAAGTACTTCTGATCGCCTTTCATGGTGTAAACCAACGCTTCTGAAGGTACTTTGAGGAACTTTTCTTCAAACTTAGCAGTAAGCACAACAGGCCATTCAACCAGTGAAGTGACTTCTTCTACTAGGTCATCTTCTAGGTCTGCAACGCCGCCAACTTGTTGTGCTGCTTTTTGTGCATCAGCAATGATGGTGGCTTTACGAGCATCGTAATCAGCGATGACTTTACCGCGCTCTTCCAGAATCGCTGGGTATTGAGAGGCAGAATCGATAGTAAATTCTGCTTCACCCATGAAACGGTGACCACGGATAGTGCGAGCCGAACTTACGCCAAGGATTTCACCTTCGATAAGTTCATCACCGAACAGAATGGTTAGCGTTTTAACTGGGCGGATAAATTGAGTTTCTTTATCACCCCAACGCATTGGTTTCGCGATAGGCAGGTTAGCCAGTGCTTTTGCGGCAAGTTCGACAACCACTGCTTTTGCTTCTTGGCCTTTCACTTCTTGTTTGAATAGCAGCCATTCGCCTTGGTCTGTCTTTAGGCGATCGGCTTGTTCAACCGTGATACCGTTACCACGAGCCCAGCCTTCAGCAGCTTTTGTGGGTTGACCATCTGCATCAAAAGCAACCGCAATCGCAGGACCACGTTTTTCAACGACTTTATCCGCTTGGCATTCAGCAAGGTTAGCGACTTTAAGCGCCAAACGACGTGGCGTTGCAAACCACTTAATGCCTTCATGAGCAAGGTCTGCGGCTTTTAATTCTGCTGCAAAGTTTGCAGCAAAAGCTTCCGCTAGCGTGCGAAGTTGCTTTGGTGGTAACTCTTCAGTACCGAGTTCAATTAGAAATTCTTTTGCCATCTTATTTGTCCTCACCCTTTTTACACATAGGGAAGCCTAATGCTTCACGAGATGCGTAGTACGCCTCTGCAACCGATTTAGTGAGGTTGCGGATACGTAGGATGTAACGCTGACGCTCTGTGACTGAGATCGCTTTACGCGCATCCAGTAGGTTGAACGCGTGGCCCGCTTTCAAAATACGCTCGTAAGCGGGCAGTGGAAGCGGCTTTTCAAGCTCAAGTAGGTGTTTACACTCTTTTTCGCACTGGTCGAAGAAGGTGAATAGGAAATCCACATCGGCGTGTTCGAAGTTGTAAGTGGATTGCTCAACTTCGTTTTGGTGAAAGATGTCGCCATAAGTCACTTTACCCAGTGGACCGTCGGTCCAAACCAGATCGTAAACAGAATCCACGCCCTGAATGTACATCGCCAGACGCTCAATGCCGTAAGTGATCTCACCAGTAACAGGTTTACACTCCAGGCCGCCTACTTGTTGGAAGTAGGTAAACTGAGTCACTTCCATGCCGTTTAGCCACACTTCCCAGCCAAGACCCCAAGCACCCAGTGTTGGGTTTTCCCAGTTATCTTCGACGAAACGAATGTCGTGAACTTGCGGGTCAACCCCCAGCACTTCCAGAGAAACCTAAGTACAGCTCTTGGATGTTATCTGGTGATGGTTTGATGATCACTTGAAACTGGTAGTAGTGCTGAAGGCGGTTAGGGTTTTCACCGTAGCGGCCGTCAGTCGGACGACGAGATGGCTGAACGTAAGCCGTAGCAATTGGTTCAGGACCAAGTGCACGTAAACATGTCATTGGGTGAGAAGTACCTGCACCTACTTCCATGTCTAATGGTTGAACAATGGTACAGCCTTGTTGGGCCCAATAATCCTGCAGCGCGAGGATCATACCCTGAAAGGTTTTGATATCGTATTTTTGCATAGTCAGGTTCGCGCGAAATTTCTGTCTAGAGTGATAAAAAATAACGATCAAGTATACCCAGATATTTTGCATGGGAGTAGAGCTAATCTTGATTAATTCGTGGTCAAATTTCCCCTTTAGTGGAAATTTATTGGCTTATTCGTCCAAATTTTCTTAAAAGGGAGTTTTTGTGTAATTTCTCACTTGAGCTGGTAGGGGAAGCTGGCTAGAATTGCGCTCGTCTTTGGGGAGTAGCTTACTGGATGAGGTCCATTTTCATCTGGTTCGTTCGTCAACATAATTGGTGCCAAATCACCATGGCGTTCGAGACTCGAAGCCCTTCGAGTTTAGCAAGACCTTAGACAAATCATCACGAACCGGGGTGGGGCGTGAGATTTGTCTATGGTTAACATAATAATCCCTGCCCCATTGAGCATGTCGTGAGCGTTTTAGCTATTTCTATTACTACCGTCGCCTTAGCCGAAATTGGCGATAAAACCCAGTTGTTATCCCTGCTGCTAGCCAGCCGCTATCGAAAACCGATCCCTATCATTGCTGCGATCTTCTTTGCCACCATTGCTAACCATGCTTTGGCCGCGTGGCTGGGTGTCGTTGTGGCCGATTACCTGTCACCAGAAGTGTTGAAATGGGTGCTGGTGGTGAGCTTTCTCGCGATGGCAGCTTGGGTGCTGATCCCCGATAAACTCGACGACGATGAAGAGATTTCCAATCGTGGTCCATTTGTGGCCAGTTTTATCGCGTTTTTTATCGCGGAAGTGGGGGATAAAACGCAAATCGCCACTTCGATTCTCGGTGCCCAATACGCCGACGCGCTCACTTGGGTGATCCTCGGCACCACCATTGGCATGCTGTTGGCGAATGTGCCTGTGGTGCTGATTGGTAAGCTTTCGGCAGACAAACTGCCCCTCGCCTTAATTCGCAAAGTAACCGCGCTGCTGTTTGTTGCTTTGGCACTGGGTGCCGCTTTTTGGTAAATCTTGCGTCTAACTTCGGATAATCTCGCAGAAACAGCGGCCGTTCTGAAATGCGTGTTTATTCGTTAAGGAGCGTGACCGCTGCCATATTCGTGTCATGCAGCGCATGCTACTTTAAGGTTGTGAATTGAAACGAGAGGGTACCAATATGCTGACACGTTATATGGGTATGACAGCAAAAAGTCAGAGTTATCTGTTCACCTTTGGTTTGGCTCTGTGTCTGTTGGCCATGGCACTGACGGAGATGTGGCTGCCGATTGTCGCAGGGACTTTTATCCTAACGGGATTGACCGTTGAATCTTGGATTCGCGTCGCGCACATCATCCCGATGCACGACGAGATGCGTGCCATGCGTAAAGAGCTCAATAAGTTACAAGCTCAAGTGCGCGCGCTGGAAAATGAGCAATAAAGCCACTGTTATTTTTTTGAACTGCCTCTAGGAGCGAAACGGGTTGTTTTGTTCTTGCTCTATGACTGAGCGAAACTGTCGGCATGAGGTCGTTTATCTTTGTGATGCGCATTGTCAATGCGCTGGAAAGCTGGTTGCCCGCTAAACTGGATGTCAGCGCGCTGGCAAGGAAGCTCAATGTCAGCAAGTGGCATCTACAGCATGAATTCAAGCAGCACACAGGATTGAGTGTCGGGCAATACTATCGTGTGCGTTTACTGACTTTAGCGGCGAAGGAGATCGCACAGAGCCAGAAACGCCTGCTCGACATCGCCTTTGATTATGGTTTTGATTCCCAAGAAGCCTTCTACCGCGCATTTAAACGTCAGTTCAACCTGTCGCCGAAGCAAATTAAACGTCATCCCGATATTGGTG